>JAZUFG010000119.1:0-37616 GCA_045640565.1 Oscillospiraceae bacterium | reverse complement strand
TAAAAGTAAAAGCAGGATTATGATACCATCTGTTTTGATATTGTCAACTGGTTCAACCTGTCCCGGAATAATGGCTCATTGTTTCCGGACAGGTGGCTCAAATGACTCCGGACAGGCGGCTCCGCCGCACTGGAATATTCACACATTCAAAAAACGCATTGAAAACTTTACAGTTTTTCCTCCGGCGCACGGGCTTTTCAATAATTTTGAAAACAGCCCCTAAACTGTATAGTCCCCGGGCAGTATGGGAATAGTCATGGAATGTTTTGCCGGGGCGGTCCTCGGCTTGACAGGCTCGAGGGCCCATGCTACAATTTCTGGTGAGAAATGACTACTGTATGAGGTGTACCATGAAAACAACGCAAAAGATTCTCTCTTTGATTTTTCTTTTAGCTTTCGCCCTGGCCTTGGCTGTCCCTGCGGTCTGTGCCGACGAGGACACCGGGGCCATGAATAAGTATGAGCTGGTGTCCTATGGCGAATGGGATATGGAGAATGGCATTCTGAGCACGGAGATTGGCGAAGGGGTGACCTGGCTCTGCGGTACCGAAGGGGGAGAGACCCAGTGGTATGGAATTGAGAATGAAGATGGCCGGTTTGCTCCCGGGTCTCGGCTCAATATCTCTTGGGAAATTCTGGATACGACGGATGATAAACCATCTGTCAAAGATGCCGGGCACTATAAGGTTTGGGTCTCCACAAAGGAAACGGACGAGCAGATAATTGACGCCGCGAAGGTATATGTGCAGTTGGGATCCTCCCCCGCAGAGGAAGGCAGCGACGAGTTCTTCACCCCGGATGGGGAAAGCGTGGAGCCGGAGTCCGTCAAAAACCTGCAGAGCCCGGAGGGAGTTGCCCCCTTTGCGGAGGTTAGCGTCCCAGAGGAGGGGCTGTTTTATAGCAGGGAATATTTCAATGACATAACGATCGGCGATATCAGCGGGGAACTTAGCGGAGGAACGGGCACTCTGCCCGGATCCTTCTTCAGCCAAGGCAATTGGGCAGTGATAATCGCCCTGGTGGAGTTCGGTGTTATCGTTGGTCTTGTGGTCGGCTTTACCTACAAGAAAAAAGCAAAATAAAAGAAGATAAAAAAGAAGCGGGCTGTCCTTAAACAGCCCGCTTCTTCCTGTACGGCTATATTGATTTTTTTGAAACCGTAGGGGACGATGCCCACATCGTCCCCTTTTCATTATCAAGGATCAAACGAATATGATGAATAACATATTTGTCAATCCTCAGTATCAATTTCATGCATTTTTCATCAACAGTACCGTATTTTATCGGGACGATGTGGGCATCGTCCCCTACGATATTACGTCTGTACCCATAACGAGCATCGGATTTTGCCGTACAATATCCACATTCGGAAAAATATCCTTATCACACGCCGGCAAAAACGGCAGGTGCTTTTCTTCATGTTAGATATTTCCCCCTTATTTGCAACCAAAATTGAAGGGAAAGTATGGATTCGTAAGGGATTACTTGATGCGGAAATAGCAGATGGCTTTTCCGGAGCCTTCCCGCTTGATTTCGCCATCGGCTGTCATTTTGCGGAGCGCTCCCTCAATCGAGCTGACACTCAGGGATGGGCAAAGTTCACGGATTTATGTGGATGTCTTTACCGCCTTGTAGCCGGTAATTTTGATCAACTTGACAGCAACGGAGGAGAGGCCGATGGCAATCGCATTGCAGAGGACCTGCGGTACGAAAACTTCCTTGGCAATTATCCACATAGGAGCAATGTCATTTATCTTAAAGAGCAAATTGAGCCCAATATGGAAAAGCTCGGAGGTGGCGCCGATCAAAAGCCCGATCCAAAGGACATAATGCCGATCCCGGAAGGCGCGGCGATGCAGCAGCCCCGCAACTGTTCCGATCACGAGCGTAGCAAGAGAGCATGCCCATACGGTATAGGTTCCGGCAGACTGCCAGACAAAGGCAGAAAGAACACGCTCAAGGCCTGCAATAAAGCCGGCAATGATTCCGGCGGGAAGTCCGAAGAAGAGTCCGGCGCTCACCACGGCAGCGCTTCTGGTGTTAATGAGAGCTGCGCTGCTCACTGCGAACCCCAGTTCATTGCCCAATGCGGAGGTGAACCCCAGAATGATTCCCACAATGATTTTGAAGCGCAAAGAATGCTTGATCGCGTTATCCTTGCGGACATACTCCAGGACAATGGTAATGGCCACGGGCAAAATAACATTCGCGATCATTTCAAAGACCGTGCGAAGTTCCACAAATATCCCTCATTTCATAATAAATTCTGCTCTTTGCTGATGCAGAGTTTCCGAAGGAGAATAGGCTTTTCTTTTGGAAGGATTTGATTCTGCTGTCAAATTCGAGTTAATGATACTACGGTGCGCAGCATAAATCAAGCGCTGCAGAAGATTTCTTCCGACTTTTGGCAGGCGAAAGCGAAGGATTTGAAGATTGCAAATCGGCTGCTTTTGTTATATCATAATAAGATAGGTTTGTTATGAAAGAGAATGCATGAGAAAAGCTCCGCAGGGGTATTCTGCGGGTGTCGTGGATGCGATTAAAAAGGTGTTTGGGGTGTTTGCAGTGAAAAAGAAAAAAAGGATTATATCACGGATCCTTGCAGCTGCGCTTTCGTTGGTGCTGTTTTCGGGCTGCGGCGCGAAGGAAAAAACAGAGCAGGACAGCGGCGCGGAGGAATTTGCCGGGCAAAGGATCGGCTTCGTGACCGGCTCACTGCATGAGGATGTTGCGCGGCAGCATTACCCCAAGGCAGAGATGTACTATTATAACAACTATGCCGACCTCGCCGAAGCCCTGGAACAGGGCAAGCTCGATGCTTATATGTGCGATGAGCCGGTCGGGCGTCTGCTGATGCAGACTTATCCCGATCAGTGCGTTTCTTCCGTGGTGGAACCGGCGTCCTATGCCTATGCCTTTGCCAAAGGCAGCAGTCGAAGCGATCATCTCCGGGAGCAGCTGGACGCCTTTATTGAGGAATGCCGCCAAAACGGCGTTATGCAGGAGCTTGACGATATCTGGCTCGGAACGGATGATGCGCGCAAGACCGTTGACCTGGACGGACTCACCGGCGAAAACGGAACGGTGCGTTTTGCGGTTTCCACCGATGCGAGCGATCCTTTCGTCTATTTCAAGGGAGACAAGCTGGTCGGCTATGAGGTCGACCTTATGGCGCGTTTCTGCGCAAAAAACGGATACGATCTTGAAATCAACAATTACAGCTTTGCTAGCTTGCTGGCAGCAGTTTCCGGCGGAAAGGCCGACACTGCCGCCGCCACCATAACCGTCACCGAGGAACGGAAGGAGTCCATGAACTTCTCCCTTACCACTTATGAGGGCGGCATTGCCGTTATGACGAAGACGGTTTTCACGGAGGATACGCCGAAGGAATTCGCCGGGAAAAGGCTCGGCATCGTGACCGGAACCATGTTTGAAGATGTGGCGAAGGAGCATTATCCCGAGGCAGAACTGTACTTTTATAATAGCTGCTCCGATCTTGCCGAAGCTCTGGATAAGGGGAAAATCGATGTTTATATGCTGGATGAGCCGGTGGGGCGCCTGCTGACGAATTCTTACCCGGATCAGAGCGTTTCTCCGGTGTTGGAGCCGGCATCCTATGCCTTTGCCTTTGCCAAGGGCAGCGAGCGGAGCGACCTTCTCCGGGAACAGATGGACGCCTTTATTGAGGAATGCGGCCAAAACGGCGTTTTGCAGGAGCTTGACGATATCTGGCTCGGCACGGATGACGCGCGCAAGACCGTCGATCTGGAAGGACTCACCGGCGAAAACGGGACCCTGCAGGCTGCGGTTTCCACCGATGCGGGCGATCCTTTCATCTATTTCAAAGAGGACAAGCTGGTCGGCTATGAGATCGACCTCATGGCGCGTTTCTGCGCGCAGTACGGATACGATCTCGAGATGACCAATTACGGCTTTTCAAGTCTGCTGCCGGCAGTTTCCGGCGGGAAAGCCGATATTGCTGCCTGCACCATTGCCATCACTGAGGAGCGAAAGGAATCGGTGAATTTCTCCCTTCCCACTTATGAGGGCGGCGTTGTCACGGTGGCGAAATCCGGTCCGGAAGAGGAGCTTCCGGCGGAGACTGTGCAAAAAAAGATCGGCGTTGTGATCGGCACCATGTATGAGGACATTGCGCGGCGACTTTATCCCGATGAGGAACTCTGCTTCTATGATAATACGGCCGATCTTGCCAAGGCGCTGGACAAAGGGGAAATAGACTTTTATATGGTCGATGAACCGGTGGGGCGTCTGATGGTGAAGCCCTATCCCGATCAGCATGTCTCCGAAATCATCGAGCCGGCATCCTTTGCTTTCGCCTTCCCCAAGGACAGTGAGTTCAGCAGGATCCTTCGCGAACAGGTAAACACCTTTGTTGAGGAATGCCGCCAAAACGGCGTTTTGCAGGAGATCGAGGATATATGGTTCGGCGATGATGAATCCAAAAAGACGGTTTCCTTTGATCAGCTCACCGGCGAAAACGGGATCATCCGTCTTGCCATTTCTTCTGATATAGGCGATCCCTTCGTTTATTTCAAAAACGGCGGTCTGGTGGGCTATGAGCCCGATCTGCTCGTGCGCTTCTGCAAAGAGTACGGCTATGACCTTGAAATAACGAGCTACACCTTCTCCTCCCTCTTCCCTGCGCTTTCCGAAGGCTTGAACGATATGGCCTCCTGCGCCATTACCGTTACCCCGGAGAGAGAAGAGATCGTGGATTTCTCTCTGCCTACCTATGATAGCGGCGTCGTTATCGTGAGCAAAGACCGGATGTCCGGTTATACTCTGAAGGATTTTTCCGGGAAAAAGGTCGGCGTTCTCACGGGCTCGATCTACGATAAAACACTCCTCAGTCAGATCCCGGATGCGCAGCCGGAATACTACGATTCCTATTCCGATCTTGCTGCTGCAGTGGCAAAGGGAAAGATCGATGCGTATATCGCCGATGAACCTGTGACTCGGCTGCTGCAGAGCCAATACCCGGATCAGGTGACTGCGTTCCGGTTTGAGGATGCGTCCTATGCTTTCATGTTCCCGAAGGCCGAAAAGCATCAGGAGATTTGCCGTCAATTCAACGAATTCCTTGCGCAAAGCTGGGAGGACGGGACGATTAAGGAAGTGGACGCCATTTGGTTCGGAGAAGATGAGGCACGGCAGACCGTGGATCTGAGTGATCTCACTGCGGAAAATGGCGTACTGGAAATGGCGGCGTCAAGCAACATCGGGCCCCCCTTCGCCTTCATCCGAAACGGACAGATGGTCGGATACGATGTGGATTTGGCGGTGCGCTTCTGCCGCGCCTACGGTTACGGGCTGCACATATCCGATTATGTGCCCTCCGGGATCCTGGAGGCTGCCTCCTCAGGAAAGGCAGACATGGCGGCGAGCTGTATCACAGCTACTCCCGAGCGGCAGGAGGCTTCCCTGCTGTCCGAACCGGACTATTACGGCGGGGTCGTCCTGGTGGCGAAGAGCAAGGCAAAGTATACCGTGAAGGATTTTTTCGAAAAAAAGGTCGGCCTCCTCACGGGGTCCATGTTTGAAGCGCCGCTGAAAAAGTATATCCCGGATGCGATGCCGGAATATATCAACGCCAATGCCGATCTTGCCACGGCATTGGAGGCAGGAAAGATCGATGCTTACATTACCGACCAGCCTGTGGCGCGTCTGATGACTGCCCGTTATCCGAACCAGTTGGTTGCGCTGGATCTGGAGAATGTGTCCTATGCCTATATGCTCCCGAAGGACGAAGAACACCAGGAGATCTGCCGCCAGCTCAACGAATTCCTTGCTAAATGTTGGAAGGACGGAACGATTGGGGAGGTAGACTCCGTTTGGTTCGGGGATGATGAAGCGCTGCAGACCGTGGATTTGAGCGGCCTCACCGCAGAAAACGGCGTGCTTGAAATGGCGGTATCAAGCGGTGTGGGCGCACCCTTTACATACGTTCAGAACGGACAGATGGTCGGCTATGACGTGGACCTGGTGGCCCGCTTCTGCCGGGCCTACGGTTATGGACTGCATATTACCGACTACGATTTTTCCGGGGTCGTGAGTGCTATTGCCAGCTCCAAGGCGGATATCGCGGCGGGTGCTATCGCCATCACTCCCGAGCGGCTGGAAACCACGCTGATGTCCAACGCGAATTATCTCGGCGGTATCGTGATCGTTACGCGCAGCGGCGAAGCCGAGGAAGAGCAGGAAACCTTCCGGACTTCCCTGCGGGAGAGTTTTGAGCGCACATTCCTGCGGGAAAACCGTTGGAAGCTCTTTTTCAGCGGGCTGGGCATCACGTTCATGATTACCATGGTCAGCATGCTCCTGGGGACGCTGGGCGGCTTTGCGGTTTATCTGGTCATGCGCCGGGGCAGCAAGCTTTTTAACGGAATTTGGGCATTTTTTGCCAGCGTGATGGGGCGGACGCCGGTGGTCGTCATCCTGATGATCCTCTATTACGTGATTTTCGGAAGCAGCAATCTCAGCAATGTCTGGGTCTCCATCATCGGCTTTACGCTGCTTTTCACCTGCACGGTGGCGGAGCTTTTGAAAATGGGCGCCGGGGCAGTGGGCAAGGGTCAGACGGAGGCGGCGCTTGCCATGGGTTATTCCGAGCACCAGACTTACCTTCGCATTATCCTTCCCCAGTCGATCGAGCACTTCCTCCCGGCATATAAGAGTGAGGCCATCACGCTCGTCAAGGCAACTGCCATCGTGGGCTATATCGCCGTGCAGGACCTCACCAAGGTGAGTGACCTGGTCCGTTCCCGCACCTATGAGGCCTTTTTCCCGCTGATCGCCACAGCCATTATATATTATGCGCTTACCTTCGTGCTGACCGGGCTTATCCGCCGGATCAACATCATCGCGGACCCGCAGCGCCGCAGCACGGAAAGAATTCTTCGGGGGTTGAAGACAAAATGATCGTATTGGAACATCTTCGCAAAGAATACCCCAGCGTTACCCCGCTGGAGGATGTGAATGTCACAATTAACGAAGGGGATATCATCTCCGTGATCGGTCCCTCCGGCACGGGAAAATCCACCCTCATCCGCTGCATCAACCTTCTGGATAAGCCCACCTCCGGGCGTGTCCTCGTGAACGGAAAGGATATTACGGCCAAGGGCTGCAATATCCGCGAGGTGCGCAAAAAAATGGGCATGGTTTTCCAGAGCTTCAACCTTTTCGGCCACGAGACCGTGCTTGAAAATGTGATGAACGGCCCGATCCTTCTCCTGGGCCTCTCCCGGCAGGAGGCTTATGACCGCGCCATGGAGCTGCTGAAAATGGTCGGCATGGAGGGACGGGCGCTGAACTATCCCGATATGCTCTCCGGCGGGCAGAAGCAGCGTGTGGCCATCGCGCGCACCCTCTCCATGGACCCGGAGATCATCCTCTTTGACGAGCCCACCTCTGCCCTGGATCCCACGATGGTGGGCGAGGTCCAGTCCGTTATCCGCGAGCTTGCCAAAATGGGCAAGACCATGATGATCGTGACCCACGAAATGAAATTCGCCCGGGAGATCAGCAACCGCGTCTTTTACATGGACCAGGGGGGCATCTACGAGGACGGCACCCCGGAGCAGATCTTCGATCATCCTCAAAAAGAGCTTACGCGCTGCTTTGTGCAGCGGCTCAAGCTCACGGAGATCCGCATCACACCGGAGGATATTGATTCGCTCCGCTGCATGAATGAGCTCAACATGTATCTTTTCAAAAACGAGGTACCTGCCAAGATGCGCCACAGCATCGAAGCGGTGTTTGAGGAACTTTGTCTGCAGATTTTGAAGCCCTCCCTGGAGAAGCCGGAGATCAACTTCGTTTTGGAATACGATAAAACCCAAGGAAAGGCCAATATCAGCGTTTTGTATAACGGGGAAGCCTTTGATCCCCGGAAGAGCGGAAACGATATTGCCCTTTCCCTCCTGCATGCCAATGCGGTAATCGAGGACTATGCGAGCATTCAGGAGCCGCCGTATACCAATAAGATCACACTTACGGTGGGTGGATAAGAAAAGCTTCCCGGAATTCGACAGGAGGAAAAGACGAATGAAAGCATATAAGACCCGCCCGGCGGTCCGTTTTTTGATCCGTTCGGCGATCGTGGGCATCGTTTATTTTCTGGTCTTGTTTCCCACCCAGTATTTGCTGCCGCTGATGCAGGGCACGGAAATCCGTCCCGCGGCGTTTATTCCGATCGTGGGCGGCATCGTATGGGGATGGCCGGCGGCGCTCGGCGTATTTCTGGCTAACCTTTTGTCGGATTTCCTGATCTATCCCTCTCCCGCTGCGCTGATCGGCTCGATCGCCAACGGGCTTGCCGCCATTTGTGCCTATCGGTGCTATTTTGCCGTCAGGCGTGCCCGGAAGGGAGAATATATTTATCATCTCCGCAGCCTTTTGCGGTATCTCTTTGCCTGCGCTGTTTCGCAGGTCATGCTCTGTGCCGTCATTTCGCTGGCTTTGCGGCGTTATTACGGCGCCGAGCTGCAAAGCTCGTTTTCAATGCTCTTTTTGAACAATATGGAGTCGTGCGTATTGTTCGGGCTTCCCGTACTGATGTTCGTGCCCCTTTTCCTGTCGGGGGAATATCCGCAGAAGGATTGCGGCGTGCCGGGCTGCTTTGCGCTTTTTGTCATTCCGGTGATCATCCCTGTTGCCGGTTCTTTTCTCAGCCAAAAAGTGTCTCCGGACGGCCTTGTGTGTATGATGGCGCTCTTCCTTGTCCTTATGGCGGTCTTTGGCGTTTTCGCGCCGGAGCTTTTGCCGAAGGAGGACAAGCGGCGCTTCACCTCCATCCGTTCCAGATGCTTCCGCACGGTCATGGTGACGGCGGAGCTGCTTTCGCTGCTCTTTTGCGCAATCGTCGTTCTGACGCTCTCACCCTATGTGACGGAAAAGCTCGTACTTTGGCAGAAGACCTATATGCTTTCTGCGCTCATCCTTACGATCATGACCGTGGCATTTTCCGTCATCATCGCTATCTTTCAAAAGAGGATCGCCAGGCCGCTCTACCATATTGCGGGGGATATCCGCACGGATGAACACGCAGGCAAAAACGATATGGAAGTGCTGCAGGATCGGCTGAATTTCGTTGCCGCAAGCACTGACCCCCTGCACGGCAATGAATTCGTGCTTTACATCGGTCTGACGACCCGAGAGGGCAAACACAGCTTTTCCTATGATGTAGCCCGCGCAGCGGTGGATACGATCTGCCTGCGCTACGTATCCGGCTATATTTCCTCCATTGACGCCGTCGGCGGCTATAACGGGGAGGATGCCAGCGTCACGGAGCAAACGCTCAAATATACCATTTTCGGTGCGACCGATGAGCAGATCCGCTCCATTGCCGAGGAGGTCGGCCGCGTGCTGGAGCAAGAGAGCATTCTCATTGAGAAAAACCGCACGGCGCGGTACTATTTCTACACGCAGAATAAAACGGTATGAAGCTTTTCCCTACGCGGATGTGACAAAAGAGGAGAAGAATCATTCGGGGCAGCCGGATAAGGAGAGAGGCGCAGGCAGTGCCGGGCGCTTGGACAGCTTGGAGCAGGGACGCACTGTGTGCGCCGGAAGATATTTGCGTTTTTATTTTTTCTTTATACAAATAAGCCCGGGATAGAACGACTTGGTCCTATCCCGGGTATTCTTATTCATTTTTTCCATTCCGGCAAGTGCGGAGGGGGCTGATTGCCGAGGACTATAGATCTATGTCAAAGATAGCGAGAAGACGCTTGAAGGTGTCCTGACCGTCAAGACAGGTATCCGTCAGATAGCCTCTTTCGTTCTCCCATTCTGCAAGCCCGCGGTAATAAAACGCCTTTTTAGTGTCTTCGATGATGAACGGCACGATGTCATAGTGCAGGCATTCCTTCAAGGCGATCAGGCGCCCGACTCTGCCATTGCCGTCCTGGAACGGATGGATGCTCTCAAAGTCGTGGTGAAAAGCAATGATATCTTCAACGGTGATCAGATCCTTTGCGGAATAGGAGGCCAGCAGTGCCTTCATACGCGCGGGCACATCCTTCGGCTTCGCGGTTTCCCGACCGCCGACCATATTGGCCCGCTTTTTATAAGCGCCTACCGCAAACCAGGAAAGCGCAGCCGCCGCTGTGCCCTGCTTCAAAATGCGGTGCAGCTCCAAGATGATCTCTTCCGTCAGATCTTCCTCGGCTGTATCGATCACATAGTCGATGGCGCGGAAATGATTGACTGTCTCGATAATATCGTCAACGGGAACATCGCCCGTGTCATGGACCGTCCGCGTTTCAAAAATCAGACGCGTCTGATCCTCGTTGAGCTTGCTGCCCTCAATGTGATTGGAGTTATAAGTCATGCGTACCTGCAGCTCGTGATACAGTCCGTTGGAGATTTTCGCATCCTTTTCATCCCGCAGAGTCTGCAGGATCGGATTGTCGGTTTTTTCGGCGCAAAGCTCCGCAGCGGAACAGGAAAAATAATCGGCAATTCTTTTCAGCACATGGTTGGCGATCTTTTCGCCGCGGGATATCTTGGCCACCGTTTTGGATGAAATGCCAAGCTCTGCTGCAAGCAAGGTTTTTGTCATGCCTTTGGCTGAAAGGAATCGTTCAAGTCCGTCGTAAGAGTAGTACATTCGCATCGCCTCCTTTACTTATTATACTGAAATTTACAAAAAAGTAAAGCATAATATGCTGATAAGTAAAGGAAACAGGGACGGGGGACCGAGCCGCAGCGAGGCGACGGAGGAACGCGTCAGGCTGCAAGGAATTTATCATCAGGAGGCGGCGGGAACGTCGGGGATCTCTTGAAAAATGATAGGTGCATGATATAATAATTTAAATAGATTACAGATAAGTTTGAATGGATCAAAGAAGGAGAAGTGAATATGAAGAAAAAAGGAATACTTGCTGCTGTTTTACTTGTTTTATTGCTGCTTGCGGGATGCAGTCTGGATGCTTCGAGGCTTACAGCCTCACTCTTTACCGTATCCGTGCCGGATGTGGTCGGCCTGGATTCGGAGACGGCTGTGAATAGGTGCGCCAATGCCGGTTTTGAAACGGAAATCGTTTTCGTGGAGGAGGCTGATGTGCCTGCCAATACCGTCATTTCCATGGACCCGGCAGGAAACACGAAGGCCCGCAGCTCCGTAATCGTCAAGCTCTTCTGTGCCAAGGCGGAAACGGCAGCGCTCCGCATCCCGGATCTGATCGGGAAGTCCTTGGATGAAGCAGAAGATGCCCTCCATTCCCAGGGCCTGGAGGTCGGGGATATAAAATATGAGGATTCCGACAAAACGAAGGACACGGTCATCCTTACCGATCCCTTACCCGGGTGTGAAGCAGCCGATGGCAGCTCGGTCAACCTGACACTCTCTTCGGGATCCCGAAAAGAGTTCCGGCTTCGCGTCGTAGTGGAGCTGCCTGCTGATGTGGAAACGGAAATAAAGCTTGGGGTCTATGTGGATGGCGTGCTGAATCAGACAAAGACTGTGGACCCGACGGGGATGAGTCAGGCATCGTTTACAGTCAAAGGAACGGGCGGAAAAAAGACAGTTCATGTTTTCCTGGACGGCGTTTTATACAAAAGCTATGAGCTGGACTTTGACAAGGGGCTTGTAACGGAAGAATAGAAGGCAGCAGCAAGCGAAGCTTGGCAGCCGCAGAAAAAATGATTTTTTGGAGGACAAAATGGCTATTAAGAATGAAGCGCGAATCAAGACACCCCTGACGGTAGGGATTCGGGAACAGTTGGAGCATCGGGCATACTGGATGTACCTCCTGATTGACGGAGCCAGGAAAAAGGGTCTGGACCCAAAGGACTATGTACCTGAAGCAATCGAGAAATGCGGTCATGTTCACGGTGCAAGACACAGAGCAGCTGCCGGAGGAGGAGAAAGCCTCAAGGGCCTGAAAAAGGTTCTCTTCGGCTTTTTCGCACGGCGCGTATTTGAAATGGATATCAAACGCTGTGACGATGATCATCTGGATATTGACTTCCATTATTGCCCCTTGGTAAAGGCATGGCAAAAAGCAGGATGTTCGGATGAGGAAATCGCCTTCCTCTGCGACTGCGCCATGTGCGGGGACCGGGGAATCGGAAAAGAGTTCGGCTGCGAATTGGATCTGCCCGCCACCATAGGCCGGGGGGATGATATCTGCAAGATCCGATATATCAGAAGATGATTTTCGGCTCTGAAGGAGCGGCGGGCATTTCTTCCCGTGGGGAGAAATAAGCCGGAAACAGAAAGATTTTGTATTTATGGGAGTTCACTATGAGAAAGGGTATTGTTCTCATCTTGTTGGCAAGCCTGTGTTTTATGCTTTGCTCCTGCCTGGAAAAGAGCGAAGCGGAGCAAGCTCCTGAAGCGTTAAGAACGGAAGAAGCAGAAAAAGAGCTTCCTCCGGAAGAAGAGCAGGAAGGGCCGTCGGGAGAAGCACCGAGCCTGTCCTTTGGACTTTCGGCTCCCGCTGAGAAATTGACCACCGTTCGTCTGACGGTTACGCAGGACACCAATGCGGTTTCAAAGGATGAGAAATTCGGCGCGGCTCTGCTCAGCCTGAGCCAGGAAGAGTTTGAGGCGATCGGCTTCCGGCTGGGGGATAGCTGCAATATTGCTTTTGATAACGGCTATGAGCTTGCCGATGTTCCCTATTATAACGGCTATTATGTTAGGAATGGCTGTCCCGTAATGGTTGCATATCCCGGGGATCCCTTTGTCAGGATCACCTTGAATAACGAGGGAATTTGGGAAGCTGCAGGCCTGAGCAGCGGCAGCTTTGTCACAATAACCTTAAGCGAAGCGGGGAAATATTCTGCAGTGCAGGAGGCCTTGGGCCAGCAGTATTCCTTTGACCGTGCCGACTATAGCTCGGACGAAGAGTTCGTGAATTTCCGGGCCCTTTCCGGAGGCAAGTTAAAGAGCGGCTTCCTCTTCCGCGGAGCGTCTCCGGTGGATAACAGCCGTGGCAGAGCCGCCTATACGGATGCTTTGCTGAAGGAAAACGGGATTCTCTTCATCCTGGATCTGGCAGATTCGGAAGAGGATATTCAGAGCTATTTTTCCGCTTCCGATTTTAACTCTCCCTATGCAAATGGACTGATCGAGGGCGGCAGCGTATCCCTTCTGGATATGGGCTCTGCCTATACAAGCGAGGCCTATCAGAAAAAGCTGGCCCAGGGCCTGTCCGAGGCGATCCTTTGTGACGGCCCCTGGTATATCCACTGCATGGAGGGCAAGGACCGCACGGGTTTTGTGTGCCTTTTGCTGGAGGCGCTGGCGGGAGCAAATTATAACGAGCTCATGAACGATTATATGATCACCTATCGGAATTATTTTGCTGTCAGTTCTTCGGAAACTCCGGATAAGTTTGATGCAATTGTTGACCTCTACTTTGTGCCGTTTTTGGAATTCCTGCACGGGACCGACGACCTTTCCGTTTTGAAGAGTGCGGATTTCACAGAGGATGCCAAAAACTATTTGCGCTCCGGCGGAATGAGTGAGGGCGATATAGCAGCCCTGACTGCCTGTATCACAGAATAAACGGGCAGAGCTTAAAAAACGGTTTGCCTTCGGGGCAAAGCCGGCTGCATTTTTGACTCAGGCAGATGTCTGCAGCCTTCCGGAAGGGAGATCAATTTTGCACTTGACTCTGACGCTGCGTCATGGTTTAGAATAAGAAAAGAGTACAAGGGAGACGGAAAAAATGGATATTGCGGAGCTGCTTCGGGAACTGACAGACCCGGATGACAGAAAAGCTTACAAGAAAACAAAGGAAATCGCAGCAGCGTCCGAGTTTGCCCCGGATTATTATCCCTATCTGGAGGACTTTGCCGCTCTTTTGCAGGATCCAAAATCCTATATCCGCACCAGGGCTTTTATTCTCTGCTGCAGTCAGGCCCGCTGGGACCGGGAAGGAAAGCTGAAAAGACTTCTTCCCGATCTGATGGCCCTTTTTCACGATTCAAAGCCCACAGTGGTGCGGCAGTGCCTGAACGCTGCAAAGGAGATTTTGGTTTTTCTGCCGGAATTGGGCGAACTTGTGGAAGAAGAGGTAAAAAAGGTGGATCCGGCGGCATATCGGGCTTCCATGGCGCCTTTGATCCAAAAGGATATTCGGGAGCTTATGGAATTGAGAAAGGAGGCAGAGACAGTTGGGGAGTAACAGCAAAACAAAACAGAAGAAAACGGCAAAGAAATTCGCCGCCTGGCTTTTGTTCCTTTGCGCCGGGGCACTGATCGCCTGCGGCGTTTGGGAGTTCATCCTGGATTCCCGGTCACCCTACTATTTGTACGGTTCTGCGCCGCTCTATGTCTATGGGATTCAGCGGGGGATCGAGTTCGGTATCCCGGCAATTCTTTGTGTCATTCTGGGAGCAGTGCTCTTGAAGAAGATGAAGGGGAGGAAAAGTTAGAAATGACGAAAAAGGAACTGATGGATTTACTTCTCAGGCATCAGGATATTGCCTATGCGGATTTTTCCGCCAAACTGATCCCGACCGTTGCGAGAGAGCGCTTTTTGGGCATCCGCACTCCGGAATATAAGAAAATTCTCCGGGAGCTGGGAGACGACCCGATTATCCCGGAATTTCTTGCGGAGCTGCCCCACGCTTATTATGAGGAGAACTGCCTCCATTCTGCTTTGATTTGCAGAATCAAGGATTATGACAGATGCATCCGGGAGGTGGAGCGCTTTCTGCCCTATGTTGACAATTGGGCCGTCAATGACGGCCTGAACCCTGCCGTTTTTTCCAAGCATCGGGGGGAATTGATCGAGAAGGTGCGGGAATGGATCGCCTCCGAGGCAACCTATACCCGGCGTTTTGGCCTTCACATCCTCATGTCCCACTATCTGGAGGAGAATTTTCAGGCAGAGTATCTGAGCTGGGCGGCAGATCTTCGCTCGGAAGAGTATTATGTGAACATGATGACGGCCTGGCTTTTTGCGGAAGCGCTGGCAAGGCAGTGGGACGCCGCTCTGCCCTTCCTTCTGGAGCATAGGCTGGACCGTTGGACCCACAATAAGGCGATACAGAAGGCTCGGGAAAGCCGCAGGATCACAGAAGAGCAGAAGAACTATCTCAACACTTTGAAATACTGAGAGTTTATGCGCGGGGTGCCTGTTTAGACACTCCGCGTATAACAGTATTGTCACATTTTCGTAAGGGAAATCCATGGCGAGATTGCCCGGTTCAAGCTAAAATGTTGGCATCATCAGCAAGGAGGCAATCTTATGACGATATTGACCGTGGAAGGCTTGAAGAAGACCTATACGACCCGTTTGGGCGGAGAATCGGTCCAGGCCCTGAAAAATGTGAACTTTTCCGTGGAAAACGGGGAATATGTGGCTATCATGGGGGAATCCGGCAGCGGAAAGACCACGCTGCTGAATATTTTGGCTGCTTTGGATAAACCGAGTTCCGGGCGAGTGACGCTGGACGGAATGGCAATTTCGGAGGTAAAGGAAAAGGAACTGGCTGCCTTCCGCCGGAAGCATCTTGGCTTTGTTTTCCAGGAATTTAATCTTTTGGACACGATGAATGTGGCGGATAATATTCTTCTGCCTCTGGTCCTTGGCGGGGAGAAGGAAAGGGAGCTGGACCGCCGCCTTGCCCCCATCGCCGAGTCTCTGGGTATTGAAGAGATCTTGAAAAAATATCCCTACGAGATTTCCGGAGGACAAAAACAGCGGGCGGCTGTAGCCCGGGCCCTGATTACAAATCCCAAGCTGATCCTGGCAGACGAACCTACCGGGGCTTTGGATTCCGCCTCCTCGGGGGATCTGCTGCGGGTCTTTGAGAAGGTGAACGGAATGGGGCAGACGATATTGATGGTCACCCATTCCACAGATGCAGCCTCCCACGCCAATCGGGTGCTTTTTATTCGGGATGGCGTAATATTTCACCAGATTTACCGGGGGAACAGCAGCAACGACGAGCTCTATAAAAAGATTTCCGATACCCTCACCCTCCTTCGGACCGGAGGTGAGCGGCTATGAGTTCGGGCTTTTATCTGCGTACAGCGTGGAATAATATCCGGAAGAACTATCGCTTCTATATTCCCCAGATCCTGACGGGGACAGGCCTTTTGGCCTGCCTTTATATCGTCTATACGCTGACTGTGGATGAGCGGCTTGCCGATATCCCCGGGGGAAATTACCTGCCCACCTTTATGCTGATCGGAACGGCAGTCATAGCTCTGCTTTCCGCGATCCTGATCCTTTATACCAACAGCTTTTTAATGCGGCAGAGAAAGCGGGAATACGGGCTTTACAATGTCTTGGGCCTGGAAAAACGGCATATCGGGAAGATCCTCTTTTTTGAGACCCTTATCAGTGCAGGACTTTCCATCGTCATGGGCTCTGCTTTGGGGCTGCTTTTCTATAAGGCCTGCTCCCTTTTTATATGCTGCCTTTTTCAGGCGGATATCATCCTGGGCTTTGATTTCATATCCCTCGGGACGCTTTTGCCTCCGGCAGCTTACTTTGCCTTTCTCTATCTCATGACCTGCCTTTTCAATCGGATCCGGATCGCAAGGCTGAAGCCCGTGGAGCTCCTTGCCAGCCGGCAGACCGGGGAAAAGGAACCGAGGGTAAAATGGCTGCTCTTTATTCTGGGCATTCTTTCGCTCTCGGGGGGATACCTGATTTCCATAGTGACCAAAGAACCTCTTTCAGCCATCCTGCTCTTTTTTGTTGCTGTCTTCCTGGTAATCATCGGAAGCTACTGCCTCTTCACGGCGGGAACGATCTTTGTTCTGAAGCGCCTGAAGAGTAAGAGAGGCTATTATTATGACAGGCGGCATATGCCGGCAGTTTCCGGTCTCCTTTACCGCATGAAACAGAATGCCGTGGGCCTTGCTTCCATCTGTATCCTGGCAACGGGCGTTCTTGTCATGATTTCCACCACCGTAAGCCTTTACAGCGGAATGCAGGAGACCCTGGACGGCAACTATCCGCAGGATATGTACCTTTCCTGTGAATTCGAAAGAAAAGACGGAAGAGCAGAAAAGGTGTCTGCGGGGGATTTGCAGAAAATCGTGGAAAATGAGGCGAAAAAAGCCGGGCTGCCGATCCGCAGCCTGGAAAAGCAGGAATATCTGGAGGTAGCCTACCTGTTTGACGGAGAGACTTTCCGGACGGAAAAGGAAGAGGGTTATCTGCTTCCCAGCATTGTTGATGCCGTGTTTATCACGGAGGAAACCTACACCGGCCTCTCGGGCAGAGTCCTGGACCTAGGACCGGGAGAACTTGCCATCGGCCTTTCCACAAGCACACCGGGAGAAACTCTCCAACCGAAGGAAAAACTCCTCTTGCACGGGAAGAGCTATACCGTGAAGGAAAAACTGATCCATTTCCCCATTGAAACGACAATGGCAAATATCAAGGCCTCCTGCTATGGCATCGTTCTGCAGGATGAAGCTGCCGTCAATGAAATTTATCTGGCCCAAAAGGAGGCCTACGGCAGAGATGCTTCGGAGATGACGGAGCGGGTCGCCGCGGTTTTTGAAGACCGGGAAGAGGCGGCAAAAAAGGGAAATGAGCTTGTGGAGGGGATCGACGCCGTTCTGATGCAGCTTGGAAAGGAAAACGCGGAAAGAACAGGCGTGGTAAGAATTTCCTGCCATAGCTACTGGGATGCGAAGGAAGCGGTAGTGGGAATGTACGGAACGCTGCTCTTCCTCGGAATTATTCTGGGATTGGTCTGCCTTTTCGCCACGGTTTTGATCATTTACTATAAACAGATTTCCGAGGGCTATGAAGACCGGGAGCGCTATCAGATCATGAAAAAGGTCGGCATGAGCAGCGACGAGATCATGGCGACGATCCGTTCTCAAAGCCGGCTGGTTTTCTTTCTGCCGCTTGTGGCGGCCGGGGTCCATACGGCCTTTGCCTTCCCTATGCTGAATCGGCTGCTGCATTTGCTTCTCCTTTCCAGCACAAAGCTTTTTGTCATTTGCACGCTGGCCACCTATGGGGTCTTTGCCCTGGTTTATCTGCTGATTTATTCCGTAACGGCAAGGACCTACTATAAAATTGTCCACTAACGGCATAAGCCGCCCGAGAGATCGGACGGCTTAGAGCGCTTTTTCCGGAGGGATATCATGTATAAAATTATGTTGGCAGAGGATGACCTTTCCCTGGCTGAAGCCATGGAAAAACAGCTCCGCGCCTACGGGTATGAGGTCGTATGCGCGAAGGATTTCTCCGGAATTCTGGAGGAGTTTTCTGAGGCAAAACCGGATTTGCTCCTGCTGGATATCATGCTGCCCAAGCATGACGGCTACTACTTCTGCACGGAGATCCGGAAGATATCCAAAGTTCCCATCGTGTTTATCTCTTCCGCTTCGGAAAACATGAATATTGTCATGGCCTGCAGCTGCGGCGGGGATGATTTCATCGCAAAGCCTGTGGACCCCATGGTTTTGGCCGCAAAGGTGAAAGCGGTCCTTCGCCGCAGTTATGAAATGGACGGAGAAAGAAAAAGTCTGGAGTTTTGCGGTGCTGTGCTGAACCTGGGAGACTATACCGTAACATCGGGAGAACACCGTGCCGAACTGACAAAAAATGAATTCCGCATTCTGGAGACGCTGCTGGAAAACAGAGGGAAAGTTGTCAGCCGGGATAGCTTAATGCTTCGCCTTTGGCAGAGCGACCTTTTCGTAGAGGAAAACACCTTGACTGTGAATGTGGGCAGGCTGCGAAAAAAGCTGGAGGAGTGCGGGCTTGAGGATCTGATCGTCACGAAGCCGGGAAGTGGGTATATCATCAGATGAGAAAAGAACAGATTTTGGATACTCTGAAGCAGAACAGAAACCTGCTCATCCTCTTTTTCGTCAGTTCTGCGGCGAATCTTTCCGTTTTTCTCCTTTACCGCCTGATGACAGAGGCTTTTTATTATGCGGAACTGATCGTTTTCACTTTTTGCATGCTTCTGCTTGCAAAGGACTATATAAGATCCGTAAGAAAACGGGAAGAATTTGTTGCTGCCAGGGAATCGGTTGAAGCAGGAAATCTCCTCCTTCCGGAGGCAGAGTCCCCGGAAGCCCGGGGCTATCAGGATATTATCAACATTCTGGAGCGGGAGATGGAGGATCTGACAGTTCGGGTTGCAGGGGAACGGCAGGATCTGCAGGACTGGTATACGCTATGGGTCCATGAGATGAAAACCCCCATTGCGGTCATGAAGCTGAACCTGAAGGAAGAGGACAGGCAGATGGCGGCAGAGCTCTTCCGTATTGAGGAATATGCAGATATGGCGCTTGCCTACATCCGCCTGGGTGCCGAGCAAAACGACCTGGTCATTCGTGAATACTCCCTGGATGAGATCATCCGGGAAAGCCTCCGAAAATATGCGCCCCAGTTCATTGCAAAAAAGCTTGCTTTGAACTATTCGCCCACAGATTGCCGGGTCATTACGGACAAAAAGTGGCTTTCCTGTATTTTGGACCAGCTCATTTCCAATGCCGTAAAATATACAGGCAGCGGATTCGTGGAAATATCCTTCCGGGAAAGAACACTCACCGTAGCAGATACGGGGATCGGGATCGCAGAGGAGGACTTGCCCCGGATTTTTGAGAAGGGATATACCGGAGAAAATGGCCGCGGTGCGGAAAAATCCAGCGGGCTTGGTCTGTATCTTTCTCAAAGGGCCGCAAAGCTCCTGCATATCACCCTGTCTGCCGAAGGAAGGGCGGCGGGGGGAGCTGCCTTCAGCATTCTTTTCCCGAAGGAAACAGTTGTGAAATAGGAAGGCCTCCCGGCTTTTCCCTTTCGGAAAGAAATCCGGCAAAGAATGTAATTAGGCTGTTCTTGCCGGATTTTCTATGCTATAATAATGCCTGCAGAATAAACCGTCCGGCGCTTTATTCCGGCGGCAAAAAACTTGAGAAGGGGGATAGTCAAATGACATCGAAGAGCAAGCTTTACCGTTTGGTTCTTGCGGCTCTCTTTTTGGCTCTTGCCCTGCTTCTCCCGTTTCTGACAGGGCAGATCCGCCAGATCGGCAACGCCCTCTGCCCCATGCACATCCCGGTTTTGCTCTGCGGTTTCTTCTGCGGACCTTGGTATGGCCTGACTGTGGGCATTCTGGCTCCTATTCTCCGCTTCGCTCTTTTCGGGATGCCTCCTCTCGTACCCATGGGGATTTCCATGAGCCTGGAATTGGCCACATACGGCCTTCTTGCGGGGATCCTTTATCGGGTCCTTCCCAAGAAAAAGGCAAATATTTATTTTGCGCTGCTGGCCGCCATGCTGGCAGGACGCCTGGTCTGGGGTGCCTCCAGAACGGTTTTTTACGGCCTCGGAAGCTATGAGTTCGGATGGAAAGCCTTCCTTGCGGGAGCATTTCTGAATGCCATCCCCGGGATCGTCCTGCAGATCCTTCTGATTCCGATTTTGGTCATGGCCTTGGAGCGGCATATTGAATAATGGCAAAACTGCCGTAATTTTTTCGGCAGCGCTTGCGGCATATTTGCCCGGAACTTGTAATAAGGTGGAGAATCGGAATGTATGAACTGATCCAGGTCGCTGAAAATACCTTTTATATGGATTGCCCTGCAAAGGTGGGCTTTTTCCGGACCGGAGAAAAGGAAGTCGTGGCCATTGATTCCGGCAGCGACAAGGATGCGGGAAAAAAAGTCAAGCGGATTTTGGAAGCGCAGGGCTGGAATCTGAAGGCCATTTATAATACCCACACCCACGCGGACCACACCGGGGGCAATGCCTATCTGCAGGCCCAAACAGGCTGCAGGATCTATGCGCCGAAGACGGAAATTGCCATGCTGGCGGACCCTGTTTTTGAGCCGGCTTTTCTCTATGGCGCTTACCCGATGAAGGACCTCTGCAATAAGTTTTTGATGGCCAAGGAATCCCTGGGAGAAGAACTGAAAGAGGAGACTCTTCCGGAGGGGCTGGAGCTTCTTCCGCTCCCCGGCCACAGCTATAATATGGTGGGTTTCCGCACAAAAGACAATGTTCTCTTCCTGGCAGACAGTCTGGCCGGCGAAGAGACAGTGGAAAAGTACCAGATCAGCTTCCTCTATGATGTGAAGGCCTATCTGGAAACGCTGAAAAAAATCAAGACTCTGCAGGCAGACTGCTTCCTGCCCTCCCACGCGGAACCCACGAAGGATATCGTGCCCCTGGCACAAAAGAATATAGATAAAACGCTGGAGCTGGCGGCGAAGATAGAGTCGCTCCTGTCCTCTCCGAAGACCTTTGATGATTTGCTGGCTGATATTTTCAATATCTTCGGGCTGCAGATGAATCTCACCCAGCGGATGCTGGTGGGGAGCACCGCAAAGTCCTATCTGAGCTACCTGAAGAATTCGGGCAGAGTCGAGATCCTCTTTGAGGAAAACAGAATGCTTTGGAAAAAGGCATGAAAAAAAGGCTTGCGGTTCGGCAAGCACCCGTAAAGCCCCGATAAGAAAAATGAAGCTTCGATATTTCAGCAAGGACCGGCGGCGTGACTTCGGCCACGCTGTTTTTGTATAAACGGACAATTTACACCTATTTATATATGGAAAAACGGACAAAAAATATAAAATCGCTATTGTAAAACCGGATTTTATCCTATACAATATCATAGGATAATTGGTCAAGGAGGATATATCCATGATATCACGAAAAATTGAAAAGGAACTTCAGCGCTTTCGTGATTCGGACGGGAAAAAGGCTTTGCTGATTACAGGAGCTCGTCAGGTTGGGAAGACATTTATTATCCGAGAGTTCGGAAAACAATATAAGTCTTTTGTTGAAATCAACTTTTACGAGAACAAGGCAGCGCAGTCTTTATTTGAAAACGCAAAGAACAGCGAAGATCTTATCCTAAGGATCTCCGCCATTGCGAATGCGCCGCTGATTCCCGGCAAGACGCTGATCTTTCTCGATGAAGTCCAGGAATGTAAAGATATCGTTTCCGCCATCAAGTTTCTTGTAGATGAAGGAAGCTATCGCTATATCCTGAGCGGTTCGCTTCTGGGCATCGATCTGAAGGATGTCAAATCCGTCCCGGTCGGTTATATGGATGTCCTTGAAATGTACCCGTTGGACTTCGAGGAATTTGCCCTTGCCAATAAAGTATCCCAGACAGTATTAGATTCGCTGCGTAAATCGTTTTTGAATAAAACTCCGGTTGACCCCATAGTCCACGAAAAGATGATGGATTTATTCCGCCTTTATCTGATTATTGGCGGGATGCCCGCGGCCGTTATGCGTTATCTGGAAACCAACAATTTGCAGGAGGTTATCCGGGAACAGCAATCTATCATTGCAATGTATAAACGGGATATTGCCAAATATGATCCGGATGAAAAACTGTATCTGGAAGATATATTTGACCTCATTCCCAGCGAATTGAACAATAGAAATAAACGGTTTATTCTGAAAAATCTCAATGAGAATTTGAAATTTTCACGGTACAGCAACAGCTTTCTCTGGCTTCGAGATGCGGGGGTTGCACTCCCCACATTCTGTGCCAATGAGCCTACCGTCCCATTGCTGCTTTCCAAGGCTGCAAATCTCTTTAAGCTCTTTCTTTCGGATGTCGGTTTGCTTGCATCCATGTATATGAATGATATTCAGATCAAGATTCTGAACAAAGAAAAGGATATCAATTTCGGTTCCGTTTATGAAAATGCAGCCGCTCAGGAGTTGAAGGCGCACGGCTTTGATCTCTACTACTTCAACAGCAAAAAACAAGGGGAACTTGATTTTCTGATAGAAAAAGCCGGGACGATTCTACCCATTGAAATCAAATCCGGAAAGGACTACACAAAGCACGCAGCCCTTTCAAATGTAATGGCGAATAAAGACTATGCGATCCCGGAAGCGTATGTCTTTCATAATGGCAATGTCAGCGTATCGGACAAGATTTGTTACTATCCCATCTATATGCTGATGTTTGTCGAAAAGAAAAAAGCGGAAGAGCCGCTGATTTACAAACTTGACCTCGGAGCCCTTCAAGATGCTTCCGGAAAATCGCAATGAATCTACTGCACCTTTTTCAGCAGGATTAAAATTACATCGGAAATAGAACCAAAGAGGTGAAAATTTATGAATGAGACAAAACTGAAGACAGCAATTAGTTCTTTTGTGAAAAACAAAAAGAATAATGTTGCCTATTATGATGAGAACTGGGCCGAACGCAAGGGACGCAAGAGCTACTATCAGGATTTTACGAAAGACAAGCTTCTTGCAATGACGGAAGAACAGTTTTCCGAGTATGTCAGCAAGCTTTGGTCCATGCTCATTTGGGGCAACAAACAGTATGTCGTTGATAAAATTATTTCTGATAATGGCTTCGATAATGCAAAAAAGCAGCTCGCAGAGCTTTTGTATGGATCCGCACCCATTGAAAAGCGTTGGGATTCCTTTACCAAGAATATTAAAGGCTTTGGACCGGCGACGATGAGTGAGCTTCTTACATACGTCAATCCTCAGGAATATGTTATTTTCAACAAGACGACCATTCTTTGCTTTGGGTATCTCGATATTCCCGGTATGCCTAAGTATAACTATCAATTTACTGGCAAAAAGTTTGTTGAGGTTTGCAATATAGCCAAAGAAATCTCTAAGGCGTTGTCTGTTGCAGGTGCTGAAGACTCTGATTTGCTTGCTGTAGATTATTTCCTTTGGGATGAAGTATTACCGTTGGCAGAGAAAAAGGCTCCTGCTACGGAGCCTGAAAAAGAGAAGCCTGAAAAGCCTATTTCCACGAATGATTCAAAGTCACTCCACGATGAGATAAAGGAAAAACTTGTCGCAATCGGCGAGTTGCTGGGATTTGATAGCCGTTCTGAAGTGAAAATCACAACCGGCGCCATTGTGGATGCTGTATGGGAAGCTAAAATAGGTAATATGGGCAAGGCTATTTATGTCTTTGAAGTTCAATCCAAAGGATCTATTGACAGTCTTATTCTCAACCTGAAGAAAGCCCAGAGTAATGCCGCAGTGCAGGCGGTTGTTGCAGTTGCCGATGAAGAACAACTTGCCAAGATCATTAGGGAGAGCAAGGGCGTGATAGACGAAAAATCTTTACGCACATGGGAGTCCGATGATGTATTGGCTGTCTACGATTCGCTCGTAAGAGCACATGAATCCATCAACAAACTGGCACTGGTACCGGAGAGCTTCTAAAGATGCAGCAATGGAAAAAAGAAAGTATAAATATGGGCATGAGGAGAAAAATTGACGATTTAATAATGGAATTTTTGAAATGGCAAGGATAGGAAATAATATTACGCAACACAAGCACAAACTCCGTCAGAAAATAAAAAAGCAGACATATCGAAGGGCAATAACCCTTAATACCTCTGCTTTTTATAGCATATTCGCCTTTTCTTAAACCGTATTATGCGATGGTATAAACTCTTCCGGGAAGGATCTCCTTGGGCTGGGGCTTTTCGTCGGAATAGCCCAGGACGCAGAAGCCAACGCCCTCCAGTTCTTCTGTGATGCCCAGGTCGGCCAGGATGGCTTTGCCGGCATCACTTTCAAAGATCTGCTTTGCGCGGTGGATCCAGCGGGAATCCACACCCAGAGAGAAGGCAGCATTCAGCATGTTCCCCATGGCGATGGGGCCGTCATACTGCCAGCAGGCTTCCTTTTTCACCAGAACGATGATGACATCCTTTGCGCCGTAGAAGGGATCACAGTCCATTCCCATGACGGCAGCGTTCAGCTTGGAGAGCTTTTCCACTGTCTCATCCCGGGTCACAACGATGAAAATGGGGGTTTGCGCGTTTTTGCCGGAGGGAGCTTTCAGCCCGGCCTGGAGAATCAGCTCCAGCTTTTCTTTTTCAATGTGCTCCGGACGAAAACTGCGGGGAGAAGCACGGTGGAGAAGTGTATTTAAGGTTTCATTCATAAAAGATCCCCCTTTTCGTTAAAAAACCTTATTTTGAAAACATGGGTTTTACCTCGGGGATAAAGCGCCGAGCGGCCCATTCCCGGATATTATTATAGCATAAGTAATGCGGAAAACAATATGAACATCATAGGGCAGATTGTAATTTCCGCGGCGGAGGATGAAATGTGCACAAGTATTATTTCCAATAGGAAAAAGACGATCGTCGGCTGGAACCTGGATATTCTGGATATGGAATACCGCGTCCGGGCTGCGGCGGGCGGCGTTTATATTGAGATCAACGATGAAAAGGAAGGCTGGATGCCTCTTTTCGGGGCGAACAGCCGGGGTGACTTTGTGGGTATGCCGACCTGCTGGCCCTTTGATGAGAGAAGCGATCCGAAGGGCGGGGAAGAGAACATCATCATGCTGGATATGGATCTTCTCCTGCAGAAGAAGGCTTTTCAGGAAACAAAAGAGCTTGCGGAATCCCGGGATATCTGCAGCGTGCCCGGCGTGACCTTTATGTCCTCCCTATCGGACAAAAACGGAAATGTGCTGCATGTCATTCCGGGGCAGGGATATCGCTATTATGAAAAGCCTTTGTATAAGGTCCTGACGAATTTTTCCCCTTTTAAGATGGACCGGGAAAAGCATCCCTGGATGGGCTGGGATCGCTATCAGCTGGCAGAGGATATGCTGGAGAAGGCATCGGATGACTTTGATGTTCCGGACTGTTTTGAGATTTTGAAAAAGGTTTCTCAGGAGGTCTGCCCCACGGTTGTGTCCATGGTGTTCGATCCTTCGGAAATGGCGGTGTACTGGTGCGAGAACCGCCGGTGGGACCAAATCAGGAAAGAAATACTTGCATAGAAAAAAGCAGCGGCGCCAGGGCGTAAGCCCGTTCTGCCGCTGCTTTTTATACCTTTCCGTCTGCCTGCTGTTTTTGAGGGGAATATCATCTGTTCATTTCTGCGATATTATGCTATAATGCAAGCTGAGAAAGTATATAAATTTCTCTCAGATAAAGGGAGAGAAATCCCGGAATAATTTGCTGAAAAAGGAGAATGCAAAGGATGAAAAAGGCTGTTTTTATCACCGGCGGAGCCAGCGGCATCGGCGCTGCGGCAGTAAAGAAATTCCTTTCCGAAGGTTGGCGGGTCGCTTTTACAGATGTGAACGAGGACTTAGGCAAGCAATTGGCAGCAGAACTCCGATCTGCGGATCTGTGGTTTAAAGCTGCGGATGTTCGGGATCTGGAAGCGATGCAGATCGCCGCAAAGGAAGCGGAAGAAGCTGTCGGTCCCATCACAGGCCTTTTTTCCAATGCAGGGATCCATCGCTGCAACACCATGCTGGATGTTGACCCGGAAGAGTTTGACCTTGTTGTAAAAACCAATATTTACGGAACCTTCCATGCTCTGCGGGCTGTGGTGCCCTATATCGTGGAAAACGGGGGCGGCGCAGTGGTCATCAATGACTCTGACCAGTGGTTTGTCGGCAAGCCCAACAGTTTTGCCTACGGCCTTACCAAGGGCGCCATCGGGCAGATCACCCGCAGCCTTTCCATCGATCTGGGTCCCAAAAATGTCCGCGTGAACGCAATTTGTGCCGGGACGATCCATACGCCTCTGCTGGATAATCTTTTCACGAAATTTGCCGAGGCAGACGGAGTAAGTATGGATGACTATTGGAAAAAGGAAAACGCCCTCTATGCCCGCGGAAGCGCCGGCCAACCCGAGGAAGTGGCAGAGCTCGTTTATTTCCTTATGAGCGAAAAGGCTTCTTTCTGCACCGGCGGCCACTACCTTTGTGACGGCGGCCTTTGTGCCCGCTGACTGTCGGCAGAGAAAGGGATCGTTTATGAAAAATGCTGTTATTTGCGCGGATGAGCTCTTTCGCGAGTTTGTGCCTCTTTCTTTGGAAAAGCCCAAGGGCCTCTGGGAGGTACGGGGTGAACGGCTGATTGAGCGTCTGATCCGTCAGGCAAAAGAGGCCGAAGCAGAGAAGATCACCGTCATTCTGGGCTATAAAAAAGAGCGGTTTCTTTATCTTGGGGAAGCCTTTGGTGTGGATTTCAAGGAGAATGAGAATTTCCGGAATCAGAGCGGCCCGGAGGCTTTGGCTGAGAAGGATGCGGAAGGCGCGGTCATCGTTTCTTCCGGGGATTATTATATAGAAAATCCTTTCCTGAAAGAAACCGCCAAGGAGGCGGAGCGGGCAGAAATCGGGACCGTTGGTGAATTGCGGAAATTCGATGAAAGATATCAGCTCTATTCCGGAAGCGAGGTGATCCGGAATATTCGCCTGGTTTTCCGCTGCGAAGAGGACGAAATCGTCAATTTCCGTTTTCTGGACCGCCAGCAGACCAATTCTTCCTTCACTTTCGAGATAAAGGGCACGACCTATATCTATCGCTATCCTGCAGAGGGAATTGAGGAATCCGTGAGCTGGAAAAACGAGAAGCAGTCCATGCTGATCGCCAAGGAGCTGGGGATCGACAAGACCTATATTTACGCAGATTTCCGGGAGGGCTGGAAGATCATGGAGTTCATCGGGCCCCACGGAAAACCGGATTACGCTTCCTTTGAGGATTCCAAAAAGATTCTGGAGGTCCTTCGCAGGCTGCATTCAGCCGATGTGCGCACGGATTTCGGAATGGAGCCCTGGGAAGACGCGGAGAAAATGCTTGTTAATCTGGAAAAAGCCAAGCCCGGAGACTTTGCGCCTTATGAGGGCTTGAGGGAGAAGATCCGCAAGCTGTATGAGAAGACAGTGGGCGACGGGGTGCAGAAATGCTTCTGCCACGGCGACACCTATCGGCCCAATTGGATGATGATGCCGGACGGCTCGGTCATTCTGATCGATTGGGAATATGCGGGCTATTCCGACCCGGGGGTCGATGTGGGCTATTATATTGCAGATGCCTGCTATGAGATGGACGAGGCGGAGGCCTTTATCCGGGAATACCTTCAGGATAGCTGCACCGATAAAAAGCTTTTTCATTTCCTGGTCTACTCTGCCTTGATAGCCTATTATTGGTTTATTTGGGCGCGCTATCGCCGGGTTCTCGGAGAACCCCGGGAGGATATTGAGAAAAAATACGGAATCATGGCTCAAAAATATGCCGATTTGCTGCTCCTGCGGCAGGACGGCTGATTTTCCGGGACTCTTTCTGATCCATAAATTTTGCTATCCGTGAGAGGTAATTATGAAGCTGAAAAAGATAAATGCTGTGATCGCCTTGATGACGGCGCTTCTGTTGGCTCTGCACAACACGCTGAATGCCCGCATGATGCTCCTGGGGCGGGTGGATGAGTCTCCGGCCCTTTTGGCCTATCTGTTAATAGGCCTCTTTGGGGTGCATATGCTGATCAGCCTTTCCATGTGCTTTAATAAGGCTGAGGGCAGGGGAATTCATTATTTGAATGTCAGCAAGGGCTGGTTCCTGCAGCGCATTACGGCTCTTGCTATGATCCCCCTGGTGTTTTTCCACGGATTTGTCCGCGCAGGACAGTTCGGGATCGGCCTGATCCCTATTTTGATCGTGCATTTTTTCATCATGCTGCTGGCATATATACACATCCCTCTTTCCGTGCCGAATGCCCTGGTGACGCTGGGAATCATTGACAGTTCCAAGCAGCACGCTGCGGTGCGCAGGGTTTGCTGGATCCTCTGCGCCCTGCTCTTCCTTTTGGGATTGACGGCAAGTATTTCGGAGGTGATCGCGCTATGAGAAAGACCCTGGTTATCGGAAGCGGCATTTCCGGACTGACTGCGGCCATTGAAATTGCAAATCGGGGCGGGCATGCCATATTGGTTTCGCCCTATCCCTCGGAGCGCGCCCAGTCCGTCATGGCGGCAGGAGGGATCAACGCCTCCAAGCAGGCGGGAGGAGATACGGTAGAGAGTCATATTGAAGATACTCTGCGGGGCGGCCGCAATCTTGCAGGCAGGAAAACAGTCGGCGGCCTTTGCGCCGATGCACCGGAAATTTTGAACTGGCTGGAAAGCCTGGGCGTGGTCTTTAACCGGGATGAAAAGGGAAGATTGGCCCGCCGGGCTCTGGGCGGTCAGAGCCATAGAAGGACGGCCTTTGCGGGAGCCTGCACAGGAAAGCAGATCGTAACCGCATTGATTCAAAAGGCCCGGGAGTATGAAAGCAGCGGAATGATTGAGCGGCGGCTGGGATATACCTTCCATTCTGCCCTGATTCAGGAGAACCGGTGCTATGGCGCCCTCTTCTTTTCGGATAAAGAGAGAACTCTGGAGCCTATTTATGCAGATACCACGGTGATGGCAGTCGGCGGCCAAAACCAGATGTTCGGAAAGACCACCGGCTCCATGCTCTGTGACGGCTATGCCGCGGGGCAGCTCTTCCTGCAGGGTGCGGTCATGAAGAATCTGGAATTTATCCAATATCATCCGACGAGCATTGAAACCCCGCAGAAGCGCATGCTGATCACAGAGGCTTCCCGCGGAGAAGGCGGAAGATTATATTATTTGGATGGGGACCGGCGGGTCTATTTCATGGAGGACAAATTCGGCCCCAAGGGGAACCTGATGCCCCGGGATGTGGTTTCCAAATGCATTTATGACACCGGCAGACAGGTCTATTTGGACATCTCCTTCCTCGGAAAGAAAGTGATTTCCGAGCGTCTGAAAGAGGTTGACGAGGTCTGCACCCGCTATCTTGGTCTGGATGTCAGCAAAGAGAGCATTCCGGTTGCTCCGTCTGTGCATTTCTTCATGGGCGGAATTGCAGTGGACAGCAGGCACCGCAGCAGCATTGGCGGCTTATATGCGGTGGGTGAGTGTGCTTCCATCTATCATGGGGCCAACCGCCTGGGCGGCAACTCTCTTCTCTCTGCGGTTCACAGCGGGCGTGTTGCGGCGGCAGATATCGCCGCGCTGCCGGAGGAAGAGAGGCCGGCTGCTGATTTCAGCGGCTATATTGCAGACTGCTCCGCTGCCCTGGCGGAACAGACGGAAAGCGGAAGCAAATTCCCGGCAGTTTATCTTCTGAAGCCTCTGGAAGCTATCATGCATGGGGATATGGGGATCACGCGAAGCGGCGAACGGCTGAAGGAGGGAATCAAGAGCATAGATTACTACCTCTCCGTCTGCGAAAAGCTGAAGCTGGATTCGGATTTTTCACCCTATCACTGCTACCGCGTCCGGGCGATCCTGACATTGGCGCGGGCAATTCTGACCTGCGCGGAAGCCCGGAAAGAGACCCGGGGCTCCCATATCCGGGAGGATTATCCGGAGACCCTGGAGGCTTATGAAAAATGCACCCTGATTCGCTATAACGGCGGAAGCTATGATATCAGCTATGAAAGCGAGGATGCTGTATGCTGGTAAAAATCAAACGGCAGGAAACAAAGGACAGCAAGCCCTATTGGCAGAGCTTTATCTATAACGGGGATAAAAATACCACCGTGAGCGCCATGCTGGATGCGATCAATTACACGGATGACCTTTTTGACGCGGAGGGAAAGCCTGCCCGCCGGATCCGCTGGGAGTGCAGCTGTCAGCAGAAAATGTGCGGCGCCTGCGCAATGGTCATTAACGGTGTGCCGGGCCTTGCCTGCGAAAGCTTTTTAAGCAGCATTCCCGGGGAGGAATTGACGCTGGAACCCCTTTCCAAGTTCCCTGTCCTTTCGGACCTGATTGTGGACCGCAGTATTATTTCGGAAAACCTGAAGAATTCCGCAATCTATCTGGGAGAGTACCGGAAGGCTCGGCCCAAGGAGTATAAGCAGCTTTATTCCACGGCCAGATGCCTGAAATGCGGCCTCTGCCTGGAGGTGTGCCCGAATTACGGCCGGGGCGAGTATTTCTTCGGTGCGAACTTTGCCAACGAAAGCTATTTGATGGCGGGTCAGACTGCGGACCGCGGCGCGGAGATCAAGGCAGCCTATGCGGAACACTTTGCGAGGGGCTGTTCCAAGGCGCTTTCCTGTGTGAAGGTCTGTCCCATGGAAATTGACACACTTTCCTCTATTGCAAGGATGAACCGAAAGAAATAATGGCTTTTTGTTCGGGATAGGATAAGGAGGATACAACACATTTTGTGGGGGATGATAGGAAAATGAAAAAAGCAGCCCTGCTTTTTCTTGCTGTGATTTTGCTTATCAGTCCGGTAATTGCTTCCGGGCTCAAGCCGGAGGAGCTGCCCTTCCCTTCGGACATGGGAGACGATTTCTCCCGTTATGACGGCCTTCGCATCGGCGTTCTCACCGGCTCTGTGCAGGAACGCTATGTCATGGAGAAGCTTCCGGGGTGCTCCATAGGCTATTACGATACCTATGGAAATATTGCGGCTGCGATTCGGAGCGGAAAGATGGACGCCACGGTGATGCCCTATGTGACTGCCCGGGAATTTTTTGAGGATAATCCGGATTTCACCTATGATCCGCAGCAGTTGGGTTCCGATTCTGTCTGTTTCGCTTTTAGCCGGACGGAGCAGGGACAGCTTTTGAAGGAACAGTTTAACAGTTACCTGAAAAAGATCAAGGAAGACGGCAGCCTGCAGGAACTGATCGATATTTGGTTCGGATCCGATGAGAGTCTGAAGGTCAGCAAGGATCTGAGAGACCTGAAGGATATTAACGGAACCGTAAGATATGGCACAAACAGTGATTTATTCCCGATCTGTTTTATGGAAAACAATCAGTATGCCGGCCTGGATATGGGGATTCTCTTCGGATTCTTTGAGGAATACGGTTATGCCTGTCATTTGGAGAATGCGGCTTTTCCCTCCATACTCCTGGGAATCAGCACCGGTGTCTATGATATGGGAGGCGGCGGGATCGCCTATTCGGAAGAGCGGGCGAAAGCCTGTGACTTTTCGGATAAGTATCTGGACAGCCCTCAGGTCATTGTAAGCCTGATAGAGGAAGGCAAGACGGCGAAAAGCACTTTTGGAGAAAGCTTCCGGAGGACCTTCCTTGAAGAGGACCGCTGGAAGATGATTGTGGACGGCCTGAAGGTAACTCTGATCATTACTTTGGCATCCTTCTTCTTCGGGGCGCTTTTGGGCATCCCGGTTTGCGGCATGCTTTTTTCAAGGGACCGTTTGGCGAAGGGAATTGCCCATTGGTATATTAAGATCATGCAGGGAATCCCCATGGTCGTTATCCTCATGATCCTCTATTATCTGGTCTTCAGCAACACCCAGAATGCCATTGTTATTGCCATAGTGGGCTTCTCCCTTTTCGCCGGCGCAAATTTAGGCGAGGCTTATTGGATCAGCATCCGCGGAGTGGATAAGGGACAAATAGAAGCAGGAATCGCCATCGGTTTGACCCATCGCCAGACCCTGTTCCATATCATTCTGCCCCAGACCATGCGGGGATTGGTTCCGAGCTTCCGCACAAGTCTGACCTCCCTGCTTTTGGGTACGGCTGTTGTGGGCTATATTGCCATTCTGGATTTGACGAAGATCAGTGATATTATCCGAAGCCGGACCTTTGAAGCCTTTTTCCCGCTTCTTGCAACGGCGGCTATCTATTTCCTGATCTCCTGCGCGATCGCCTTCGTTTTTGAAAAAATAGCGGAGCGCTTTGAGCCGGAGCACAGGCGGCGCAGAATTCGGGGACTGAAGGAGGCAAAAAGATGAGCGAACATTTGCTGGAAGTAAAAGGCCTTCAGAAGTCCTTCGTGACGGGGACCCCCGTTAAAGATGTTCATTTTCATGTGGATGTGGGAGATATCGTTGCCCTGATCGGACCCTCCGGGGCCGGAAAATCCACGGTTCTTCGCTGCATCAACTGCCTGGAGAATGCCAGCGCAGGGGAAATCCTCCTGAATGGCCAAAACATTTTAGCGCCGGACTATGATAAGAACGCCCTTCGCCGCAGAGTGGGCATGGTCTTCCAAAGCTTTAACCTCTTCAATAATATGAATGTGGCGGAAAATGTTATGTTCGGCCCCATGAAAGTCCTGGGGTTGACGGCAGAGAAGGCCTATGAGAAAGCCGTGGAGGCGCTTGCCTCTGTGGGGATGAGCCGAAAGCTCCTGTCCTATCCGGATGAAATATCCGGAGGCCAGAAACAGCGCGTTGCCATTGCCCGGGCCCTTGCCATGGAACCGGAGCTCATTCTTTTGGATGAACCCACCTCGGCTCTGGATCCCACCAATGTGGGCGAAGTAAAATCCGTAATTAATTCCCTGGCGAAGCGGCGGATGACCATGATCATCGTCACCCACGATATGAGCTTTGCTAAGGAAATCGCCACGAAGGTCCTGTATCTGGACGAGGGAGTCGTTTATGAGTCCGGCAGCCCGGAAGAGGTATTCGACGATCCGGAGAAAGAGCTTACCCGCCGTTTCATGCGGCAGTTGAAGGCGCTGAATTGGGAGCTCGTCGGCAAGGAGCCGGATTTCCCGGAGCTGATGTCCGAATTGGAGGATTTCTGCGGACGGATGCGCCTTCCTCTCTCCCAGACCTACCATTTGGAGACCGCTGTGGAAGAGATCTGCATAGAGAAGATCCTCCCGACGGCCCCGGAAGACAGCCGGATAGAGCTGACAGTGGAATATTCCGAGCGGGATAAGAGCGCAAGCGTTTCCGTTTGCTATAATGGGGAAGCCCGGGATGTCTTCGCAGAAACGCAGGAGGACGACTATTCCGAGCGAATGATCCGAAATGCGGTAACGGATATTGTCTATGAAAAAGTGAATGAGGGCGGTTTTACGAATCGCTATACCATGCTTATAAAGTGAAGGAGTGTTAATTATGCCGGGTGGAATGAACAGCCTTGGCCCCAGAGGGCATCTGACGGAAGAAGAAAAAGCAAACATGCCTAAAGTTACGAAGGAATTGCTCCTTCGGATCCTCAGTTACCTGAAGCCCTACCGCTTTCAGTTTTTGCTTGTTTTCGTAACGATCTTGCTGTCGGCCTGCGTTGGCCTGCTGCCCTCCATTATTACGGGAAGGATCGTGGATAAAGCCCTGGTGGATCGGGACATGGCAAAGCTGATCCAGCTCTGCCTGGCCGCGCTCCTTGCAGTGGGTGTGAGCCAGCTTATCGGTGTGGCGGAGAGCTACATCAATTCCTGGATCAGCTGCAGGATCATCTACGACATGAAAAACGAGATGTATGACCATCTCCAGCAGATGCCCCACGCCTTCTTCACATCAGAAAAGCAGGGCGATATTATCACGAGAATGAACACGGATATCGGGGGAGTCAGCTCTGTCATCAGCGGTACTCTCACCAGTATCGTCAGCAATACTGCCACGGTGGTAACGACCCTGGTCGCTTTGCTGACCATGAGCTGGAAACTGGCCCTTGTGGGCATGCTGGTCATCCCTCTCCTGATTCTCCCCTCCCGGGTGGTGGGCAATAAGCGCTTTGAGCTCCTGACGGAAAGTCAGGCCAAGCATGACGAGATGAACCAGGTCATCAATGAGACCCTCTCTGTCAGCGGCTCCATGCTGGTGAAGCTCTTCACCAGGGAAAAACGGGAATATGAGAACTTCGTCAAGGTAAACGAGGAGGTCACAGAGCTTTCTCTGAAGGAATCCAGAAGCGGAAAATGGTTTTTCGTCTTCATGGGCATGTTTACGCAGATCGGCCCGCTCCTCATTTATTTGGCCGGAGGCTACTTCCTCCTTCGGGGAGATCCTGCCCTGAGTATCGGCGTTATCACCTCCACGGTGGCCCTGATCAACCGCCTTTACCGGCCTGTGGAGAACCTGCTGAACATCAGTGTGGACTTTACCCGGTCCCTGGCTCTCTTCACCCGGATCTTTGATTATCTGGATCGGCCCATAACCATCAAGTCCCCCGAGAACGGGAAAAAGCCGGACCTGGATTGCAAGGATATTGTTTATGATCATGTCCGCTTTTGCTACAGCGAGGATAAGCCCCTGCTGACGGATGTTTCCTTTTCTGTTCCCGGCGGGCAGATGTATGCGATCGTGGGTCCCTCAGGCAGCGGAAAATCCACGGTCGTGAATATGATCCCCCGGCTTTACGATGCCATTGACGGCAAAGTGACCATTGACGGGATCGATGTCAAGGATATGGACCTTACCTGGCTTCGCGGCCAGATCGGCGTTGTCACCCAGGATACCTATCTTTTCAACGGGACGATCCTGGAAAATCTCCGCTATGCCCGGGAAGATGCAACGATGGAGGAGATCGAGGATGCCTGCCGCAAGGCCAATATCCATGAATTTATCCTGAAACAGCCCAAGGGTTATGATACCGAAGTGGGCAACCGGGGCCTCAAGCTCTCCGGCGGCGAAAAGCAGCGGATCTCCATCGCCCGGGTCATCCTCAAGAATCCCAAGATCCTGATCCTGGACGAGGCGACCTCTGCCCTGGATTCCATTTCCGAGAATGCCATTCAGGAAGCTTTGGAGACCATGATGGTCGGCAGGACCAGCATCGTCATTGCCCACCGCCTTTCCACGATTTTGCGGGCAGACCAGATTCTTGTGGTTGCAGGGGGTGTCATTGCCGAGCAGGGCACCCATGAAGAACTGTTGGCTTTGGGCGGCGTATATCATGAGCTTTATGAGACCCAGTTCCGCACGGCCATCAACTATGAGACCGAAGGCTCCGAAGACGGGCTTGACCTCAATACGCTTTCTTCGGCCTATCAGGTGGAGCGCCTGAGCGGGGAGGATATCGGGGAAGTGGTTGCCCTTCGCCGCAGCAACTTCCGCTATTATCGGGAGCTGAACCTTCGCCCCTCCGAGCACAGGCTTACGGATATCATTGCAGACCTGCCGGAGGATCTGGGAAGCAATATTACTCTGGGCTATCGGGACGGAAGCAAAAAGCTGGTGGCGGCTTTGGATCTGCGCCTGAACTATCCCGAGAAGGGCAAAGCCTTCATCGCCTGGTTCATGGTGGATGCCGCTCTGCAGGGACAGGGAAAAGGCGGCGAGATGATCGCCGATCTGCGGGCTGCTCTTTCCGCCAAGGGATGCGCTTCCCTGAAGGTAGCTGTCTATGAAGACTGCTCGGAAGCCCTTTCCTTCTGGAAGAATCAGGGCTTCGGCCCCGGCGGAGAAGAGCAGGTCCATGATGGCCGGAAGGTCATCTTCCTCGGAAGAGAGATTTGATTTGCAGAGGGAAAATGATGAAAGCATTTCTTCGGAAAAATTACTGTTGGGTCATCGCGCTGGTTGCCCTTCTCGGCTATGCCCTAAGGGCAGGCATTACGAACAATCTCAACAGCCTCTACCTGATTCCCGTTTCGGATAGTCTGGGCGTTTCCCGCACGGCTTTTTCCCTGACGGTCAGCATCCGGTCTGTGGGAACTTTCCTCTCCAACATGGCCTTCGGCTTGGTATATAGAAAGCTGGGTTTCCGGAAACTGGCAGCCCTCGGCCTGGCGGTGATGGGCCTGTCCATTTTCGGTCTGGCCTCTGCCCAGACGATTATTGCCTATGCGGTTTTCTTCCTTCTGCTCGGCCTTTTTGAGGCTGCCTATTCCACGGCGGCTCTCTCCAAGCTGGTGGGGGAGTGGTTCATCAAGTACAGGGGAACGGTCCTGGGTGTGATCACGGCGGCAAGCGGCCTGGGCGCCAGTGTTTTTGCCATCGTTCTTTCGGGACTGATCGAGAAAAACGGCTGGAGACACTCTCAGGTCATTGCGGGCTCCATGATCCTCATTGCCGCGGCGCTGGTCTTCTTCCTGGTGCGTTCCAAACCTGAGGATCTGGGGCTGAAAGCCCTCGGAGCCGGGGAAGAGTGGGAGGAAAAAAAGAGAAAGAAGCGCAAGAATGCGGATTTTGACGGTTTCTCCATGAAAGAACTGAAAAAGTCCCCGATTTTCTGGCTTTTCCTTTTGACGGTTTTCCTCATGGCGGGCTGCACCTATGCCCCTTATCAGATCCTCTTCTCCTGCCTTCGGGATAAGGGCGTTTCGCCGGAGGATGCGGCAAGGCTGCAAAGCGTCATGTTCCTTCTCCTGGCGGCAGCCAAGGTCCTGGACGGCAGTCTTTGCGATGCCATCGGCATCAAGCCCGTGGCCGTGATTTCCGTCCTCTCCGTTGGCCTGGGCTGTGTGCTGCTGATCTTCGTGAACTCCTTCGCGGGGGCTGTTTTGCCCACGGTCCTGATCGCTGTGGGTCTGCCATTGACGACCTTATTGCCGGCCCTTTCCACCAATGCGATTCTGGGAAGGAACTGTTTTGATACCATGGTGGGCTTGGCCCTGGCGGCAGTGGCTTTTTCCAATATGACGGTGAATCCCCTGATGAATACCGCCTTTGATAAGACGGGGAGCTATGATCTCGGCCTCGTTTGCGCGGCGGTGGGAACGGTCCTTGCGGCAGGTCTTTATATCCTGGTCTGCCGCATGGCAAAGAGAAAGCTGAGAAGAGTCAATGGGGACGGTTCTCAATGGCAGGAGTCAATGGGGACGGTTCTCGTTGACTCATTGACTCGCCCGTTGACTCAAGACCGGGAGCGGATTTGACATCCCTCCCGGCTCTTGCTATAATGAGTGGAGATTTCCCGGGTCCCCCATTTTCATCGGGAACAGGAAAAATGCAATCTTTACGGGCGTGATGACATGGATTTAACGATAGGCAGCATTCCAAAGAAGGTCATGGTTTTCACAGTTCCTCTGATCCTGACCACTTTGGTGCAGCTTCTTTTTAATGCGGCGGACCTGGTTGTCGTAGGGCAGTTCTGCGGCAGCAATTCGGTGGCCGCCGTGGGATCCACCACATCCTTTACCCATCTTTTCATTGAGCTTTTCCTGGGCTTCTCCTCCGGCGTTGCGGCCTCCACGGCGCAGGC
>JAZUFG010000118.1:0-5167 GCA_045640565.1 Oscillospiraceae bacterium | reverse complement strand
TCGCTCTTAGCTATTACTCAAGAAATTACGTTGGCTGTTCTTGACATCAAGAACAACTTTCGTTTAAAAAATTGTCCAAAGGTGCTATCTTTCTTTGCATTGTTTAATTTTCAAGGTACAGGCTGATGCCTTTGCCGAGGTCCTTGCCTCAGCGGCGGCAACTTTTATATTTTACCACAGACAGATTCTTTTGTCAACAAGAAATTTTCTTATTTTCAAATTTTTCTAACTTTGGGTCCGATATAAAGGCGCCTCTCACAAGGCGCTCGGTTATTATATTGTGCCGATCCCATCTTGTCAAGATATTTTTTAAGAAAATATTAAGAAATTTTATTTTTTATGTGAATGTGAAGTTCTTCTTTCATTTACCTTTCCGAAGGCCTTCTATCGCTATCCCATCTTGAATTTCGCAGCTTGCCGTGCTAATATGACTTCTATACTTATAATATAGGAAAGAAGGCTTGGGGAATGAACACCATAGCTTTTGAGAAAAAGGGCGTCCGAATGATCGCTCACCGCGGCGTTTCCGGTTTGGAAACCGAAAACACCTGCGCTGCTTTTGTGGCGGCGGGAAACCGAAGCTATTACGGCATTGAGACAGACGTTCATGTGACAGCCGATGGGAAATATATCGTGATCCACGATGAAAATACGAAGAGGGTTTCCGGGGACGATATTGATGTGGAAAAGTCCACCTTTGAAACGCTCCGCAGGGTGCAGCTTCTGAACCGCTTTGAGAACAAGGACCGTTCGGATCTGCTTCTTCCCTCCCTGAAAGAGTATATCGGCATATGCAAACGCTATGAGAAAACCGCCGTATTAGAGCTGAAAAACCCCATGACCCCCAAGGACATTGCCGGAATCATTGAAGAAATCCGGTCCTGCGGCTACTTGCCCCATGTGCTCTTTATTTCCTTTGCTCTGGAGAATCTTATTACTCTGCGGGAGCTCCTGCCGGAACAGCCCGCTCAGTATCTCATTGAAGAAAAGGTACCCGAGGATCTCCTGAAAACCCTGAAAAGCTATCGGCTGGGGCTGGACTCGGAATCCGTTCTTCTGACAAAGGAATTGGTGGAAGAGGTTCACGCTTTCGGCCAGACAGTCAACTGCTGGACTGTAAACACAGCTGAAGAAGGGGAAAAGATGGTTCAGCTGGGCGTGGATATGATCACATCGAACATTCTTGAGTAATTTATTATTTGTAGGGAGAAATCAAATGCTTATTCAAAACTACTGTCAGGAAGATGACCAAAAATATGTTGCTGAGCTCTATCATGAGCTTCATCGCTGTCCGGAGCTGGGCTTTGACCTGCCTAAAACTCTGGCAATCGTCCGCCGGGAACTGCAGGCTATGGGTATTCCTTTCTCTGAAGAATGCGGGGAAAGCTCCATCGTGGCCACCATCAATGGGGACTGTAAGGGGCACACCGTCGGCTTCCGGGCAGACATGGACGCACTGCCCATTCAGGAGGCCACCGGACTCCCCTACGCCTCCGAGCATCCCGGGAAAATGCATGCCTGCGGACATGATTCCCATACCGCCGGCCTTTTGGGTACGGCCAGACTGCTGAAACGGGCAGAAAAGGACCTTCACTGCCGGGTAAAGCTCTTCTTCCAGCCTTCCGAGGAATGTGCCCGTTCAGGCGCTGAAGAGATGGTCTCTCACGGTGCCCTGGAGGGTGTTGACGAGGTCATCGGCCTTCATGTGGAGGTTCCCATAAAGATCGGAACTCTGGGCTTCAACTACGGCGCAGGCATGGCAGCCTGCGAACCCTTCACCATTGAATTCTTCGGAAAATCCGTGCATGCCACTCTGCCCCAGAAGGGTATTGATGCCCTGGCGATGGCGGTGAAAGCCTATAATGATATTTACCTGATGAAATGTCGGGAGCTGAACCCCTTTGCCCAACATGTACTCTCCATTTCCTCCATTCAGGCGGGAACTGTCCACAATGTGATCGCCGACTACGCGAAAATGCTGATCTCCTTCCGCTATTTTGATGAAGAGACCCACGAGCTGGTGGACCGCAGGATCCGCCAAATCTGTGAAAATGCAGCAGCAGAACTGGGCGGCACAGTGAAAATTACCGGTAAAGAATCCTGCGGTGCTCTGATCAACAACCCGGAGGTTGCCAAGCGTCTGAAAGTTTCCGCAGAAAAGATCGTAGGAAGCGATAACATTTCAGATTTCCCCACCAAGCTGAGCTCCGAGGACTTCTCCCATTTCACCAAGGCAAGACCCGGTGCCTTCATACGCCTGGGAATCGGGGACAATGAAAAAGGAATTACGGAGCCTGTCCATACCGCCCTCTTCCGGGCAAACGAGGATGCCATTCTCATCGGCAGCAAGGTTTTTGCTCAATACGCATTGGACTTTGAAGAATAATAGAAGATAAAATAATCCCTCTTGGATCTGAATCCAAGAGGGATTGATTCTTTCAAAAACGTTCCCGGAACTGGTCTTCCGTCAGAATCGGAATGCCCAAGGCCTGGGCTTTTTTATTCTTGGAGGATGTGGATGCCGCATCGTTATTGACCAAATAGTCTGTTTTGGATGAAACTGAGCCGGCCACCTTGCCTCCCTGGGACTCCACATAGGCCTTGAACTCCTCCCGATTCCGGAAGCTATGAACATCGCCGGTAATAACGAAGGTCTTTCCCGCACAGGTCCCTGCTTTTTCTCCGGCGGGAGCCAAATCCTGGGGCGTGACCTCCTTCAGGAGGGCTGCCAGCATTTCCCGGTTTTTGGGATCGCCATACCAACCGAGAATAGAGGCCGAGCGCTCAGCCCCAAAGCCGTCAATTTCCTCAAAGCCCTCCCCGGATTCCAGCTTTTCAAAAAAGCCGAAAGTGCCGTACCTGGCAATCAGGCGCTTGCCTGCATCCAGACCAATCTTCGGGATGGAGAGAGCATTGATCAGCGCAGCGGGATGGGGATTGCGGCTCTTTTGGAGGGCTTCCATGAGGTTCCGGAAGCTTTTGGGGCCGAAGCCTTCCATGGACTCGATTTCCTCCCGATAATCCTCCAAACGGTAAATTGAGGGGAAATCCGAGATAAAGCCCGCCGCAATAAATTTAGAAAGGGTCTCAACGCTGAGACCGTCAATATCCATACATTGACGGGAAACAAAACGGGCAAACTTTCGGATCTGCTTGGCAGAGCAGTCCGGATTGCTGCAGTGCAAAGTCTCCGAGCCTGTGGAGGACCCCACATGAATCTCTGTGGCAGCGCCGCAAACGGGGCAGCTTTCGGGGATTCTGAAAGAAGTCCCTTTGCCGTCGGCTTCAATGATTTTGGGGATGATCATATTGGATTTGATGACCTTAAGGGTAGTGATTCCGGCTTCACCAATGGTCAGACGCTTCATTTCCGTCAAATTGCAAAGGCTGGCACGCTTAACCTCCGTACCCTCCAACTGAACAGGGTCAAAAATTGCCACGGGGGTAATGCAATTGGCAGCGCAGCTCCACTCAATCTCCCGCAGAATACTGTCCGCCGCCGTATCCTGCCATTTGAAAGCCATGCCCGCATTGGTTGCATGATGGCCCGTGACAGAACCGGAAGAGGCGTAATCCGTATCGTCATAGCAAATGACCAGGCCATCCACCGGAATCTGCATCTCTCCGCTTTGAACCCGTTTTGTCCATTTTTCTATAAAGGCAGGTAGGGTCTCGGCGCTGCAGGGCTCATGAGCCACCGTGGTAAAGCCAAGCTCCTGAAGATATTCCATCCTTTCTCCCCAGGAAGGCATAGGGCGGTCCAGGTGAACAAGAGTGAAAGCGTTGAGGCTGACAAACCGTTCCGCCACCTCGGAAGCCCGGGAGGCATCCAAGGCAAGCGTTCCGGCAACCAAATTCCTCGGGTTTGCATATTTTTCGTCTCCCTCGGCAAGGGCATTCAAGCGCTCAAACTCCGGGTAGGAAATGGTGGCCTCACCCCGCACCACCAAATGTCCCTGTTCCTTCACCTCGGAGGGCACTCCCCGGATATAAGGGGCCAAAAAGGTGATATTGGTTCCGAAGGTCCCATTGCCCCGGGTCATGAGTTTCGTGAGCTTTCCGCCGTCATAGCTGGCAACCAGTGTAATCCCATCCAGCTTCCAGCTGAGCCAAATAGGCCGTTCCCCTGCCCAGGCCTGAAGGACGGAAATATCCTTGCTCTTGGCCAAAGACAGGGCAGGATACTCATGCTGCTCCCGCTGGCCGCTGCCAAAGGTCTCTTCCGCGCCGGCCCTTGCGGTGGGGCTGTCCTCCAGGACGATACCCGTTTCCCGCTCCAGAGTGGAAAGCTCATCAAACATGGCATCCCACTCGTAGTTGGACATGATCTCGTCCTTATCGTTATAATAGGCAGCAGAAGCGGCATTCAGCTTCTCCACCAACTCTTTCATGCGAAGTTCTTTTTCCTGCATATTCGATCCTCCGGAGGAAGAAAACTCTTTTAGGCCGGGATGTCAGAATGTATACGAAATAAACCGCAGGTCGGCCTTTCAACAGAACCCATTATACCATGGAAAATGCTGGAAAATCAACGGCATCCTTCCCCACAGAGGCTCTAAAAAATACAAGATAGGACTTTACTTTTCCATTTTCTTTGCTATAATTAACGGCACAAGCGCCAGTGGCTCAATGGATAGAGCATCGGATTCCGGTTCCGAGGGTTGGGGGTTCGAGTCCCTTCTGGCGTACCAAATAAGGCAGTAGATTTTGATAGAAAGTCTACTGCCTTTTTTCTTTATAAAAATCCCTTGGTTTCAAGGGCTTTTAAGCCTTCTACCCTAAAAAGCAACCCGCCCCGGAGTCATTTTCGGGACGGGTTTTTCTCGTTTTCGGTGGTCGCAGCGGACTGCCGTAAAAGTATAGGTTTGCTTTGTGGGTATATCGTTTGCTTTTTGAGTAAAGGTTTGCTTTATGGGGTATTCGTTTGATTTGTCTGTTTTATTACAGTAGAGGAATTCCCGTTTCTATTTCTTCTTCGCTAAAGGCTAATTTCAGATCTTTTCTAAGCCTATTATAATCTTTTACAATCATGATTACAATTTCTCGAATCAGTTTAAATTCCTCTTCATCTCCCGTTTCTTTAGCATCCGGGCTACCACCTGTTCCATTTCCAGAATAATGGTCATATGCAAAACGGTATGAAACAGCCAGCTTCAATAGCCCCTGG
>JAZUFG010000117.1:0-6424 GCA_045640565.1 Oscillospiraceae bacterium | reverse complement strand
CGAAAATATCCGAACTGAAACAGAAGCAGGACGAGCTTGATCAACTCCAGTACGGAAAGGAATCGTTCATCTCGGCGGTCAAGCGGTTCATGGAAATGAAGGTGCTGACAAAGCAACTTCTATATCAACTGATTGACCGTATTGAAGTTTACGAAACCGAAGGCGTCGGAAAAAACAGAACGCAGCGAGTGGTTATCTTTTGGAAGTTTGTCGGGTATATCGAGCTTCCCGAGTGCTTCTCTCAAAAGAATTACAAGGCAGATACCCGTCAAGGTGTTGCGGTTGAGTATCACACACAGGCATTACCCGCATAATGCAAGCGGTCAGGTTCACCCCGACCTGCCCGTACATAGAAAAACACATAAAAAATGAGTATTCATAACTCAAGTCCGTTATGAATACTCATCATGGTGCGGGTAACAGGACTTGAACCTGCATGGTCGCCCACTGGAACCTAAATGCAGCGTGTATGCCAATTCCACCATACCCGCAAATAAAAACCCCTTATTTTTACACGGCAGGGGAACCGAGGCGGGGAATAAACCCGATCCGCAAGCAAGAGTTTATCACGAAAAAGCACCTCTGTCAAGAATTCGGCAGGGGCGCTTTTCGGCGAATCTTACCTTCCCAACTGGTAGAAAGCCACAGCCGCTGCCGCGGCCACATTCAGGGAATCCACTCCGTGATACATGGGGATTTTCACGCTGTAATCACAGGAGGCTATGGTGCTGTCCGTCAGACCTTCCCCCTCTGTTCCCAGGACGATAGCCAGCTTCTCAACGGCGGCAAGACGGGGATCTGCGATGGAAAGGGTGTCTTCCTTCAGCGCCATGGCGGCAGTCTGGAAACCCAGGGACCGCAAACGGGCCATCCCTGCCTCCGGCCAGTCGGCAATGCTTTCTCCGATCCAGGCCCAGGGGATCTGAAAAACCGTTCCCATACTGACGCGGACGCTTCTGCGATAGAGGGGATCGCAGCAGGCCGGAGTCAGAAGAACGGCGTCCATATTCATGGCAGCGGCAGAGCGGAAAATGGCCCCCACATTGGTGGGATTCACCACATTTTCCAGGACGGCAATGCGTCTTGCTCCCTTGCAGACCTCTTCCACAGTCTGCTTTGGAGGCCGATACATGGCGCAAAGGACGCCCCTGGTCAGCTGAAAGCCCGTGAGCTTGGTCAGGATCTCCGGCTCTGCGGTATAGACGGGAATATCCCCGCAGCGGGCAATGACATCCTTTGCCTGGGTCTCAATATGCTTTCGTTCCAGAAGCATGGAGACAGGTCTGCAGCCTGCGTCCAGGGCCCGGTCGATCACATTGGGACTTTCGGCAATAAACATGCCCTTTTTGGGTTCAAAACGGTTGAGAAGCTGGGCTTCCGTCAGGCGGGCATAGACATCCAGCTCCGGAGCGGAAAAGTCCGTGATTTCAATGACTTGAGCCATGGTTTATGCCTTTCCCGTGCTGCCGAAACCGCCCCGGTCAGGGGAGGAGAGGTGTTCCACGGGAATGAATTCCAGGGCAGGCTGATTCTTCATAATGCGGAACTGGCAGATGCGGTCCCCTTTTTCAATGACGGTATCCCTGGTGGCGTAGGCGGGCATGCACCATTGGTCATTGTCTCCGCAGTAGCTGGAATCCACGACACCCATGCTGTTGGGCTGGAGAATGCCCCAGTTTTTGAAGGTGGAGGAGCGGGGAAGAAGGTGCGCCTCGTAGCCCTCCGGAAGCTGCATGGCAATGCCCAGGGGGATGAGACGGAATTCTCCGGCCTTCAGTTCCGTGCGTTCAGCGCAGCGGAGATCGATCCAGTCCGACTTTCCGTCAATATAGCGAAGAGGCTCCATGTCCGGATGCAGATAACGGATGTGGATTTTTTCTGTCATATTCATTCCTCCGTTTTATGGAAGTTTGCGGCTTATTCCGTGAAAAGAAACCGCTGTTCAGCAGACATTATTATAGCGAAAAAACGGGAGAACTACAAGCCGCCTTCTTGCAATTTGCCCGGAATATGGTAAAATAGCAGCCGAAAAGGAAGATAAAGGAGAATGCTATGCTGGAGAAACTGAGGCAGGTTGAGGACCGCTATGAGCTGCTGCTGGACCGATCCTCCCGTCCCGATTTTTATGATGACCCCAAGGCCGCTGCAGCGACCCTGAAGGATTTGGAGGACCTTCGTCCCCTTGTGACGGCTTTCCGGGAAACCGTGAAGACCGAGCAGGAGATGGAAGATGCCAAGTCTCTCCTTTCCGAAACGGACGACCCGGAAATGAAAGAGCTTTGCCAGGCAGAGTATGCCGAGTTGAAGGAGAAGCTGGACGGACTCAAGGATGAGCTCCGGATCCTGCTCCTTCCCAAGGACCCCAATGACGGCAAGAATGCCATTATGGAGATCCGCGGGGGCGTGGGCGGCGAAGAAAGCGCCCTCTTTGCCCACAGCCTTTTCCGTATGTACCAGATGTATGCGGATAAGCACCACTGGACCATCGAGATGATGAACTATTCTGAGACGGAATTGGGCGGTATTAAGGAAGCGGATTTCACGATCACGGGCTCCAATGTCTGGTCCCGCCTGAAGTTTGAATCCGGTGTGCATCGGGTGCAGCGTGTTCCGGAAACAGAGTCCTCCGGAAGGATCCATACCTCCACGGCCACAGTGGCAGTTCTGCCGGAAATGGATGAGGTGGATGTGGAGATCCGGCCCGAAGATATTGAAATGCAGGTCTATCGTTCCTCCGGAGCCGGCGGACAGCACATCAATAAGACCTCCTCTGCGGTGCGCCTGATCCACAAGCCCACGGGTATTGTAGTGGCCTGTCAGGAGGAACGGAGCCAGGTTCAGAATAGGGAAAAGTGTATGCGGATGCTGGCCTCTAAGCTCTATGAGATCGAGCAGGAACGCATTACTTCAGAGCATGACGCCGAGCGTCGGAGCCAGGTAGGCAGCGGCATGCGAAATGAGCGGATCCGCACCTATAATTTCCCGCAGGGGCGGGTGACCGATCATCGAATCGGTCTGACCCTCTATAAAATCGATTCCATTATGGACGGCGATCTGGACGAGCTTATTGATGCTTTGGTTACTGCCGATCAGGCGGAGAAACTTCAGCGGGAAGGAAGCGAGACCCTTTGAAAACCCTATATTTGCAGGCAAAGGACCCGGAGACCCCGAGGATCGCAGCAGAGCTCATACAAAAGGGAGAATTGGTTGCCATTCCTACTGAGACGGTTTATGGTTTAGGGGCAGATGCGCTGAACGCTGAGGCAGCAAAAAAGATTTACGCTGCCAAGGGTCGCCCTTCGGATAATCCTTTGATTATCCATATTGCGGACCCGGAGGATATGGACCTCTATTGCAGGGACATTCCGGATTCAGCCCGCCTTCTTGCCGAAAAATTCTGGCCGGGTCCCCTGACGATGGTCCTTCCCGTTCGGGAAATCGTGCCCAAGACCACCACAGCAGGCCTGGATACCGTTGCCATTCGCTGCCCGGAGGTTCCGGTGACCCGGGAGATCATTCGCCTTTCCGGAGTGCCCATTGCGGCGCCTTCTGCCAATCTTTCCGGTAAGCCCTCCACCACCACAGCTTCCCATGTGCTCCATGACTACGGCATGGATGGGAAGATCGCTGCCATTGTGGATGGCGGCCCCTGCCGGGTGGGTTTGGAGTCCACCATTGTGGATCTGCATGAAGGAACGCCCCGGCTCCTTCGCCCGGGTGGGATCACCCCGGAGATGCTGCGGGAAGTCCTGGGAGAGTTGGTCGTGGATAAGGCTGTTACCCAGCAGATTTCCGCAGACAGCAAGGTTCGTGCCCCCGGCATGAAATATAAGCATTATGCGCCCAAGGGGGATGTAACCATCCTGCAGGGAAGCTCAGAGGCAGCGGCGGCCTATGTTCGCGCCCACGAGACGGAGAATATGGCCATCCTTTGCTATGACGAGGAGCGTCCTCTCTATGAGGGTTATGAGGTCATCAGCTACGGTTCCCAAAAGGACCTGAATGCGTTGGCCCATAACCTCTTTGATGCCCTTCGGCAGCTGGATGAGGCAGGCTATGCTGTCATTTATGCTCGCTGCCCGGAGAATTCCGGATTGGGCTGCGCTGTGGGAAACCGCCTGAACAAGGCGGCAGGCTTCCACATAGTTGAGGTATCGAAATGATTATCGGATTGACCGGCGGTTCCGGCTGCGGGAAGACCACTGCCCTCCAAAGTCTGGAGGAGCTGGGGGCTCTGACCTTTGATGCCGATGCTGTTTATCATGAACTTTTGGAGCGGGATGAAAAACTTCTGGCAAAGCTGGAAGAGGCCTTTCCGGGAGTGCTTGCGGAAGGAAAATTGGACCGCAGGAAGCTGGGGTCCCGCGTCTTTGGAAATCCTCCGGCGCTTCAAAAACTGAATGCTATTACCCATCCCGCCGTAAAAAAAGAGATACAAAAAAGAATTCGGGAGGGAAGAAAAAAGGGAAGCAAACTCTTTGCCATTGATGCCTTTGGCCTCATGGAGGGGAAGCTGGATGCCCTCTGTGATTGCACGGTGGCGGTTTTGGCTCCCCGGGAAGAAAGAATTGCCCGCATCCTCAAACGGGACGGCATTCGGGAGAAAGAGGCTGCAGCCAGGGTGGATTCCCAAAAGAGCGATGAGGAATTCCGCAGGACCTGCGATTATACGCTTTATAATGGAAAAACAGAAGAAGAATTCCGGAAGACTTGCCGGGACTTCTTTCAAAAGCTGATAGAGGAGAAAAGTTATGAATGAGGGTTTGATGTTTGAAAAGAAAAACGGGTATGACCGCCTTCCCAAAGAAGAGCGGGCCGAGATGGAAGCCTACAGCAAGCGCTACAGTGCCTTTATGGATAAGGCCAAGACAGAACGCGAAGCTGTCACGGAGACCATCCGCATGGCCAAAGAGGCCGGTTTCCGGGAATTCAAGCCCGGTATGGAACTGAAGCCCGGCGATAAGATCTATGCCAACAACCGGGGCAAGCAGATTTGTTTTGTCGTCATAGGCAGGGAAAAGCTGGATCAGGGCTGCCATATTACGGCTGCTCATGCAGATTCACCCCGCCTGGATGTTAAGCCCAATCCGCTTTGGGAAGAAGGAGAATTTGCATACCTCAAGACCCATTACTACGGCGGCATTAAGAAATACCAGTGGACCGCCATCCCCCTTGCTCTTCACGGTGTTGTGGCCCTGCAGGACGGAAGCGTGATCACAGTTTCCGTCGGAGAAGAGGAGAGCGACCCCGTTTTCTATGTGACGGATCTTCTGCCCCATCTGGCTGCTGACCAGATGAAGAAAACCATGTCCGAGGGTATCACCGGCGAGAATCTCCGGGTTCTCATGGGCAGCGAGCCCATAGAAGGAGAGAAGGAAAAGCGGGTCAAAAAGCAGGTCATGACTCTGCTCTATGAAAAATACGGCTTCCGGGAAGAAGATTTCCTCTCTGCCGAGTTGACCTTCGTTCCCGCCGGGAAATGCCGGGAGGTCGGTATGGATCGGAGCATGCTGATGGCCTACGGCCACGATGACCGGGTTTGCGTCTATGCGGAATTTGAGCCCCTGCTGACTTTGGGGACTCCCAAGTTTACATCCGTTTGCGTGCTTGCGGATAAGGAGGAGATCGGATCCAAGGGCGTTACGGGTATGCGCAGCGCTTTCCTGGAGTATTTCATGGGTGAACTCTGCGATATACAGGGCGTTTCTCTCAGCCGCTGCTTCTATGCTTCCAACTGCCTCAGCGCAGATGTCTCCTCTGCTCACGACCCCCTTTATGCAGAGGTGGATGACCTGCAGAATGCCAGCTATCTGAATTACGGTGTGGCTTTGGCAAAGTATACCGGTGCCAGAGGAAAATCCGGCACATCCGATGCATCCGCTGAGGTCTTCAACTATTTCAGGACGCTCTTCAATAAGGAAAATGTCTATTGGCAGAGTTCCGATATGGGCAAGGTTGACCAGGGCGGCGGCGGAACCGTGGCTGCCTATATGGCAAACCGGAATATCAACACGCTGGATGCAGGCGTTCCCGTCCTTTCCATGCATGCCCCCATGGAGGTCATTTCCAAGCTGGATGCCTGGATGACAAGAAAAGCCATGCAGGTCTTCTATCTTGCAGAAAACTGAAAATAGCCGTTAGTCCAAATGCCGGGTATGTTTCTTGGCAACTGTAGGGGACGATGCCACATCGTCCCGACGGTTTCACAAATAATCAAGCAAATTCCGGCGCATCGGGCTGAAATAACCTGCCGAAAAGGAATTCCTTTTCGGCGGGTTTTGCTTTCATATGGCAACCACTGGCTTTGCCAGTGGTCAAAAAGCTTTAGCTATGGACAGAATAAAAACTCCTTGATATATTTGAAGTTGAGGTTCGCCAACCCAACGAAAATATATCAAGGAGGTCCTAATAATGAAAGATCAGG
>JAZUFG010000116.1:0-13091 GCA_045640565.1 Oscillospiraceae bacterium | reverse complement strand
ATATGTCAAAAGCAATTATATATTTATGGGAACAATACTGCAAGAGGAAAAAATGAGGGGGAAAGCTATTTCTTCGGAGTTGGAGCTTGCCTCGCCGATTGTTCGGAGTAGCTGTCATTGGGGACTATCCCAATTGACATGCGAAACCGTAGGGGACGATGCCTACATCGTCCCGTTTTCATTACGGCGCTAGAGCAGAAAATCGGGAGCAATTTTCCTCAAAAAACGGTGGGAAAAGCTCTGTGGTTGTAAAGGTTTTGTTGCTTTTTCTTTCTGTTATGGTATAATACCTCCGGGTACAGGAAAGACAATATCATAATGGTGGCGGTTAGTCCCTTCTGGTTGTCAGGAGGAGACAAACTTCTTGCCTCCTCCCCAACAGGAAGGAGGCGATGAGAATGGATAATATTTCTTTGTCAGAGCTCTTTCAGTTCTGCTTGGTTATTATTGCTATCGTCAGTCTGTGTATGCAGGCAAAAAAGAAGTAACCGCCGTCCCTCGACAAGTCGGCGATTACTTCAAAAACTTCAGTTAAGGGTCTAACCGTTACCGATAGACCTCTTTCCTGTATCTCATTATAAGGCTTTTATTTTTATTGTCAACAAGAAATTGAGTTGCCTCGGTTTTCCGGGGCGATTTTTTTTGCTGAGAATTCTTTTGCGCCTTTTTTCTTTTTGCTTCGAATTGGCTGATATGCAACGGGCCATGCTTTTATATTGATGCTTTTTCAGCAAGCGCTATTTAAGAGTTTAAAAGGCAAGGGAGCCGCTGTCATGCAGTGGCTCCCTTTCTTTCTATCTTAGTATCCGAATCCGAAGAGGTTCCAGGGGAAATCTCCTATATTGAATGGCTGCTGGCCCTGCTGCTCATAACCCTGCGTGTTGTTCTCTTCCGGCTCTTCTTTTTCCTCCGGCAAAGCGGCCGTTTGATTCTCACCGATCACCACATCTACCTTGATGTTTGCGGAATCCCGATAGACGGAGAGGGAAACGGTTTCCCCGATTTTCTTTCTGGAAATCTCGGAAATAAGCTCGGAACTGGAGATGATAGTATTTTCGTCAATTGCCGTAATAATATCATTTTCCTTCAGCCCTGCCGCTTCTGCCGGCCCGCCTTCCACAACAGTGCGAATAATGGCGCCTGCGGGGATCCCGTAATTGATCATATCCGAGCTTACGGTTCCCACGGTGATGCCGATGTAGGGCTTCACAAAATAACCGTTCTCAATGATGCTGAATATGTTTGCCCGGACATCGTCGATCGGAATGGCAAATGCCAGATTATCGATGGTGGCAGTGGAACTGTATGAGGAACTGGCCATTTTGGAATTCACGATGCCGACGACCTCGCCGTAAGCATTGAAGAAGGGGCCGCCGGAATTCCCCAGATTGATGGCACAGTCGGTCTGGATCAGGCTCATGGTTTTATCGTTGCCGAAGGTAACTTCCCGATTCAAAGCAGAAACATGGCCATGCGTCAAGGAGAAGGTCAGCTCGCCCAAAGGGTTGCCGATCGTCATGACTTCCTCACCGACAAGGAGATCGTCGGAGCTGCCGAGCACAACGGTCGAGAGCCCTTCAGCTTCGATTTTCAGAACGGCAACATCATTGTCTTCATCGTAGCCGATGATTTTTGCGTCATAGCTCTTTCCGTCATAGGTCATGACGGAAACGGAACTGGCTTTATCTATGACATGGTGATTCGTTATGATGTATCCGTCCTCTGTCAGGATAAATCCGCTTCCCGAAGCAGCGGATTTGGTCGCATAGCCAAAATAGTTCGTGGTAATTTCCGTCTGGATGCCGACGGTCGCATTAACATATTGTGCATAAACCTCCGTCGGGTCCAGTTTTTCTCCGCCTTTAACGTTCACATTCCGGATCTTGGAGGGAGTTCTTTCCATGGAGTAAACCGTACTTTCCATGACCTCCGGCTTTTCATCAGGGAATTTTTCTTCGGGCTTCTTGGACTGTTTTGCAGCAAAGAAGCCGCCTCCCAGACCGCCTAAAATGGCGCAGACCAGGGAAATGGCTATGACCGCGAGGGCAGGCAGGCCGTTTCTTTTTTTCTTTTCTTTCTTTTTCTTTACCGGCTTTTTTGTGTCCTGATCATCCGGCTGATAGGAATAGGCATAACTGCTGTTCCAGGAGCTGTTATTGTTGTTCCGGGCGGAAGAGCCGCCGTATCCGGCGCCTTCGGAATTGCCGTCATGCATGGGCGCTTCTTCGCCGTAGGTGTTTTCCTCACGGATATCGTTTTGATCCATAGTATTCGTTCTCCTTTCAAAGAGTTTCTGAATTTTGATGATAATATAGGATGAGAAACTGAAACAAAACTGAAAGAGAGTTGAAATTTTGCTTAAAATTACTGAAATTAGCAGGTTTTTTTTATACAGAATAGAATGCCCTTGATTTGGCACATGAAAATTTGTATAATAAGCGAGAATATTTAAAATAGGTGGGTTATGCAATTATGGAAGTTCAAATTCAGGATTTAGTGGATTCCATTAAGAAACAGGGGATCGACGCGGCGAATGCAGAGGCCGAAAAAATCCTTTCGGATGCAAAGAAGAAAGCGGACGAGATCATTTCCCGCGCAAAGTCCGAAGCTGCGGCAGAGAAGGATTCTGCGGAAAAGGAAATTGACCTTATGAAGTCCAGAGCTGAGCTTTCGGCCGATCAGGCAAAGAGGGATGCCATGCTTTCCTTTAAGGCAGAGGTCCGGGCTTGCTATGAAAAGCTTTTGCAGAAGGATGTTTCTTCGGTCCTTTCCGGTGACTCTTTGCCGGCACTGATCCGTGCGGCACTTCAGGGTGAGGATATTTCTGCTTACAGCGTGGAATTGGCTTCTGTATCAGAAGGACTTCAGTCGGCACTTGCGGAAGAGATCAGGGCAGGCCTGGAGATTCGTCCGGGAAAATTCTCCCGTTCCGGTTTCCGTCTGGCAGCCAAGGATGCTTCCGGATATTTTGACTGCACGGATGAAGAGATCATGAAGATGCTGATGCCCTATTTCAGGAATCTGGATTTCTGAGGAGGTTACCCTTTGGCTTCCTATTATTATTTGATTTCAAGCCTTCCCATGCTTCGCGCTGATGGCACTTTGCCCTTCAGCTATCAGGAATTTCTGGACCTCTGTTCTTCTTCGCTCCGTCCGGAAGTTTTTTCCAAATTGGAAAACTTAGATATGTGCGGATCAAAGGGTCCGCTCCTTTCCGAATGGTCTGAATATTACGGTTCGCTTATGGAAGAACTGAATTACCGGCGGAATTTGAAATTGGGGAAGCCGGCAAAGGCTCCGGGATTCTCCGGGTCGGAAGCTTCCTCTGCCGTCAAGTTGGCAATGTCTGCCCCGAACCCTTTGGAAGGGGAGCGTATTTTGCTCAGGCAGGAGTTTGAAAAACTGGATTCTTTGGTGTCCATGCACTTTTTTGATGAAAGTGTACTGTTTGGATATGCAATCAAGCTGAAATTGTTGGAACGGCTCTATTCCTTCTCTTTTGAAGAGGGTAAAGAAGAGTTTTCCGCCTTGCTGGGCGAAGTTCAGCAGAAAATTCTCAGCTTATAACGGGAGATAATTTATGGTAAATGCAGTCGGTCATGTATCCGGAGTCAATGGAAACCTGATTTCCGTTGATTTCACCGGTTCCATTCGTAAAAATGAAGTTGCTTATGTTGTTCTGAAAGAATGCAGGATCAAGGGCGAGGTTATCCGTATTACCGGCAATGTTCTGAGCCTGCAGGTTTATGAGATGTCTGATGGGATTCAGGTGGGCGACTCGGTGGAATTCACCGGAGAGCTCATGAGCGTTGAATTGGGTCCCGGACTTTTGACCCAGGTTTTTGACGGGCTCCAGAATCCGCTTCCGGAATTAGCGGAAACATGCGGCGTTTTCCTGAAACGCGGTGTCTATTTGAGCGCGATTCCGGATAAAGAATGGGAGTTTACCCCCATCCTTCAGGTGGGTGACCCGGTTTGCGCCGGGGATACCGTCGGAACCGTTCCGGAGGGAATGTTTACGCATAAAATCATGGCTCCCTTCGGCCTTTCGGACGAAGACTGGAAAGTCCTATCCATTCGGGAAAAGGGGATTTATCCTGTCCGTTCCACCGTTGCCGTTATAGAAAATCGGAATGGGGAAAAGAAAGAGCTCTCCATGGTCTTCTCCTGGCCGATCAAAGAGCCTATCCGCTGCTATGATCAGCGTGTGCGTCCGGATGAACCCATGGTCACGCAGATTCGCTGCATTGATACCTTCCTTCCTGTTGCCAAAGGCGGAACTTTCTGCGTTCCGGGGCCCTTCGGCGCCGGCAAGACCGTCCTCCAGCATATGGAAGCGAAGAATGCGGATGTGGATGTCGTCGTCGTTGCAGCTTGCGGAGAGCGGGCCGGTGAAGTCGTTGAGGTCCTGAAAGAGTTCCCGGAGCTGATTGACCCGCGCACAGGGCGTTCTTTGATGGAGCGCACCATCATCATCTGCAACACCTCTTCCATGCCTGTTGCGGCCCGTGAAGCCTCTGTATATACAGCTGTGACCATGGCGGAATACTACCGTCAAATGGGTCTGGATGTGCTTCTGCTGGCAGATTCCACCAGCCGTTGGGCCCAGGCAATGCGTGAAATGAGCGGCCGTTTGGAGGAAATTCCCGGTGATGAGGCTTTCCCGGCCTATCTGGAATCCGTTATCGCCTCCTTCTATGAAAGAGCGGGCAAAGTTCGCCTGAAGGATGGCAGCTATGCTTCCGTTACCATCGGCGGAACGGTTTCGCCTGCCGGCGGCAACTTTGAGGAGCCGGTTACCCAGGCAACGCTGAAGGTCGTCGGCGCTTTCCACGGCCTTTCCAGAGAACGTTCCGACGCCAGAAAATACCCGGCCATTCATCCCGTGGATTCCTGGTCCAAGTATCTCGGCGTTGTGGATAAAAAACGGGTAAATAAAGCCCATTCCATCCTCCTCCGCAGCAATGAGATCAACCAGATGATGAAGGTCGTCGGTGAAGAGGGAACCTCCTCGGAAGACTATATAGTCTATCAGAAGGGTGAACTGCTGGATTCTGTCTATCTTCAGCAGAACTCGTTTGATCCCGTGGATGCCGCATGCAGTCCGGAGAGGCAGAACTGTGTCTTTGATCTTCTTTATGACATTCTGACGAGGGATTATCTCCTGACAGACAAAAAGGAAATTCGAGCCTTTTTCAATGAGATCCGGCAGGAGTTCCTGGATTGGCACGGAATTGCCTTCCGCACAGAGGAATTTGACATTCAGAAGCAGAAGCTCGTGAGTTTCTATACCTCCAAAGCAGCTAATTGAGGAGGCTTATCATGCAGAAAGTTTATACAAAAATTGAGACCATCGTGGGAAATGTGGTCACCGTCCGTGCGGAGGGTGTTCGCAGCGGCGACCTTGCCCTGGTGGGAAAAAGCTATGCCAGTGTCATTAAATTGGACCGGGATCTGGTTTCTCTTCAGGTTTTTGCCGGTGCCCAGGGCGTTTCCACCACGGATCCTGTCCGTTTTCTCGGAAGACCCATGACCGTTTCCTGCTCTGAGCATCTTTTGGGCCGCATTTTTGACGGCGCCGGGGTTCCCAGGGATAACGGTCCTGCCCTGACGGAAGATATGATCCCCATTGGCGGTCCTTCCGTGAATCCCGCAAAAAGAATTGTTCCCAAGAATATGATCCATACCGGCATTCCCATGATCGATGTTTTCAACACCCTGGTGGAAAGCCAGAAACTTCCCATTTTCTCTGTTTCCGGTGAGCCCTACAACCAGCTCCTGGCGAGAATTGCCATGCAGGCCCAGGTAGACATCATCATTCTGGGCGGCATGGGTCTGAAGTATGATGACTATCTCTTTTTCCGGGATACCCTGGAAAAGGGCGGCGCCATGAGCCGGACGGTCATGTTTATCCATACAGCTTCGGACCCTGTGGTGGAATGCACCCTGGTTCCGGATATGGCCCTGGCGGTTGCGGAGCAGTTTGCACTCCGGGGGAAACGGGTCCTCACCCTTCTGACGGATATGACGAACTACGCGGATGCCCAAAAGGAAATGGCCATCACCATGGAACAGGTTCCTTCAAACCGTGGCTATCCCGGGGATCTCTACAGCTGTCTGGCTGCCCGCTATGAGAAGGCAGTGGACTTTGAGGGGGCCGGCTCTATCACGATTCTGGGCGTTACCACCATGCCCGGCGACGATGTCACCCACCCCGTTCCGGATAACACGGGTTATATCACGGAGGGCCAGTACTACCTGAAAAACGGCCATATTGAGCCCTTTGGCTCCCTTTCCCGACTGAAGCAGAATGTCAACGGGACTACCCGGGATGACCACCGGGCCCTGATGGACGGCATGATCCGCCTTTACAGCGCCTATAAGGAAAGCCTGGAGAAGAAGACCATGGGCTTCATGATGTCGGAATGGGACGATAAGCTTTTGAAATACGGTCGGCTTTTTGAAGAAAAGCTGATGGACCTGAGGGTGAATATTCCTTTGAATGAAGCCCTGGATTTGGGCTGGGAGATCCTGGCCGAATGCTTTGAGCCCAACGAGACCGGCCTGAAGTCCAGCCTGATCGCAGAGCGTTGGCCAAGAAAGGACGGCATTGGCTGAGAGGGAAAGTAAATGGCTGTGAAATTAACAAAAAATGAATTGAAGCAGCAAAAGGATTCCCTGAGGCAGTTTGAGAGATATCTTCCCACTCTGCAGCTGAAGAAACAGCAGCTTCAGAGTGTGCTGATGCAGCTTGCCGCCGAACTGGAGGAAAAGGAAGAGGAACGGAAAGAAATGGTCGGCAACCTGAATGACTGGATTGCCGTTTTCGCAGAGAACCGCCTTTTCCCCAAGGAAAAGAAGCTTTCCGAGCTGATCGTGCCCAAGTCCGTGCTTTGCGGGGAGGACAATATCGCCGGCGTCAAAGTTCCCGTTTTTCGGGACCTGGAATTCTATGATGTTTCCTATGATGTTGCGGACTATCCTCTTTGGGTGGACAGCGCCCTGGTCAAGCTTCGTGAAATTGCCCGCCTGGATGCCCTGGTGAAGACTCTGCAAAAGCAGGTGGATTTGCTGGAGAAGGAGCTTCGTTCTACTGCGCAGAGAGTGAATCTTTTCGAGAAGGTAAAGATCCCCGAAGCCAAGGAGAATATCCGGGTGATTGAGATTTATCTGGGAGACCTGCAGACTGCTGCCGTGGTTCGCGGGAAAATAGCGAAGAAGAAGCTTCAGGAGGAGACCCAATGATAGAAAAAATGAAATTGGTTTCTGTCATTGCCCTGGAATCGGAAAAGAATGCGCTTCTGGATGAACTCCGGGAACTGGAGCTTCTCCATATCGCTGAGAAAAGGGCAGGGGATGGGGTACTTTCGGAACGGCTTCTGAAACTCACGAAAATCCAATCCTATTTGCTGGAATACCAAAGCTCCCCCAAGGAGGAGCTCCTGCAGGATCCTGCCTTTGAGGAGCTCTTCTCCCGGGTGGATGCTGCCATGGAGGAGAAGAAAGCCCTGCTTTCCCTGCAGTCGGCCTCCAAAATGGAGGCTGAAAAGCTCCGGGCCTGGGGGGACTTTTCCCCGGAGCAGGTCCGGGAGTTGAGAGCCTTGGGCTATGATCTGCATTTTTACAGATGCGGGAAGAAGGACTTCAAGCTATTGAAATCGGATCCTTCTCTCAGGCTCATCAAGCTTGCCTCCGTGGAAAAATCGGAAACCTTTGCTTCCCTGGGGCCCCTGCCTGCCGACAGCCCCGCCATTGAGTTTCCGCTTCCGGAAAAGAGCCTTTCGGATTTGGAAGAGACCCTGCGGGATTGCGGGGAAAAGCTCAGCCGCTGTGACGCCCTTTTTGCGGAAGCTGCCCAATATCTTCCATCCTTCCGAGATCAGATTTTGCGTGCGGAGGATTCCCTCAGCTATTCTTCTGTTTCCAATTCTGCGGAGAAGGACTCCGGGCTTATCTGGCTCACCGGTTATATCCCGGAGGCAGATATGGAGCGCTTTATTGCCTGCGCCCGGGAGAAGTCCTGGGCCTATCGGATAGACGATGTGGAGGAAGGGGACGAGCTCGTTCCCACAAAGGTCCGCTATAACAGGCTGACCCGCCTCCTGATTCCCGTTTTTGATATCCTCGGCACGGTTCCGGGCTACAGAGAGTATGATATTTCCTTCTGGTTCCTTTGCTTTTTCACCCTTTTCTTTGCCATGATTATCGGGGATGCGGGTTACGGCCTCCTTTTCCTGATAGGAACGGCGGTCATTCATTTCCGGCGGAAGAAAGCAAACGATGCCATAACCCTTCTCTATGTTCTCTCCGCGGCAACGGTTATATGGGGAAGCCTGACGGGGACTTGGTTCGGCTTTGAGGGAGCCATGAAGATTCCCTTCCTGAAGGCCCTCGTGATTCCGAAATTTGCCAATTATCCCGAATATTTCGGCGTATCCACCGGCACGCAGCAGAATGCCATCATGAAGTTCTGCTTCATCATCGGCACGGTCCAGCTTTCACTGGCCTGCGTTATGAATATTCGGAAAAAGCTGCCGCAAAAGGACTGGAGCCTCTTTGCGGACCTGGGCTGGCTGGCCGCCATTGATGCCCTTTATTTCCTGGTCCTTTATCTGGTCATAGGCGAAAAGGTGCAGCTTCTTCCCGTGGCCCTTGTGGTGGGGATCGGCTTCCTTCTGGTGGTTCTCTTCGGCGGCATGTCTCCGGAAAGATCCTTCGGCCAGGGCCTGAAGGCCGGCCTTGGGGATGCCTTTACGGTTTTCCTGAATACCATCAGCGCCTTCGGCAATGTCATGAGCTATATCCGTCTTTTTGCCGTTGGTATGGCCTCCCTGGCAATTGCCCAAAGCTTTAATAATATGGCGTCCGGATTCTCCGGGCCTGCTGTTGTTGTCGGTGTTGTCATCGCGCTGATCGGCCATGCTCTCAATATCGTGATGGGCGTTCTTTCCGTTGCTGTTCACGGTATCCGGCTGAACCTCCTGGAGTTTTCCGGGCAGCTCGGCATGGAGTGGTCCGGCACGGCATACGACCCTTTCCGAAAGAAAAAAATATAATTATCAAATATTTATGTTAGGAGAAAAGTTATGAACATTGGTGAAATTGGTATGGCGTGCGCCTTGGGCCTTTCTGCAGCCGGATCTGCTTTGGGTGCCGGCTTTGCAGCCCAGTCCTCCGTCGGCGCCTGGAAGAAATGCTTTGCTTCCGGCAAGCCTGCCCCCTTTATCATGGTGGCCTTTTCCGGCGCGCCCCTGACCCAGACGATTTACGGTTTCCTTCTGATGAATTTTATCCGCAATGCGGGCTGCGACCCTCTCCTGAAGATGGTCATCGGCATTCTCGGCGGTTTGGCCATCGGCATGTCCGCTATTATGCAGGGCAAGGTCGCTGCTGCTTCAGCAGATGCCCTGGGCGAGACCGGAAAGGGTACCGCAAACTATTTTATTGTCATCGGTATTATAGAAACGGTTGCCCTCTTTACCCTGGTATTCTCCCTCCTGCTCCTGCAGTAATTGCAGGGAAAGCCTGACTTGCTGACAAGTAAAAAACGGGGGATGCTTTCGCATCCCCCGTTTTGCCTTAAACCTTGCCGCTTGCACCTTGCTGCTTGCAGCTTGCAGCTTGTAGCTTGCAGCTTGCAGCTTGCAGCTCTCCTAACTCCTAATTCTCGCTGCGGCTCGGTCACCCTCGCGTTCTGACAGGTCTCGCCTGCGGGCTCGGTCCCTCGCGGCTCATGCCTGCCACCGGCAGGCAATTCACTACCGCTCGGCCGCTTCGCTACCTAGCGCCTAGCGCCTTGCAGCTTGCAGCTTGCAGCTTGCACCTAGTCGCTCTAACTCCCGATTTTCTGCCCCAGCGAAAGCCTCACCCTGGAAGTGAAGCTCCGCTTCACGGAAGGGGGAGGTGCCGAGCCTTAGCGAGGCGGAGGGGGTTGACAGCTCACAGTTTTGATATATTGCAATTAAATGCATAATAGGGTAGTATAGTCATGTAGGCTATGTGGAATGTGTAGTATTGATGTCAAGAGGGAATAAAAAATGACAAACAAAAAGAATGAAATACAGATAAGAAACAGCACAGTTGATTTTCTTGTGTTTACTCGCGATGCAGGTGAAGACGGGATTGAGGTTCGTGTTCAAAATCATGATGTATGGCTAACACAAAAGGCGATAGCGAAGCTCTTTGATGTTGATAGATCTGTTGTCACAAAACATCTTAGAAACATTTTTTCCGATGGAGAATTACAGGAGGATTTAACTTGTGCAAATTTTGCACAAGTTGCTGATAATGGAAAAACATATCAATATAAGTTTTATTCTTTGGCTGCCATTATAGCTATTGGATATAGAATTAACTCCGAACGGGCTACCCAATTTAGGCAATGGGCGACAAAAGTCCTTGACACATTCACAAAGCAGGGATATGTACTGGATAAGAACAGGCTGATCAATGGGCAGATATTTGACGAAGACTATTTTGACCATCTTATATCGGAAATCCAGGAGATACGCGCGAGCGAGAGACGCTTTTACCAAAAAATCACGGATATATATTCCACAGCTGTGGATTATTCGCTCGATAGTAAGACCACAAGAGATTTCTTTGCGACGGTACAGAATAAGATGCATTATGCTGTTCATGGTAACACTGCTGCAGAAGTGATAGTCAACAGGGCAAATCACGAGAAAGAGAACATGGGCCTTACCACTTGGAAGAATGCCCCCTTCGGCAAAATAGTGAGGGCTGATGTGAGTATCGCTAAGAATTATCTTTCTGAAAACGAGCTTTCAGAAATGAATGAAATCGTTGAAATGTATCTTGATTATGCCACAAGACAGGCAAGGCGACATATTCCTATGACAATGGCTGATTGGGCGGAAAAACTTGATGCTTTTCTAAAATTCAACGACACGGAGATTCTAAAGGATAACGGCAAAGTCACCGCAGAAATTGCCAAGGCGTTTGCAGAAAGCGAATTTGAGAAATACAGGGTATTACAGGATATTTCTTACGAAAGTGATTTCGATAGACTCGTTGCAGAAAGTTCAGATAAGCAATAATAGTAAAGCAATTCTCTGTCAATCACATTATAAAATCCTTTCCGTCTTTTTTGGCCCATTTTTGGGGCAAAAACGCTCCCGATTTTCTGCCCTAACTCCGAAGAATTGGGCGGCAAACTCAAACAGCAAAATAACTCTTGCAATCTTATTTTTATGAACTTATAATGGCCTTAACGAATATTTTTCGTTCATGAAGGAGGAAAAAATATGGAAAAGAAAAAACTCAGCACCGGTGCGGTCGTCGCGTTGGCTATCTGTCTGGTTTTGGTAATCACAAATTTTGTTATTGAGATGATTCAAATTATACGTGCTGATAACATGGGCGCCGCCTTTGTAGCCATGTCTGTTGTCGGAAAACTTTCCATGATCAGCGTTTTCTTTTATGCGTTCACCGGATATAAAAAGCCCCATGGCAACCTTCTCAGAAACATTTTTGTGATCTATGCTGCGCTTTGTGCGGCAGCCATCGTCTTGACTCCGTTTGACGATCCTAAATATATTACAGCGGTCATCCTACTTGAAGTTGTGTTGATTGCCTTTATGTCCGGCAGACTGAACAAATTCAAACAGAATCTTGCAATCATCGCTATCGTTGCGGTATGCAGTCTGGTTTACGCAATCTATTCCCTTTCACTCGTACAGCCGGGGTCGTTTAGTATATTCTCTCTCTTCAACGCATTTGCTACGTTTATATATTGGGCAACGTTGTCTGTTTCCTATATCATCCGCTACAAGGACCATAAAGAAGCCGGACTGGCCGACAAATAATAACCGCAAAAAAATCACGGGGGACGCATTTGCGTTCCCCGTTTTGCTCGAAAAGAAGCCGATAGTTCTCTTTTCAAAAAAATCACCCTGAAAAATCAAGGCGATCCAATTTATTATACCTTATCGCCCTGTGTCTTCTGTGTCTTCCCACGGTTCACTTTACAGCACCGTATTCTCGCTCCATAGCAGAAGCCGTGACAACCCATTGGCTCCCAAAGTTAAATACATCCGTGCCTGTTTTCAGTTTTCCGTAAGAAATGGCCTTTCGAAGGGTGCTTTCATTGAGATTCCATAGGACAGTCGCATCAGCCAGAGAAATCAGGCCAAAGAAGGGAGTCCGTGTCTCCCTGCCGTTTACCCAGATTTCTTCGGCATCCAAGTCAATATCCTCATTCCATACAATACCGTATCCGCCTACATCGGCACGAACCTGCTCAAATAGGCCGGGCACCGTCTTGAATATCCGAAAGATCTCATGCTCTCGCATAAGGGGTTTCATGTCATATTCTTTCTCGCTTCCATCTGCAAAATGCGCCAAAAGGACATAATTCGGCAGTGCAGCGACAGTCTTGATTTTATGAAACATAACAGTCTCCTTACTCCAGCGGAGGAAGCTTGCGGAATATTTGAGTATCCCACATTTCAAGAAGCTCGTCTTTGTGAATTGTCAGCCATTCCAAACAAAGCGCGGAGGCTTTCGGAGGTAAATCTCCCTCCATCATTTGCAAAGTTTGGATATCATAGGACGCCATTCGTTCCCCATAAATAAAGTGGACATGAGGAGGATTGTGTTCTTTTCCGATTAAATTAAATAGATTTTTACAACAATTCCGTAGAATCTGGAAATTTCCGGCATATATTTATCACCTCATAGAAATTATATCACGCTGCCGTGATAATCGTCAAGTCATTTTTCAACAGAGATATATAGCAATTGTTTTTCATTGGTTTCAAACTTTCTCAAAGAGCATTTATAAAGAAGACAGAGGGGACAGGTTTCTCTCCGGTAACCTTTGTGTCTTCCCGTAACCCTTTTCGCCTTTTTCGGGCCTTTTTTTGGGGAAAATTGCTCCTAATTCCTAACTCCTAGCGCCTTGTAGCTTGCAGCTTGTAGCTTGCAGCTTGCAGCTTATCTGTTACTCGTGCTTCAGTATTTTTCTGTCCAGAGCAAAGATCCTCTGGGAGAATTCTCCGGGCTTCAGCTGCTCATAGCTTTCCCGGTAGATCTCAATACGGCTGTCAATGGAATCGATCTGGTAAAGG
>JAZUFG010000115.1:0-6464 GCA_045640565.1 Oscillospiraceae bacterium | reverse complement strand
GCAAATGAATGTACTGCATGGCGAAGCCTCCCGTGCTGATTACTACGAAAAGCATACCAGCACGAAGCCTTTACGCATACCCTACTTCACATCAATCCCACAAGAAAAAGGATTGAGCCGAGGATTTTTAGAAAAGATTGCGCTTATCCCCTATTTTTCAGGCACGCCGATTTCCCTTTCCGGAGAAGAGGATTCCGCTGAAAAAAACGGAAGAAGCACAAAATAGTATTTGCATTTTCTGAAATTCATGCTATGATAAGGGCAGCATACGAAAAACAAATAGGAGGATTTTAAAATGGCTTACAAAATCAGCGATGCTTGTGTGAAATGCGGTGCCTGTGCAGACTCCTGCCCCCTCGGCATCATCACCGAAGGCGATGACCGCTATGTCATCGATGCAGATCAGTGCGTAGAGTGCGGCACCTGTGCCGACTCCTGCCCCAATGAAGCAATTGCTCAGGAATAAGCTTTCAAGCTGGGCGGACCTGTGGATTCCCACAGGTCCGCTTATTTTACGAGGTTCTGTATGAAATACCGCAGCAGTATTATTCTTCCTGACCTTCCCGCCGCCTATCCCATGAGCACAGATTCCGTTTTACTCTCCCGCTTTGTTACCCTGCGCAAGGGTGACCGGGTTTGTGATCTGGGCGCAGGAATCGGCACCCTCAGTATGCTTCTTTCCGAATGCCACCCAGACTGCGAGTTTGTTGGCTTTGAGCTTCAGAAAGAGGCCGTCCGAGTTTCCTCCGATGTGATCCGGGAAAACGGCTTTTCCAACATCTCCGTCCACTCCCTGGATTTGAGAGATCTCACGGCCCTTCGCACACAGGGGCTTTTTGACGCTGCCGTTTCCAACCCTCCCTATTTTGCGGCTGAATCCGGAGCTCTTTCTCAGAATCAAGGCCGCGCGGCTTCGCGGAGTGAAGATAGTCTTCCCCTCTCCTCTCTCTGCGCTGCAGCAGAGAAGCTTCTCAAATTCGGCGGAGATTTTTTCCTGGTCCACAAGCCCGAACGCTTGGCGGATCTCTGCTACGCTCTGCGGGAATACCGGCTGGAGCCGAAAATACTTCGCTTTGTTAAAAACCAAAAAGACTCTCTCCCCTCCCTTCTTCTGCTCTCCTGCAGAAAAGGAGGAAAAGCTGGACTCAGCTGCCGTGAAGACCTGATCCTCAGAAATGAAGACGGCAGCCCCAGCGATGAATACATGCAAATCTACGGAATCGGAGGCGAACTATCATGTCCGGAAGCCTGACTCTGGTACCAACCCCCATAGGAAATCTGGGTGACATCTCCCCCAGGGCGATAGAAGCCCTCCGCTCTGCGGATTTTATTGCCGCCGAAGACACCCGGGTAACCCTGAAGCTTCTCAACTATCTGCAAATCAAAAAGCCCTTAGTGAGCTACTATGAGCACAATAAGGTAGAGAGCGGTGCCGCCATCCTCCTCCGGATCCAGCAGGGCGAAAACTGCACCCTCGTATCCGATGCAGGATCCCCTGCCATATCGGACCCGGGAGAAGATCTTGTACGCCTATGTTCTGCAAACGGGATTCGCGTCAGCGCTATTCCCGGCCCCTGCGCTGCCATCACTGCCCTCAGCATTTCCGGGCTCCCCACAGGGCGTTTCTGCTTTGAAGGTTTCCTTTCCGTGAATAAAAAAAGCCGCAAAGCTCACTTAGAAAGCCTGAAATCCGAAGAACGGACCATGATATTCTATGAGGCCCCCCATAAGCTTCGTTCCACCCTCTCGGACCTTCGAAAGACATTCGGAGACGACCGGCGGATCAGCCTCTGCCGGGAGCTGACCAAGCTTCACGAGGAAGTTCTCCGCTTTTCATTGAAGGAGGCCGAGGAGTACTATCTCAGCCAGGATCCCAGAGGCGAGTACGTTCTCATTCTCAATGGGGCAGAAAAAACGGCGGAAGCTGTCTCTGATGAAGCTGACATTTTAAGCCTGGTCCACCGCCTCATGGATGGCGGAATGACAAAAAAAGATGCCATCCGGCAGGCCGCTGACCAAACCGGAATGGCAAAAAATGCAGTTTATGAACTTGTGATCGGGGAGGAATCATCCGGGAAGGGACGCTAAATAGCCCTCCAGAATCAAAGAAGCGGCCACCGCATCCACGGTATTTTTCCTCTTCTTGCCGTGGTAATTGCAGTCCGAAAGGATCTGGTGGGCTTCCACCGTGGTACGCCTTTCATCCCACAAAATCACCGGCATGCCGGACTTTTCCTCCAGAAAAGCCGCAAATTCTTTATACAGCTCCGCGCGCTGACCCTCCGTCCCATCCATGTTTCTGGGGAAACCCATGACCAAACGCTCTACACCCTCGCTCTTGATCAGCCCGCAAATTTCCTCTGCGGTTTTTTCCCGATTCCAGGAGGGAATGACCGATGTTTTCCCCACGAGCATTCCCAGACGATCCGAAATTGCGATTCCCGTTCTGGCATCGCCGTAATCAATTGCCATAGTTTTCATGCGTATTCTCCTTCTAAAAGCTGCAAACACAGTATAGCATGGAATTTTTTCTTTGAAAAGCGGAAAAATCTCCCTAAAATAGTGAATTTTTCTATTGACCCCTTTCTTCATTTGTGGTAGAATGTCTCCACCTGTGAAAAGGGGTTGTTTTTTTGCGGCCTTTTTTCGGCAGCCGGGGCCCCCGATGTAGTTTCCGGAGCTCATCTGAATTTTTCAAACAGCGGCTGTGATACAGGGAGGCAATGATTAAGGAGGTGCCGTAATGCGCGTAAAAATCACACTGAGATGTTCTGAGTGCAAGCAGAGAAACTACAACACCATGAAGAACAAGAAGAATGACCCTGACCGTCTTGAGATGAAGAAGTACTGCAAGTTCTGCAGAAAGCATACCCTGCATACCGAGACGAAGTAACGCGGAAAGGAAGAAAAAAATGGCAGCTGAAGCTACAACAAAGAAAGAAAACTTCTTTGTCCGCACCGGGAAGCGAATCGCCAAGTGGTTCCGTGAGATGAACAGCGAGCTGAAAAAGGTCGTATGGCCCAGCAAGAAGCAGGTTATTAACAATGTCCTTGTTACCCTGGCCTGCGTTCTGGTCGTCGGCATTTTCATCTGGGTTTTTGATGCTGTTTCCGATTTTGTCATCAACGGTATCATTTCTCTGGTCAACTAAGGGTATTTGCCATGGCTGAGACAGCGAAATGGTATGTGGTCCACACCTATTCCGCTTATGAGAATACCGTGAAGGCCACGCTGGAAAAAACGATTGAAACCAGACATCTTCAGGATCTCATTCAGGCAGTTGAAATCCCCATGGAGACCGTTACCGAGATTACGGATAACGGCCCCAAGACATACGAACGCAAGGTTTTCCCCGGTTACGTGCTTGTGAAAATGGTCATGAGCGACGAAACCTGGTACATTGTCAAGAATATCCGCGGAGCCACAGGCTTTGTGGGTGACGGCAATAAACCCATTCCCCTTACCGAGGATGAAATTCATCAGCTCGGCATTGAGAAGCGCGAGGTCGTCGTGGGATATGCTGTCGGAGACACTGTTACGATTACGGACGGTCCTCTTACCTCCTTCACCGGCACGGTGGAAGAGCTGGATGTTGAGAAGGACAAGGTCCGTGTCATCGTTTCCATGTTCGGACGCGAAACACCTGTTGAGTTAACGCTCGATCAGGTTGAGGTTAGTTCCCAATAGCCCCGAAAGAGTTCGGTTCGTGGGAGGGGATAATTCCCCGCCAAAAATGCGCATGCCGCATTACCACATTATTATCAGGAGGTGCTTTCAATGGCACAGAAAGTTACAGGTTATATCAAACTGCAGATCCCCGCAGCAAAAGCTACTGCTTCTCCCCCGGTAGGTCCTGCACTCGGCCAGCACGGCGTTAACATCGCTGCTTTCATCAAGGAATTCAACGAGCGCACCAAGGATCAGGCCGGTTTCAAGATTCCCGTTATCATCACTGTCTATGCAGACCGTTCCTTCACCTTCGTCACCAAGACTCCCCCTACCCCCACCCTGATCATCAAGGCTCTGGGCATTGAAAAGGGATCCGGTGTTCCGAACAAGGATAAGGTTGCAAGCATCACCAAGGCACAGCTTCGCGAAATCGCCGAGAAGAAGATGCCCGACTTGAACTGCGCTTCTATTGAAGCCGCTATGAGCAATGTCGCCGGCACCTGCCGTTCTATGGGTATCACCGTAGTCGACTGACAGTTATGAAACGGGCCGGGTTTTTCCGAGCCCCCAAAATGTGGGAGGATTTTTCCGCATCACCACTTAAGGAGGATAATTAAATTGTTTAGAGGTAAGAAATATACAGATAGTGCAAAGCAGATCGATCGCAGCGTTCAGTATGAACCCGCCGATGCTCTGGAACTGCTCTGCAAAACCGCTACCGCAAAGTTCGACGAGACCGTTGAAATTCACATTAAGTTAGGCGTTGACTCCCGTCATGCTGACCAGCAGGTTCGTGGCGCCATCGTTCTTCCTAACGGAACCGGCAAGACCCGCAAAGTTCTTGTCTTTGCAAAGGATGCCAAGGCTGACGAAGCTACCGCAGCCGGTGCTGACTATGTCGGCGGCATGGAGCTCGTTGAGAAAATCACCAAAGAAAACTGGTTCGACTTTGACGTCGTCGTCGCTACCCCTGATATGATGGGTATCGTCGGCCGTCTCGGTAAAGTCCTGGGCCCCAAGGGCTTGATGCCCTCCCCCAAGGCCGGAACCGTTACCCCCAATGTTACCGCTGCTGTTAAAGAAATCAAAGCCGGTAAGATTGAGTACCGTTTGGACAAGACCAACATCATCCACTGCCCCATCGGCAAGGCTTCTTTCGGCGCTGCAAAGCTGACTGAGAACATGGATGCCCTTATGACTGCAGTTGTTAAGGCTAAGCCCGCTGCATCCAAAGGCCAGTACATCAGAAGCTGCGTGATCGCCTCCACCATGGGCCCCGGCATCAAGGTCAACACCAATAAGTATTGATTCTTTGTGGTCATCATCCCGTTCCTCAAAAAGGAACGGGATTTTTTAAAATTTATGTTGACATTTTCAATATTTATGCTATTATATATTGGCTGCCAGAGACAGTAGGTTGCCCTTTGGGGTGTAAATCCTGCCGAGGTACGGAAAATACGGTTTTTCTGTGTCCTCGTGCCTCAGGCGCGTGGACATTCTTTTTTTGGAGGTGAACCAAATGCCCAACGCTAAAGTTCTTGAAAGCAAGAAAGCAGTAGTTGAAGAACTCTCTTCCAAGATCAGTGAAGCAACTTCCGTCGTATTCGTAAACTACAGCGGTATTACCGTTGCTCAGGATACGGAGCTTCGTAAGCTGTTCCGTGATGCTTCCGTTGACTATTCCGTTATTAAGAATACTCTGGCTCGTTTGGCTGCCAACAAGGCCGGCTATAACCAGTTTGATGAGCTTCTTAACGGTACAACTTCCATGGCCAGCACCACCGGAGACCCCATTGCTCCTGCCCGCGCTATCTGCGATTTTGCCAAGAAGAACAAAGACGTCCTGACCATTAAGGGTGGATTTGTTGAAGGAAAGGTTCTGTCCGTTGACGAACTGAAATCCTTTGGTGAACTGCCTTCCAAGGATGCTCTTGTCGCACAGGTGCTCGGAACTTTCCTTGCTCCTATTTCCAGCCTCGCTTTTGTTCTGGATCAGATTTGCCAGCAGAAGGGTGGCGCTCCCGCAGCAGAGGAAGCTGCAGAATAATTTTATTTCATTATTTATTATTGGAGGAACTTAAAAATGGCTAGCGAAAAAGTAACTGCTATGATTGAAGAAGTTAAGTCCCTGTCCGTTCTTGAACTGGCTGAGCTGGTTCATGCTCTGGAAGAGGCTTTCGGTGTCTCCGCTGCTGCTGCAGCTGTTGCTGCTCCTGCCGGTGCTGCCGCTGAAGTTGAAGAGAAGACCGAGTTCGACGTCGTCCTGAAAGAAGCCGGCGCTGAGAAGATCAAGGTCATCAAGGTTGTCCGTGAGATCACCGGCCTGGGCCTGAAGGAAGCTAAGGATCTGGTTGACGCTGCTCCCAAGACCATCAAGGAAGCTGTCTCCAAGGACGATGCTGAGGCTATGGTTGCCAAGTTCAAGGAAGTTGGCGCTACCTGCGAGCTGAAGTAATTTCTTCATCTACAAAAGCGACTGGCCATTTGCCAGCCGCTTTTTTATTCCCATGAGGGAACGGCAAAAGCGGGAGGACATTATCCTGTCCTCCCGCTTCCCTATTATTTTTTTCGGCGGCACCATTAAAGCCAAAAGCACGGTGCGCGCCTGTTAATCGGAGTTTTCCCTATTCAACCTTATCCAGGCATTCCAGAATCGTATCAATCATCCCCTGGATCTGAGGGGTAATCACTTTATTCTTGTGGTGCATGAGCTGAAGCGATTCCACGACATGGAAATCTTTCACATTCAAAATGGTAAGTTCCCCACTGTCCAGCCAAGTTTGCACTGCATACT
>JAZUFG010000114.1:0-74439 GCA_045640565.1 Oscillospiraceae bacterium | reverse complement strand
AGGACATAGCAGACCCGTGAGGAGATTCCGCACTTGGCGGCGATCCCGCAGGCATCCAGCCCTGCCTGCCTTGCCAGCATGCGCCCGCGGAAGACATGGAAATCATTGGTGACGATGGCGGTTTTCCGGCCGAGACCTTTTTCCTCTATGATTTTCGCGGAAAAGGCAATGTTTTCTTTGGTGTTTGTTGATTTATCTTCCTCATAGATGCGCTGTTCATCGATGCCGAGTTTTATGAGTTCCTCTTTCATGCAGGAGGATTCCGTAATGTTCTCTCCGTTTCCTTTACCGCCGGAAACAATACACAGGGAATCCGGATAGCGCTTGAGATAGTCTGCCGCACTTTCAATTCGGTAGCGGAGAAGGGGAGAGGGCTTGTCCCCGTCTACCAGGCAGCCCAGGACGATTACGGTATCGCTGTTTTCCTCACGGCAGTAGATGCCGGAAACCACCAGCCCGACGGAAGCCGCAAAGAGGGCAAGGCCCATTCCGCAGATAAGCCCGAAGGTTATTACGGGGATCCGCAGTTTGCTTTTTAAAATTTTCCGGAGGAGCCTGCCCAGCGTATCCCAAAGAAAGGCAAGGATAAGCAGGGAAAGCCCCAGGAGAATTCCCACCAGCATGCCCACATTCAGCCGATTGAAGCTCATGGGCAGGATGGAAAATACAAGAAGGAAGGCCCCCAGAATGGCAAAGAGCCAGCGAAGGGTCAGGATGCCCCAAGCGTGCTTCTTCATGCAAGGATCCCCTTCATAAAGGCGCTTGCCCGTTCACATTCGGCGGGAATGGGCAGCAAGCCCACATATTTGATATTTCCGTTTTCCTCATAGTAGAGGGAGATTTCTATAAGGTCGTCGGGGTATTCCTGCCGGAAGATCTCAAATTTCCCTTCCGCAGCGTCTGCGAGAAGAGCTTCCTTCAGCAGATCTTTCTGACTGTCCGCAATTTCGTAATTGATCCAGTAGTCACCGGAGCCGATCTCATACATTCCGGGCAGCTCGTATACTTCGCTGTCGGAAACTCCGGCGGGAACATAGCATTCCAGTCTCATTTCTCCGCAGCTTTCAAAGACATCGGAGATCCATGCCTGCGTTATTTCGGGATCGCTGCAGAGCGCGGAAATTTCAGCCTGTGTCTCGGAGTCCATATATACGGGATAATGCCTGCAGAGTTCTTTCCCGGACTGCAGATGATAAACAATGACAAAATTGGAGACAGCGTAACGCAGAGTGGAACTGTCATAGTCCCTTTCGGATATGAGTTCTTCATGGATATCGCGAACACTCTCAAAGTCTTCGGGGTCTTCGATGCGAACGGGAATGATTTCATTGGGAAGCTGAAATTCTACAGAGCAGATATCTTCTGATGCCGGGACCTTTGCGACAAAGCCGGGAAGATCAAAATAGAAAATGGCAAGAGTTCCCAAAAGCAGGAAGGAATAGATCAGAAAGGCGAGAATATTTTTTCCGGTAAAGACCCGGAGACTTTTGCGGAGAAGCATTTCAGCCCCGAAGAAGCCCAGAAAGGCGCCGAAGATGAGCAGGGCAGAAACGGAAAGCGTGTTTCGATAGCTGTCCACATCCTGGAAAATAATAAGGCAGAAAAACTCTCCAAGGGCCAGAGAGGCGAATACCGTTACCAAATATTTGAAGATGGGTCGGGAGGCGGTATGGGCCACGATCTCCCCGGCAGCTTCCGCATGGCGAAGCCGATAAAGGAAGTAGCCCAAAAAGAGAAAAACTGCGGCGAGGACAGCAAGGAACGCACAGTAGTGCTGCAGGGGCAGATAATTCGGGAGCTCATCCAGCGTTTCAATCAGGCGGAATATGGGAGAGAAGGGATAGCTGATGTATTTCTTGGCATAGAAGCCATACATGAGAGGTTCCAGAAGGACCCGAATCAGGAATTCCAGGACAACGGCCCCGATATTCAAAAAAGCGTAGAGGAAAACCGCTGCTGTGCTGTTGCCTGTGACGATCATGGATAAAACGGCCAAGGCGTAGAAAAAGAGGATAACAGCCAGGGAGAGAAGACAAAGCATAAACAGCGTGGAAAAGCTTAGGGCAGAGCTCAGAGAAAAGGTAAAAGATGTCAGGAAAGGAACGAGCAGCATGGCAAGACCTGCAAGTCCGTTGCTGGCATAGAGAGAAAGCTTTGTCACGGGGAAGCTGTGCATCATGTAGCAGCTGCGGGTCTTGCTGAGGTAGTTAAAGGAGACAAGGGCGGCTCCCATGGCAGCAGGGACGGACAGGATCATGATAACGGTCAAAGAGTTGCGGCAAAATACGACTGCGTCCGCTGTTTTGAATGCATTCAGAGGTAGCCCCAGGATCAAGGCGATCCAAAAGAGGACCCAAAAAGGATAATTCTGGAGGACGGTTTTTTTAAAGACAGTGAAATTAAAGAAGGATGTTTTGGATGGCATAGTCCACACCTCCTAACTCATAGACAAAGATTTCCTCCAAAGAGAGGGGGAGAAGATCATAAAAGACGGGGGAGATTTCCTCCATTTTTCCCCGGATTTCATCCTGAGAACCCCGAAGGATCAAGGTGAGGACTTTACCGGAAGCGGAACTGTGGAGGATATCCAACCCTTCTGGCAGGGAACTTCCGTCCCGCAGAACGGTTTGTACCTTGACGGCATTGTCCTGCAGCTCACTCAGGCTGCGCTGCAGGAGCAGCTTCCCTTTGTGGAGAATGCCCACATGGTCGCAGACATCTTCCAATTCACGTAGGTTATGGGAGCTTACAAGCACAGTGGTGCCCCGCTCGGCGGTGTCCTGCAGGATGATGCTCCAGACCTGCCGGCGCATGACGGGGTCTAAGCCGTCCACAGGCTCGTCCAGAATCAGAACCTTGGGACGAATGCAGATGGCAAGAAGAAAGGCCGCCTGTTTCTGCATACCCTTGGAGAATCGGCGGATGGGGGATTTTTCGGGAAGGGAGAAAACAGAGAGAAGACGCTGATAAAGCTCCCGGTCAAAGTTGGGGAAAAGACCCCGGTAATAGTCCATCATATCCCGGATGGAAGCAGAGGGAAAATAAAAGATATCGTCCGGAATATAGGCTATCTCTGCCTTTAGGGCGGCGTTTTCATAAACCGGCTGCCCGTCGATCAGAACTGCTCCGGAATCCGGACGGTATATACCGGTGAGAAGGCGAATCAGGGTGCTTTTTCCTGCACCGTTGGGACCGACAAGCCCGTAGACAGAACCGCTGGGGACCTCCAGGCTGAGCCGGTCCAAAGCAGTGAATGACCCGAATGTTTTCGTGATATTTTGAACTTGAATCATGAGGGATTCACCTCCTGAATGATGGATATGAGTTCTTCCTCGGAAATGCCCAATTGGAAGAGTTTTTCTGCCTCAGCCCGGAAGTCTTCTTTGAGACCGGCAATATGAGTTGCCCCGGCATTTTTGTTGGCGGAGGCAAAGGAGCCCTTTCCGGGAATGCTGTAAATGACCCCTTCTGTTTCCAACTCCCGATAGGCGCGCTGAATGGTGTTGGGGTTAATGGCCAATTCTGCTGCCAGGTCCCGAACGGAGGGAAGCTTTTCTTCTGCAGGCAAGGCTCCTGTGAGAATCAGAGTTCGGATCCCGTCCTTGATTTGCCGGTAAACCGGCCGGGGATCCCGATAATTGATGCTGATCAAGGGATAACCTCCCAACTGTATTATGTGTTATAGTACAGTTATAGCAGAGAAAAGAATAGCTGTCAAGTGTTTTTTGCCCAACGTTTTTTTCTCTCTTCCGGGGGAGCAGGGGAGGAGACTTTCTGAGAAAAAACATTGTCAAGTTTTTTCCCTTGACAGAGGAGGGATTATCTGATAGAATAGCCGAGCTGTAAAGGCATTTTGCTTGTCAGGACGGTATCCGGTATGCTTTCCGATTCTCTTCCCATGGTGCTTCTCTTTGATATTTACGGCTCATTGCTGACGGAGAAACAGCGCACTTGTTTTGATCTCGCCTACAATCAGGATTTTTCCCTCTCTGAAATCGGGGAGGAATGCGGCATCAGCCGTCAGGGTGTTCATGACACCCTGCAGAGGACGGAGCAGGCTCTGCTGACTTGGGAGTCGGCCCTTGGCTGCGGCGAGAGGGAACTGCGTCTCCGAAAGGCAGAGGAGAAGCTTCTTCTTCTGGCGGAGCATTTGGCAGACTGTCCGGAGGAGGCCGGCGAGCTTCGGAGCATTGTTGCACTTTTGCAGAAGGAGTAGTTATGGCATTTGAAGGTTTGACTGAAAAATTGAATAATTCCTTCAAGAAGCTTCGCGGAAAGGGGCGCCTGACGGAAGCGGATGTCCGGGATTCCATGCGGGAAATCAAGCTCGCTCTCCTGGAAGCTGATGTCAGCTTTAAAGTCGTCAAGTCCTTCGTTAAGGATTGCACCGAGCGCTGTGTCGGAACTGATGTTCTGGAAAGCCTGACTCCTGCCCAGATGATTGTGAAGATCGTCAATGAAGAGCTGACAAAACTCATGGGCAGTGAGAACCAGAGGATCAATATCGGTTCTAAGCTCCCCACGGTTGTCATGTTGGTTGGCCTGCAGGGCGCCGGCAAGACTACCAACGGCGCGAAGCTTGCCGGATTGATGAAAAAGCAGGGGAAGCGGCCTCTTCTTGCGGCCTGTGATGTCTATCGTCCTGCGGCGATCAAGCAGCTGGAGGTTGTGGGAGAAAAGCTGGAAATCCCCGTTTTCCAAATGGGAACATCGGACCCTGTCAATATCGCCAAGGCTGCAGTTGAGTATGCCAAGAAGAATGCCTTTGATATGGTTTTCTTGGATACGGCAGGCCGCCTGCATATTGATGAAGCTCTGATGGAAGAACTGAAGAATATCAAAGCTGCAGTGAATCCGGATGAGATCATGCTGGTAGTGGACGCCATGACCGGACAGGATGCGGTCAATGCGGCCAGCAGCTTCAATGATCTTTTGGATATAACTTCCGTGATGCTTACCAAGCTGGACGGCGACGCCCGGGGCGGTGCTGCGCTTTCCGTCAAGGCAATTACGGGCAAGCCTATCAAATTCAGCGGTATCGGTGAAAAGCTGGACCAGATCGAGCCCTTCTATCCGGACCGCATGGCCTCCAGAATTCTGGGGATGGGCGATGTGCTGACCTTGATCGAGAAGGCCGAGCAGGCCTTTGATGAAAAGAAGGCCAAGGATCTGGAAGAACGTCTGCGGGCAAATAAATTTACCCTGCAGGATTACCTGGAGCAGTTGGAACAGCTCAAGGGAATGGGTTCCATGGAAGACATTCTGGGAATGATGCCCGGCATGAAGGGTCTGAAGGATGTCAAAGTAGACGAAAAGGCCATGGACCGGACCAAAGCCATTATCCTTTCCATGACTCCGAATGAGCGGGAAAATCCCAACTGCCTCAACCATTCCCGGAAGCGTCGGGTCGCTTCCGGTTCTGGAACCTCGGTGGAGGAGATTAACAAGCTGCTCAAGTCCTATGATATGATGCGGACGATGATGCGGCAGATGAACAATCCCCAGGCTAAGAAAAAGATGAAGCGCATGGGCGGCTTCCCCGGGATGGGCGGCTTCGGCGGATTCCCCATGTAAACTTGTTGTTTACCGCATCTGCGGTGATATATTAATAATGTATATTTATTTTGGAGGGTATTACCATGGTTAAAATCAGACTTCGCAGAATGGGCGCAAAGAAGAGCCCCTACTATCGCATTGTTGTTGCAGATTCCCATTTCTCCCGTGACGGCCGCTGCATTGAGGAGATCGGCACTTACGATCCTCTGGCCAATCCCGGTGCTCTTACCGTTGACAAGGAAAAGGTTCAGACCTGGATCAAGAACGGTGCTCAGCCCACTGATACTGTCAGAGGTTTGCTGAAGAAGAACGGCATCCTGTAATTTCGTTTGGGAGTCCGTACATGAAGGAACTTTTGCTTTATATGGCAAAAAATCTCGTCGACAATCCGGATGCCGTCACCGTCACCGAAATTGAAGGGGATGTCACGGTTCTGGAGCTTCGAGTCGCTCCCGAGGATATGGGCAAGGTAATCGGACGTCAGGGCAGAATCGCCAAGGAAATCCGTACCATTATCAAGTCCGTTGCCCAGCGCGACGGGAAAAAGGTCTCCGTTGAAATTGTGGACCAATAAGTTGCCAAAAAAAATCCCGCTGTGTTCAGCGGGATTTTTTGCGCTCCGCGGTCATTTCCAAGCTTGCCCCGGAAGGGGAAGATCAAGCGCAGAAGTCCCGGATTTTCCGGGGGAGAGGACATTCGCTCTTTTCTACAAAGATACGGAAAAATATTTGTGAAAAAAGTCAAAATAGTGCTTGACATTCACGGCTCCGTGTATTAGAATATCGGGGCGCGCGTTTGGAGTACTATGCGTGCGCACTGCGATGATGCAGGAGATTGCGTTGAAAAACGGTAACTTCTGCGGAGTATGTCCGGTCATCGGGCGGCTGAAAGCTTAATCTTTGGCGTATATCGCCACAGTGAGAACTAGGCCGACGGTTTGAAGTCGGTCTTTTTTCATGATGCGGAGTGATACGCACGGCAAAGTGGTTAAGGTTTCGACCGTACCCAGAGGTCCAGAAACTGAGTACGATTTTATAAGGAGGAAACACCAAATGGCAAACCAAGAAATGATCAGAATTCGCCTGAAGGCATATGATCATCAGCTCATCGATTCCAGCGCAGAAAAAATCGTGGAAACCGCAAAGCGCACCGGCGCCCAGGTTTCCGGCCCCATCCCGCTTCCCACGAAAAAGGAAGTTATTACCATCCTTCGTGCTGTTCACAAATATAAGGATTCACGTGAGCAGTTCGAGCGCAGAACCCATAAGAGACTGATCGATATCCTCAGCCCCAACCAGAAGACCGTGGAAGCCCTCATGGCTCTCGACCTTCCCGCTGGCGTTGAGATTGAGATAAAGCTGTAATTTCGTCGTTGCAGCTACCCGCCACGGTTCGTCAAGAAAGAGGACGGACGGGTCATGTTGACGCTACCCAATGGCGCCAACCAATAACCTAAAAAAGGAGAAAAAAGATGAAAAAGGCAATCATCGGAAAAAAAGTTGGTATGACTCAGATCTTCGATGAGAACGGCCATGTGATTCCGGTCACCGTTATTGAGGCCGGCCCCTGCGTGGTTTCTCAGAAGAAGACCGAAGAGAAGGAAGGCTACGAAGCTGTTCAGTTGGCTTTTGGCGATGTGAAAGAGTCCAAGCTGTCCAAGCCCGAAGCAGGCCATCTCAAGAAGGCTGGCATTGATGCCAAGAAGTTCCTCAAGGAATTCAAGCTTGAGAATGCTTCTGCCATGAATGTTGGCGATGTAATTAAGGCTGATACCTTCGCCGCCGGCGATAAGGTTGATGTCACCGGTACCTCCAAGGGCCATGGCTACCAGGGCGCGATCAAGCGCTTCGGTGCTCAGAGAACTCCTACCTCCCACGGCGGCGGCCCTGTCCACCGTCATGCCGGTTCCATGGGTTCCACTTCCAGCCCTTCCCGTATTTTCAAGGGCAAGATCGGCGCCGGCCAGATGGGCGTTGATCAGGTCACCGTTCAGAACCTGGATGTCATTAAAGTTGACCCCGAGCTGAACATGCTTGTTGTTCGCGGCGCTGTTCCCGGCCCCAAGGGCGGAATCGTCTACGTCAAGAGCACCGTCAAGAAGCAGTTCGTCAAGCAGGTCGCTGCTGCAGGTCCTGTCAATCCTCAGAAGGCTTCTGCTCGTATCAACCCGCAGAAGGCTTCCGCAAGAACCCGCTGATAGAAAGGAGATTGCTTAAATGGCTAACGTTAAAGTTCTCAATATGGCCGGCGAACAGGTCGGCGAAGTTGAACTCAACCCGGCAATCTTCGGTATTGAGCCCAACATGGCTGTCATGCATGATGTCGTGAAGAACCACCTGGCTAACTGCCGTCAGGGCACACAGTCCGCTCTGACCCGCGCAGAAGTTTCCGGCGGCGGCAAGAAGCCCTGGAGCCAGAAGGGCAGCGGTCGTGCCCGTCAGGGTTCCACCCGCGCTCCTCAGTGGACTCACGGCGGCATCGTGTTCGCTCCCAAGCCCAGAGATTATTCCTACACCCTGAATAAGAAAGCAAAGAGACTGGCTTTGAAGTCCGCCCTGTCTGCTAAGGCTCAGGCTGACGAAGTCATCGTCATTGACTCCATTAAGATGGATGAAGTCAAGACTGCTTCCTTTAAGAAGTTCCTGAATGCGATCGGCGTTGCCGGCAAAGCTCTTGTCGTTACTGCTGAAAACGATGAAATCATCGTCAAGTCCGCAAGAAACATTCCCGGTGTCCTGGTTGCGTTTGCAAACCTCATCAATGTCTATGACATTCTGAATGCCAAGTCCTTCGTTGTGGATCAGGCTGCACTCACCAAGATTGAGGAGGTATTCGCGTAATGACTGCATACGATATCATCCGTCGCCCTGTTATCACCGAACAGTCCATGGAAGCTTCCGACGAGAAGCGCTATGTCTTCATGGTTGATCCTTCCGCCAACAAGATCGAGATCAAGAAGGCTGTCGAAGAGATCTTCGGTGTCAAGGTTGAGAAAGTCAACACCGTCAATATGGACGGTAAGGAAAAGCGCCAGGGTGCCTATCCTAAGGGCCGCCGCGCTGCCTATAAGAAAGCAATGGTTAAACTGACTGCTGACTCCAAGACCATTGAGTTCTTCGAAGGCATGGTCTGATTCTTGAAAAGGAGTGTAATGCAAAATGGCAATTAAATCTTTTAAGCCTTATACCCCCTCCAGAAGAAACATGACTGTTTCTGCCTTCGAGGGCGTTGATAAGAATGCGAAGCCGGAACGCAGCTTGCTCACCAATCTGAAGAAGCATGCCGGCCGCAACAGCTATGGCAAGATCACCGTCCGTCACCGTGGCGGCGGCAACAAGCGCAAGTTCAGAATCATTGATTTCAAGCGTGAAAAGTTGGATATGCCTGCAACTGTGCAGCGCATTGAATATGACCCCAACCGCAGCGCCTTCATTGCTCTCGTAAAATACGAAGACAATGAGCTCCGTTACATTCTGGCTCCTGTGGGCCTGAAGGCCGGAGATGTCATCGTGGCTTCTGCCAATGCAGATATTAAGCCCGGCAACTGCCTGCCCATCGCTAACATCCCCGTCGGTACCATCATCCACAATGTGGAGCTGAATCCCGGCCGTGGTGCTCAGCTGGTCCGTGCCGCCGGCACCTTTGCTCAGCTGATGGCTAAGGAAAACGATATGGCTCAGATCAGAATGCCCTCCGGAGAGGTCCGTCTGATCCGTACCAACTGCACCGCAGTTATCGGTGAAGTCGGCAATATCGATCATGAGAATGTTCACCTCGGCAAAGCAGGCCGTAAGCGTCACATGGGCATCCGTCCTACCGTCCGCGGCTCTGTTATGAACCCGAATGACCACCCCCACGGCGGTGGCGAAGGCAAGTCCCCTGTTGGCCGTCCCGGCCCTGTTACCCCTTGGGGCAAGCCTGCTATGGGTTATAAGACTCGTAAGACGAAGAACCGCACCAATAAGTTCATCGTCAAGCGCAGAAACAGCAAGTAAGGAGGATACGAAATGAGCAGAAGCATTAAAAAGGGACCCTTTGTGGCACCCGAGCTCTTCAAGCGTGTTGAAGAACTGAACAAGACCGGTGAAAAGAAAGTTCTGAAGACCTGGTCCAGAGCCTCCACGATTTTCCCCTCCTTTGTCGGCCACACCATCGCAGTTCACGATGGCCGCAGACATGTTCCCGTGTATATCACGGAAGATATGGTTGGTCACAAGCTCGGCGAATTTGTTCCCACCAGAACTTTCAGAGGCCACGCCGGCTCCAAGACCTCCAATAACGGTAATGCTTAAGGGAGGAGAACATCATGGAAGCTATTGCTAAACTGAAATTCCTGCGTATGTCCCCTCGTAAGGTTAAGGTTGTCATGGATATGATCCGCGGCCAGGATGTTAAGACTGCCCGTGCTTATCTGATGAACACCTCCAAGATTGCCTGTGAGCCCGTTCTGAAGGTTCTTGACTCTGCAAAAGCAAATGCCGAGAACAATTTCAATATGGATGCTGACAATCTCTATGTTTCCTTGGCTCTGGCTGATCCCGGTCCCGTGCTGAAGCGCGGAAGACCCACTGCTCGTGGCAGATACAGTCGGATTCTCAAGAGAACCACTCACATCACCATCGGTGTGAGCGAGAAGGCTTAAGGAGGGTACTATGGGACAGAAAGTTAATCCCCACGGTCTGCGTGTTGGTGTTATTAAGGATTGGGATTCCCGTTGGTATGCCAGCGAAGAAAAAGTCGGCGACCTCATCGTGGAAGACCACAAGATCCGTACAGACCTGAAGAAAGCCCTGTACGCAGCAGGCATCGCGAAGATCGAAATCGAGCGCGATAAGAAAGTTAAGATTTTCATTCATTGCTCCCGTCCCGGTGTCATCATCGGTAAGGGCGGCACGGAAATCGAGAAGCTCCGTCTGGATATTGAGAAGAAGATTGGCAAGCCCGTTGCACTGAACATTGTTGAAGTTCGCAGCCCCGATCTGAATGCTCAGCTTGTTGCAGAAAACATCGCAGCTCAGCTGGAGAAGAGAATTTCCTTCCGCCGTGCAATGAAGCAGGCTATGCAGAGAGCGACCCGTCTGGGTGCCAAGGGTATCAAGTGTACCTGCGGCGGCCGTCTCGGCGGTGCTGAAATTGCCAGATCCGAGTCCTATCATGAAGGAACCATTCCTCTTCAGACTCTCCGTGCCGATATTGACTACGGTTTTGCCGAGGCCAATACCACTTATGGCAAGGTCGGATGCAAGGTTTGGATCTACAAGGGCGAAGTTCTGAACTCCACTCTCCGCAGTGAAAATCCCGAACCTGCAAAGCGTGAGCGCCGTGAACGCCGCAACGGTGAACGCCGCGAACGCCGTCCCGGTGATCGTCCTCAGGGCGAACGCCGTCCGTTCAATAGAGACAGAAATTTCGCTGGTAAGGACAACGCCAATAACGGCGAGAGAACCTTTACCCGCAGAGAAGGAGGCAACCGCTGATGTTAATGCCCAAGAGAACCAAGTACCGCAAAGTGCAGAGAGGCCGCATGACCGGCGCTGCTTCCCGCGGTAACAAGGTCGCTTACGGTGATTATGGTCTTCAGGCTCTGGAGCCCTCCTGGATCACCGGCAACCAGATTGAAGCTGCCCGTATTGCTATGACCCGTTACACCAAGCGTGGCGGTCAGGTTTGGATCAAAATTTTCCCCGACAAGCCTATTTCCAAAAAGGCTCTCGGTGTTCGTATGGGTTCCGGTAAAGGTGCCCCTGAACAGTGGGTTGCAGTTGTAAAGGCCCAGAAGGTTATGTTTGAGATCGGCGGCGTTCCTGATGATGTCGCTCGCGAAGCTCTCCGTCTGGCTATGCATAAGCTGCCCATTAAGTGCCGCATTATCAAGAAAGAAGAAAGCGAGGGTCAAGAAGCATGAAAACTGCAGAACTCAGAAATATGACCGCCGCTGAACTGGAAGCGAAAGCCGCAGAGCTGAAGAAGAACCTCTTCACTCTCAGAATGCAGCATGCAACCAACCAGCTTGAGAACCCCACTCAGATCAATGTCGTGAAAAAGGACATTGCTCGCGTTCAGACCATCATTCGTGAGAAGCAGGCCGAAAACTAAGGAGGTAAGCGAAAATGACTGAAAATACAAGAGCTTTCCGTAAAACCAGAGTTGGTCAGGTCGTCTCCGATAAGATGGACAAGACCATCGTGGTTGCAATCGAGAATAGCGTGCAGCATAAGCTGTACAAAAAGATCGTCAAGAACACTTACAAGTTGAAGGCTCATGACGAAAACAACGAAGCCCATACCGGCGATATCGTCAAGGTTATGGAGACCCGTCCTCTTTCCAAGGATAAGAGATGGAGACTCGTTGAGATTATCGAAAAGGCTAAGTAAGGAGGCAACGAATCATGATTCATGAAGAGAGTTATCTGAAGGTTGCCGACAATACCGGCGCCAAAGAGATCAAATGTATCCGCGTCCTCGGCGGTTCCAAGCGGAAGTTCGGCAACATCGGTGATGTGATTGTTGCTTCTGTCCGCAAGGCTCAGCCGGGCGGCAGCGTCAAAAAGGGCGATGTTGTCAAGGCAGTTATCGTCCGCACCAAGAAGGGTGTACACCGCGCTGACGGAACTTATGTTCGCTTTGATGAGAACGCTGCTGTTCTGATCAAGGATGACAAGAGCCCCAGCGGCACCCGTATTTTTGGGCCCGTGGCAAGAGAGCTTCGTGAAAAAGAATTTATGAAGATCCTCTCCCTTGCTCCGGAGACCATTTAACGGAGGTACCCGATGAAGATTAAGAGTAACGATACTGTTATCGTCCTGTCCGGTAAGGATAAGGGCAAGAAGGGCAAAGTCCTGGAAGCTTACCCCGCTGAGAACAAGCTCATCGTTGAAGGTGTCTGTGTTGCTACCTGCCATCAGAAGGCTCGCAAGCAGGGCGAAGAGGGCGGCATTGTCCATAAGGAAATCCCCATCCGCGCTGACAAAGTGCAGCTCTTCTGCAGCAAGTGCGAAAAGGGTACTCGCGTTGGCTATAAGATGGCTGACGGCAAGAAAATTCGCGTCTGCAAAAAATGCGGCGCAGAAATCTGATAAGGAGGAGCGAAGATTATGGCTGCAAGACTGAAAGTTAAGTATGATAATGAAATTGCTCCTGCTCTGATGAACAAATTCGCTTATAAGAGCGTTATGCAGATTCCTAAGGTTGACAAGGTTATCGTGAACGTTGGCTGCGGCGAAAGCAAGGGCAACGCAAAGGAAATCGAAGCGATCTGCAAGGATATTGCTGCAATCACCGGCCAGATGCCCATCACCACCAAAGCTCGCAAGTCTGTTGCAAACTTCAAGGTTCGTGAAGGCGAGACCGTTGGTGTTAAGGTCACGCTCCGCGGCGCAAAGATGTGGGAATTCCTGGACCGGCTCTTTAATGTTGCACTTCCCCGTGTCCGTGACTTCCGCGGCATCAACCCCAATGCCTTTGACGGCCGCGGCAATTATGCCTTCGGCCTGAAGGAACAGTTGATTTTCCCCGAAATTGAGTACGATAAAGTTGACAAAGTCCGCGGCATGGACATCTGCATCTGCACCACTGCAAATACGGATGAAGAAGCCAAGGAACTGCTGACTCTGATCGGCGCTCCGTTCTACGGTTAAGGGAGGAAGAAACGATGGCTAAAAAAGCAATGATTTTAAAGCAGCAGGCTGAGCCCAAGTTCTCCTGCCGTCGCTACAACAGATGCAAGATCTGCGGCAGACCCCACGCTTATCTGCGTAACTACGGTATTTGCCGTATCTGCTTCAGAGAGTTGGCCTACAAGGGCGAAATCCCCGGCGTTAAGAAAGCCAGTTGGTAATTATTTGTAAACGATCTCGGTAGTCAAAGGAATATGGAACTGTTTTCGGTTTTCATTCCTTTGATACCCCGGGATTTTAACAGGCTTCTGCCTGTAACTTCTAATAGGAGGTATTCTTATGCAAATCACTGATCCCGTTGCAGATATGCTGACCCGTATCCGGAATGCGAATTCTGCAAAGCACCCCACTGTCGATGTCCCCGCTTCCAACCTGAAGAAAGCAATTGCTCAGATTCTCTTTGACGAAGGCTATATCAAGTCTTTTGAGATCAAAGACGATGGCACACAGGGTGTGATTCACATCACTCTGAAGTACCTGGGCAAGAATGAAAAGGCACTGAGCGGTCTGCGCCGTGTTTCCAAACCCGGCCTCCGTGTCTATGCCGGTGCTGACGAACTCCCCAGAGTCCTGAAGGGCTTGGGCATCGCCATCATCTCCACCTCCAAGGGCGTCATGACCGACCGGAAAGCCAGAGAGCTGAATGTCGGCGGCGAAGTCCTTGCTTTCGTGTGGTAAGGAGGGTACTGAGATGTCTAGAATTGGTAAATTACCCATTACTGTACCCGCAGGTGTGGAAGTTACTGTTGCCGAAGGTAATTTTGTAACGGTTAAGGGCCCCAAGGGTACCCTGCAGCGGCAGCTTTCTCCCATGATGACCATCAAGAAGGATGGTAATGTCATCACCGTTTCCCGTCCGAACGACGAAAACGAGACTAAGGCTCTTCACGGCCTGACCCGTACTCTTTTGAATAACATGGTTACCGGTTCCGCTTCCTGCTTCAAGAAAGAACTTGAAGTCAACGGTGTCGGCTACAAGGTTGAAAAGAAGGGCAATCAGCTTGTCATGAGCTTGGGTTATTCCCATCCCGTTATCGTGGAAGAAGAGCCCGGTATCACCCTGGATGCTCCCAACCCGAACCTGATCGTTGTCAGTGGACCTGACAAGCAGAGAGTTGGCCAGATCGCAGCTGAAATTCGTTCCAAGAGACCCCCCGAGCCGTATAAGGGCAAGGGCATCAAATATACTACCGAGACCATTCGCCGCAAAGAAGGCAAGGCCGGCGGTAAGAAATAATAGGAGGTGTGCGTAAATGGTAAGCAAAATTGATAAGAACGCTCAGAGACTGAAGCGTCATACCAGAGTCCGTTATAAGATTTCCGGCACACCCGAAAGACCCCGTTTGAATGTTTTCCGCAGCAATGCAAACATTTATGCGCAGGTTATCGATGATGTGAACGGAGTCACCCTGGCTTCTGCATCCACTCTCGAGAAAGAGTTCGAAGGCGCACAGGGCAACTGCGAAGCCGCTAAGAAGGTTGGCTTGAAGGTTGCAGAGCGCGCAAAGGAAAAGGGCATCAGCGTTGTCGTGTTTGATCGCGGCGGCTATATCTATCATGGCCGTGTTGCTGCTCTGGCTGAAGGCGCCCGTGAAGGCGGCCTCGAATTCTAAGGCAGGAGGAAGAAGAAATGGCATATAATAAAGCTCAGGCAGATTCCACTGCTCCTGAAATGATTGAAAAGGTCGTTTACCTGAACCGTGTCAGCAAGACTGTTAAGGGCGGCCGTGTTATGAAGTTCTCTGCTCTGGTTGTTGTCGGAGATGGCAAGGGTACCGTCGGTTTTGGCCTTGGAAAGGCTGCCGAAGTTTCTGAAGCTATCCTGAAGGGCATCGCAGCTGCAAAGAAGAACATGTTCCATGTCACCACCTCCGGAACTACCATTCCTCATGAGGTGACCGGTAAGTTCGGCGCAGGCGAAGTTCTGCTGAAGCCGGCTCCCGAAGGCACCGGCGTTATCGCCGGCGGCGCTGTCCGTGCAATCATGGAAGCAGTTGGCATCACCAATATTCGTACCAAGTGTCTCCGTTCCAACAATCCTCAGAACGTTGTTAAGGCTACCATGCAGGGTCTTATTTCCCTTCGTGGACCTGAGCAGGTTGCTCAGACCAGAGGCCTGACCGTTGAGCAGATTTTAGGCTAAGGAGGGCTTTGAACATGGCACAGTATAGAGTTAAACTTGTGAAGAGCCTGAATGGTCGCCTGAAGAAGCATATTGCTACTGCAGCTTCTCTTGGCCTCACCAAGATCGGCCAGGAAACCGTTCAGCCTGATAATGAAATGACTCTCGGCAAGATCAATCAGATCGGTTATCTTGTGAAAGTCACCAAGGAAGACTAAGGAGGAGACAAGAATGGATTTACACGAACTTGCTCCCGTTATGGGTTCCACCCATGTAGCTAAGCGTAAGGGTCGCGGCACTGCTTCCGGCAACGGAAAGACTGCAGGCCGTGGACACAAGGGTCAGATGGCCCGTTCCGGCGGTAAGACCCGGATCGGTTTTGAAGGTGGCCAGATGCCTTTGGCTCGCCGTATTCCTAAGCGCGGCTTCAACAATATCTTTGCAAAGCGTACAGTAGCTGTTAATCTTGCTGCTCTGAACGCTTTTGAAGACGGCGATGTCGTTGATGTTGCCGCTCTGACTGAGAAGGGCATTGTCCGTGATGCAGAGTATGGCATCAAGGTCATTGCAAATGGTACTCTCACGAAGAAGCTCACCGTTAACGCTGCTGCTTTCTCCGCATCTGCCAAGGAAAAGATCGAACAGGCAGGTGGAAAGGCTGAGGTGGTGTAAGTGATTACAACACTCCGTAACGCCTGGAAGATTCCCGAATTAAGAAAGAAGCTTCTCTTCACCCTCTTGATTCTCCTGATTTTCCGCGTAGGATCTTCGATTCCGGTTCCGTATATTAATGCGGCTGTCCTCAGCCAGTATTATTCTCAGAATCTTGCGAATACGGTCCTTGGCCTTCTCAACGCCATGTCCGGTTCCTCGCTCTCCACTGCAAAGCTCTTTGCTCTGAGCATTCAGCCTTACATCAATGCGCAGATCATTATTGAGCTTCTGACCATTGCGATTCCTGCTCTGGAGCGCATGGCCAAGGAAGAGGGAGAAGAAGGCAGAGCGAAGATTGCCCGCATTACCCGTTATACCACAGTTGGTATCAGCCTTCTTATGGGCTGGGCATACTATGTGATGCTCTCCAACTACAGCGGTATCTTGACGGAGACGGGCTTCCTTCCCGGTGTTGTGATCGTTCTCAGCTTCGCTGCCGGCGCTGCATTTGTGGTTTGGCTGGGTGAGCGTGTCACGGAGTCCGGTGTGGGCAACGGTATTTCTATTATCCTCTTTGCCAACATCATTTCTCGTGTTCCGGCTCTGGTCCTGACTGCAATCCAGGCCCTGCAGGATAATACCAATAACTTCTATTGGTGGACCTGCATTCTCCTTGTTGTCGGTATCCTTGCTTTGATCGCCTTTATCGTTTTCATCACCAATGCCGAGCGTCGGATTCCCGTCCAGTATGCAAAGCGCGTTGTTGGTCGGAAGATTTACGGCGGACAGAGCACCCATCTGCCTATCAAGGTGAATATGTCTGGTGTGCTTCCCATCATTTTTGCCCAATCCATTGCTTCCGTGCCTGCAACGATCTGTACCTTCGTCGGCAAGACTTCCGGTTGGTGGTACACGAATGTATTTGATTCTACTTGTGTGGTTTATGCGGTTTCCTATTTCATCCTGATTATCGCGTTCAGCTACTTCTATGCAACTGTTCAGTATAATCCTGTGGAAATTGCGAACAACATGAAGAAGAATGGCGGATTCATTCCCGGCTTCCGTCCGGGCCGTCCCACTTCCGATTTTATTGCAAAGACAATTCACAAGATCGTCCTTTTTGGTGCTCTTTATCTTGGCGTTGTAGCGCTCCTGCCGATTATCGTCGGTAATGTCATCGGCGTTCCTTCCCTTGCAGTCGGCGGTACCTCCGTTATCATCGTTGTCGGTGTTGCAACGGAAACCGTGGAAGCAATCGAAGCTCAGATGCTGATGCGGCACTACAAGGGCTTCCTTGAATAAGCGTACCGGAGGGTATGGCATGAATTTGATTCTTTTGGGCGCTCCGGGCGCAGGGAAGGGTACACAGGCCAGGATTCTTTCCAGGATCCTGGGGATCCCTTCCATCTCAACCGGAAATATACTCAGAGAAGCAATTAAAAATAAAACCGAGCTCGGGCTGAAGGCGAAAGACCTGATTGACCGGGGACAGTTGGTTTCGGATGATGTTATTCTCAATATCATTCGGGAACGCTTGGCCAAAGAGGATTGCGGCAATGGCTACATCCTCGATGGCGTGCCCCGCACGATTCCCCAGGCTGAGGCGCTTGAGGCAGCCGGACTTCGGTTTGACCATGTAATCTCCATTGAGATTGATGATGCAGTCATTGAGAAACGTATGCAGGGGCGCCGTGTTTGCAGTGCCTGTGACATCGGTTATCACTTGATTGCAAGACCGCCGAAAAGAGTGGGTGTCTGTGACGTCTGCGGCGGACCCTTGTCGGTTCGTTCAGATGATGCGCCGGAAACGGTGCGTGCCCGTTTAGTGGTTTATCACCGCCAGACAGAGCCTTTAAAGGAGTTCTATTCCAAGAGAGGCCATCTGCGCATGATAACCGGCAACGAGAGCATTGAGCAGGCAACCCGTGACATCATGGCGGCGATAGGTATGGATAATGATATCTGTCAAAATTGAGCGAGAACTCATTGAGATGCGTAAGGCCGGCGAAATTACCGCGGCAGCGCGTGCCTTGGCAGGCGCAATGGTAAGACCTGGCGTTAAACTCATTGAGATCGATAAGGCCGTTCATGACTTTATCCTTTCGCGCGGCGCAGTTCCGTCTTTTCTGAATTATGGCGGTTTTCCCGCCAGTGCCTGCATTTCCGTCAACAATGTGGTCATCCACGGCATCCCGAAGAATCAGGTTTTGCATGAGGGTGACATCGTCAGTGTTGATGTTGGCGCAAACTATCACGGATTTCACGGTGACTGTGCTGCCACCTATGCTTGCGGAGAGATTTCTCCGGAGGCACGGCGTTTGATTGATGTCACGAAGCAAAGTTTCTTCGAAGGCCTGCGATTTGCCAGGCAGGGCTACCGGGTTTCCGATATCTCGGCTGCAGTTCAGGCTTATGTAGAAGAAAACGGGTTCTCTGTTGTACGCGACTTTGTAGGTCACGGCATCGGCGCGAATCTTCATGAAGAACCAAATGTGCCCAACTACGGGAAACTGGGTAGGGGGCCGAGGCTGATCAAGGGCATGACGATCTGTGTGGAGCCTATGGTCAACCAAGGGTCCTGGGAGGTTGAAGTTTTGAGAGATCGTTGGACGACGGTCACGAAAGATGGAAGCCTTTCTGCACACTATGAAAACACTTTGCTCATCACTGACGGCGAGCCGGAAATCCTCACCGTCACTTCGGATGGAAAATTGGAATAGCGCATCGCTGCGGATTCTGAATTTCTTTCCGGAGAACATTCGAAGAAAAATGGCGAAAGCCAGATAGTCGACTGTCATATTACCAAGGAGGTTATTGTTACTTGGCAAAAGACGACGTAATCGAGCTTGAGGGCATCGTTGTGGATGCGCTGCCAAATGCAATGTTTTCGGTGGATATCGGAAACGGACATGTCATTTTGGCACATATTTCCGGCAAGCTCAGGATGAACTTTATTAAGATTCTCCCGGGCGATAAGGTAACAGTTCAAATGTCACCCTATGATCTTACCCGCGGAAGAATCACATGGAGAAGTAAGTAAACAGAATTTGTGGAGGTTATTGTATGAAAGTAAGACCGTCCGTTAAGCCCATGTGCGAAAAGTGCAAGGTTATCAAGCGCAAGGGCCGTGTAATGGTTATTTGCGAAAACCCCAAGCATAAGCAGAGACAAGGCTGATTAGGAGGTGCTTGAAGAACTATGGCACGTATTGCTGGTATTGACCTGCCCCGTGAAAAAAGAATTGAAATCGGTCTGACCTATATTTACGGTATCGGCAGAAAGAGCGCAAATGATATTTTGAAGCTCGCTAATGTGGATCCCGACATCCGCGTTAAGGACCTTACCGATGACCAGGAAGCTGCTCTTCGTGAAGTTATCGATAAGAACTACACCATCGAAGGTGACCTGCGCCGCGAAACCGCTATGAATATTAAGCGGCTCACGGAAATCGGCTGCTATCGCGGTGTCCGCCATCGTCGCGGTCTGCCCGTCCGCGGTCAGAGAACAAAGACCAACGCTAGAACGCGCAAGGGTCCCAAGAAGACTATTGCGAATAAGAAGAAGTAATAGGAGGAATATGGTATGGCTAAAGCTGCTAAAAAAGTTGTCAAGCGTCGTCGTGAACGCAAGGTAGTTGAAAAAGGTGCCGCTCATATCCGTTCCTCTTTCAACAACACCATGGTTACCATTACCGACAGCAATGGTAACGCTCTTTCCTGGGCATCCTCCGGTGGCCTCGGCTTCCGCGGATCCAAGAAATCCACTCCTTTCGCAGCACAGATGGCTGCAGAGACTGCCGCAAAGGCCGCTGTTGACAACTACGGTCTGAAGACCGTTGAAGTCTTCGTGAAGGGCCCCGGTCAGGGTCGTGAAGCTGCTATCCGTGCCCTGCAGTCTGCAGGCCTCGATGTCACCATGATCAAGGACGTCACTCCCATTCCTCACAATGGCTGCCGTCCTCCCAAGAGACGTCGTGTCTGATTTAGAAGGAGGAAATAATTTATGGCAAGAAATACACAGCCTGTCCTGAAGCGCTGCAGAACTCTGGGCGTTTCTCCCGCCGCAATGGGTTATAACAAGTCTTCCAATAAGAACCCCGGTGGACAGAGAAGAACAAAGAAATCCGAATATGGCCTCCAGATGCAGGAAAAGCAGAAGGTCAAGTTCGTATATGGCATTCTTGAAAAGCAGTTCCGTGCTTATTACGAGAAGGCTGAACGCATGGAAGGCAACACCGGCGAAAACCTCCTGGTTCTCGTTGAGCGCAGATTGGACAATGCAGTCTATCGCCTCGGTTTTGCTTCAACCCGTCGGGAAGCCCGCCAGCTGGTCAGTCACGGTCATTTCAACGTGAACGGCAAGCGCGTAAATATCCCTTCTTATTTGGTTAAGGTTGGCGACGTTATTGCTGTCTCTGAAAAGAGCCAGTCCTGCACTCGTTTTAAGATGATGAAGGAAGCTGACGCTTTTGTGGCTGCTCCCAAGTGGCTGGATCGCGATAAGAACACTTTGACGGGTAAAGTTGTTACGATGCCTGCTAGAGACGATATCGACTTTGAAATCGCAGAACACCTCATCGTCGAGTATTACTCCAAGTAATCTGAACCTTCTGAACCGTAAGCTGAACATAGCGGCGAAAGCTCTTTTCGCAGATTGAAGGAGGGTATTTATTTAATGGTTGAATTTGAAAAGCCTCGCATTACATGTGACGATGCCCCTGAGGGTAGCAATCATGGTATTTATACGGTAGAACCCCTGGCCAGAGGCTATGGAACAACGATGGGCAACTCCCTTCGTCGGATCCTTCTGAGCTCTCTTCCCGGATCTGCCGCTACATCTATCAAGATTGCTGGCGTGCAGCATGAATTCTCCACCATTCCCGGTGTTCGTGAGGATGTCACGGAGATCGTTTTGAATGTCAAGAAGATTATTGCCAAGCTGCATTGTGCCGGCCCTAAGACCGTCTATATTGATGCGACCGGTGAATGCGAAGTCACTGCCGGTGATATCAGGCTGGATAGCGATGTGGAGATCATCAATCCGGAGCTCCATATCTGCTCCCTTGGTCCCGATGCAAACTTCAGCATGGAGATTACACTGGGTCACGGCCGGGGCTATGTCCCTGCCGATCGGAATAAGAATCCCAATATGCCGATTGGCGTAATTGCTGTGGATTCCCTTTATTCCCCGGTTTATAAGGTCAACTACACGGTGGAAAACACCCGTGTCGGTAATATGACCGACTACGACAAGCTGACTCTTGAGGTATGGACCAATAATACGATTTCCGCTCGGGATGCTGTTTCCCTGGGCGCAAAGATTATGACGGATCACCTCTCTCTCTTTACGGATCTCTCTGAGGCCGTGAATAGCAGCCCCACAGTCGTAGATAAGCCGGAGCCCACTCATGACAAGGTTTTGGAGCTCACGATTGAAGAGCTGGATCTGTCCGTTCGTAGCTTTAACTGCCTGAAGCGTGCCAATATCAACAACGTTGAGGACTTGATTTCCAAGACCAGCGACGAAATGATGAAGGTCCGCAATATGGGCAGAAAGTCCCTCGAAGAGGTTCAGAATAAGCTCGCCATGATGGGCCTGAGCCTCGCCAATGAAGAGTCCAAAGAAAAAGATTCCGAGCAGTAAGCTTTTGGAGGTAAATGAATTATGTACGGAACACGCAAACTGGGTAAGACCAGCACACAGAGAAAGGCTCTGCTCCGCCAGCTCGCAACTGACCTGCTTTCCTATGGCAAGATTGAAACCACTTTTTTCCGTGCCAAGGAAGTTCAGCCCGTTGTTGAAAAGCTCATCACCCTGGCCAAAAAGGGCGGCCTTGCCAACTATCGCAGAGCTCTTGCCTTTGTTACCAAGGAAGATGTTGCAAAGAAGCTGTTTGACGAAATCGCTCCCAAGTATGCAGAGCGCAAGGGCGGTTACACCCGTGTAACCAGAACTACTCTTCGTCGCGGCGATGCAGCCGAAAAAGCAGTTATTGAACTTGTTTAATTTTCTTCGTCTCACTGTTCTTTGCGGAGATCGGTGAGAGCAGCATAAAAAATATCCCGGTCCTTTCTGGAACCGGGATATTTTTATGCCCTTTTTACTCGGAGACTTCCAAAAGCTCAATTTTAAAATTGAGTTCCTTTCCTGCCATTTCATGGTTGGCATCAAAGGTGATGCTTTCTCCTTCTTTTTGGGTAACAAGAACGGGAAGGGGACGGCCGCTCCCGTCTGTCAGATATACCCTCTGTCCTACTTTAAGATCTTCGGAACCCGGGACCATGGAGGTCTCCACCGTAAAGATGGCATTCGGATCGGAAGGGCCGTAAGCATCTTCGGGGGATAGGTGAATATTCATGATTTCACCCACTTCCATCAGAGCGACTGCCTGATCAAAGCCGGGGATCATCATGCCCGCTCCGCAGATGAAGCTGAGAGGTTCACCTCGTTCGTAAGAGGAATCAAACTGTGTTCCGTCGTTAAAGGTACCCTGGTAATGGACTTTGACGGCTTTCCCCACATTTTTGCCTTCCATCATGGGATGGCAGCCGTGGCAGCCCCCGCAGTGGCCGCTGCAGCCGGAACCTTCTTCATGATGATCACAGTTTACGCCTTCGGAGCTGAGTTCTCCCCGCAGAAAAGCTTCCACTGAACCGTCCGCATTCCCGCTTGCTCCGGAACAGATCCGGATACCGGTATCCGTGAGAGCAGCCTGGGCGCCGCTTCCCATGCCGCCGCAGATCAGGACATCCACTTCATTCTCGCTTAACAGCTCAGCCAGGGCTTCGTGCCCTGTTTCTCCGCAGTCCAGGATTTCCGAGGAGAGGATATTTTCTCCTGCAATGTCATAGATCTTAAATGTCCTGGTCCTTCCAAAGTGCTGAAAGACTTCTCCGTTTTCATAAGTTACCGCAATTTTCATCGTTTTAGTCCTCCTTGTTTTCAAATAGCAGTATAGCAGTTCTGCAGGAAAATCGCAAGGGAAATAGCTTTCCGGGGATACTTTCGCTGCAGCCTTGAATTCCTTTGTCCGAACCTTGAAGAATTCTTGACAGAAGTGCTATAATATAAAATTGAAGTTGTATACACTCCCTAGTTATTGCTTTGTTTGGAGGGTCCGTGATGGAAAACAAACGTAAGAAAAAAACCTTTGCGGGGAAATTCTTCGCAGTTTTGGGTACTGCTATCCTTGTCTGCGCAGTAGCTTTTATCCTTTTTGCCGTCTATTTTTATAACTGGGTCCGGACGGATGTAAAGTCCCAGGATACCCTGGTTTTGGAGGATTACGATCTTTCCAAAACATCCATTATTCTCGCAGAGAATAAAAAAACCGGTGAGTGGGAAGAAATTCAGCGCCTCTATGCCAGTGAAGACCGGGAATGGGTGGACTATTCGGATATTCCCAACGAGCTGTCTTTCGCCTGCGTTTCCATCGAGGATAAGCGTTTCTTTGACCATGAGGGCATTGACTGGCTTCGGACGATCAAGGCCTGCGCCAGTATGTTTATCGGAAAGTCCTCTTTTGGCGGATCCACAATCACTCAGCAGTTGGTGAAGAATCTGACCGGTGAAAACGATGTCACCGTCCATAGAAAACTGACGGAAATGTATCGCGCTCTCCGCTTGGAAGAGGATTATGAAAAGTCCGATATTCTGGAAATGTATTTCAACACCATCTATCTGGGCGAAGGAAAGTACGGTGTCCAGAGCGCATCACGGCACTATTTCGGAAAGGACGTGTCCGAATTATCTCTGGCAGAGTGCGCCAGCCTGATCGGTATTACCAATAACCCGTCCCTCTATGATCCTTATGTTTTTCCTGAAAACAACAAAAAGAGAGAAAGGATCATTCTTCAGGCCATGTGCGACCAGGGCTATATCTCGGAGGAAGAGATGATAGCCGCGAAGAATCAGGAGTTAGTTTTCACTTCATCTGCCGAGGGGACAAGATCGGAAGGCGAGTATGGAATCTATTCCTACTTTGTGGATGAGGTCGTCCGTGAGGTGATCTCCGATTTGGAGGAAACCTATAATCTTTCCTATCAGGAAGCCAACAGAATGCTGACCTCCGGCGGTTACAGAATTTATGCGACTGTGAACACGGAAATTCAGAACCTTTTGGAAAAACAGTACACGGATGAGGAAAACTTCCCCGCCACAAAGAGTGCCCAGCAATTGCAGAGCGCCATGATGGTGATCGATAATGAGAGCGGAGATATCGTGGGCGTTATTGGCGGTACCGGCAAAAAGGAAGGAAGCCTGGTTTGGAACCGTGCAACCCAGAGCAAGCTGGAGCCGGGCTCTGTGCTCAAGCCTGTTACCGTTTATGCCGCTGCTTTGAATGAGGGGTTGATCACCCCCATCAGCACGATGGATGATGTGCCTTCCCGTTTCACGGATACGGCTTGCTGGCCTCCCAATATTGACGGCATCTACCGCGGCCTTGTAAACATGAAGGAAGCGGTTGCCAAGTCCTTGAACACCATATCTGTTTCCCTGGTGGACACCATGACGGCAAGGACCTGCTTTGAATATGCCAGAGATAACCTGCATATTTCCACCTTTGTGGAAAACAGGGATAATCTCACGGACCTGACGTCCTGGGGCATGGGCATGGGCAGCCTGGCATACGGCTGTACGCTGAAGGAATTGACGGAGGCCTATGCGGCTTTTGCCAATGACGGCGTTTACCGTACCGGCAGAACCTATACAAAGATTACGGATGAGGAAGGGAATGTCCTTCTTTACAACGAGCAGGAGGACAACAGAGCCCTCAGCGCAAAGAATGCCTACTATCTGACGGAAATGATGGAGGAGACGGTTCTCACCGGAACCGGGACCGGGGCAGCTTTGGATAATATGCCCGTGGCGGGAAAGACCGGTACCACGGATGACGATTGCGATAGCTGGTTCGGAGGCTATACGCCCTATTACACCGCCCTCTGCTGGGTGGGCTATGATACCCCTGAATCCATTGAGCGGGTTGACGGCGAGGGCAGCATTGCCGTCCATATCTGGCATGATATTATGGCAGAGATCCACTCCGGCCTTAGCTATGAAGATTTTGATAAGCCAAGTAATTTGGTGGAGTGCAGTTTCTGCCGCGACAGCGGCAAGCTCTGCACGGATGCCTGCCATGCGGATCCGAGAGGGGATCGGGAGGTCACGGCGTATCTTTGCCTGGAAGATGTGCCGACGGAAGAATGCGATTGCCACAAGATGGTAACGCTTTGCGGCGAGTCCGGGCTTCGTGCCACCTCCTATTGCTACGAGAAGGCGCCCTATTCCCTGAGAAATTTGGGCCTCCTCAATGTGACGAGAAAGTTCCTGAAGGAAGGCGTTACCGTTCAGGACGAAGAATATAATTTCATTACCAATCAGCCGGAGGGCTATTATAAGGCTTCCAGTCCCTCAACGACCCGTTATGACCAGGATTGTCCCATCCACACGGAAACGGTAAAGCCGAAGACCCTGGATGAACTCATCGAGGAAGAGTTGGAGAAGCTGGAAGAAGAGGAAAAAAAGAAGAATAATTAACGGAGAAAGAGACTATGTGGAGAGCGGAAAACTGGGAGGATTATGAGATTCTGGATACATCTTCCGGCGAAAAGCTGGAACGGTGGGGGAATTATATCCTGATCCGCCCGGATCCCCAGGTGATTTGGACGACAGAGAAAACAAATCCCCTTTGGCGGCGTTATGACGCCTGCTATTCCCGTTCTTCCACAGGCGGCGGCAGCTGGGAGCGGAAACATCTGCCGGAGCATTGGACGGTCCGCTATCGGGATCTGACTTTCAATGTAAAGCCCATGAACTTTAAGCATACCGGTATTTTTCCGGAACAGGCTGCCAATTGGGACTTTATCCGGGAAGAGATCAAAAAGGCAGGGAGAGAGATTTCCGTTCTGAATCTCTTTGCCTACACAGGAGCGGCCACAGTGGCGGCTGCCTCCGCGGGTGCCTCTGTGTGCCATGTGGATGCAGCGAAGGGTATGGTGGCCTGGGCCAAGGAAAATGCAAAATCCAGCGGTCTTGAAAACGCACCGATCCGGTGGATCGTGGATGACTGCAGCAAATTTGTGGAGCGGGAGATCCGCCGCGGACGCCGCTATGATGCCATTATCATGGATCCGCCCTCCTACGGGCGCGGACCTTCCGGTGAGATCTGGAAGCTGGAGGAGAATCTCTATCCCTTTGTGGAGCTGGTGTCCAAGGTCCTTTCGGACAAGCCCCTTTTCGTGATTATCAATTCCTATACCACGGGGCTTGCTCCGTCGGTGCTCAGCTATATTATGGAATCCATATTCAGCAAAAAGTTCGGTGGGAAAAGCTTCTCAGATGAACTGGGGCTTCCCGTCCGGGATTCCGGTCTCACGCTGCCCTGTGGGGCAACGGGGCGTTGGCTGGCGAAACCCTGAGGAGGAAGTATGGAAGCAATCAGCCTTCACAATCTGACTTTTTCCTATCCATCGGATGAGCATAGGACCTATCCCGAGCTCTTTTCGGATTTGAATCTGAAGATTGAAGAGGGGAGTTTTACCGCCATCCTCGGCCACAACGGGTGCGGAAAATCCACATTAGCCCGGCAGATGAATGCCATTCTCCTGCCTAGCGGAGGCAGCGTCTGTGTTTACGGGATGGATACCCGAGATGAGGATATGCTCTTTCAGATCCGAAAGGCCTGCGGAATGGTATTCCAGAACCCGGACAACCAGATTGTTGCCAATTTGGTTGAGGAGGATGTGGCCTTCGCCCCGGAGAATCTCGGTGTCCCCTCCGAAGAGATCTGCAGGCGTGTTGATGAAGCCCTGAAGCTGGTGGGAATGGAGGAATACCGGGAGCATGCGCCACATCTTCTGTCCGGCGGACAAAAACAGCGGGTGGCGATTGCGGGCGTTTTGGCTATGCAGCCCCGCTGTATTGTTCTGGATGAGCCAACGGCCATGCTGGATCCCCAGGGCCGGCATGATATTATGACCATCCTGCATACCCTTCACCGGAAGGGAATCACGGTGGTCCTGATCACGCATCACATGGAAGAGGCCGCTGAGGCAGAGCGGGTCCTTGTTATGAACAAGGGGAAAATTGCTCTGGACGGCAGCCCTAAAAAGGTTTTTTCAGAAGTGGAATTGCTCCGCAGCCTGGGCCTGGAAGTCCCGGATACGGTGGCGCTTCTTTATGCCCTCAATCAGGCGGGGGAATCCCTTCCCCTGGATGCCCTGAGCGAGGAGGACTGCGCTGCGCTTTTGAGAAAGCAGTTCGGAAAATAACCCTTCGCGAGGGGGACTGTCAGGCCCCTTTTATGCTTTTTTGATAGGAATACTTGCCCATGAATCCCATTCTTTCCACCCTGGATCTGACACATGTCTATTCCGTGGGAACTCCTTTTGAGCATACCGCCATTCGGAAATTGAATATGAAAGTCTTCCCGGGGGAATGTCTGGGTTTGATCGGCCATACCGGATCCGGAAAGTCCACCCTCATCCAACATTTGAACGGGCTTCTGCTTCCCAGCTCCGGCAAGGTCCTCCTTCACGGGAAGGATATCAACGAGAGTGCTGCCGTCCGTAAGGAAGCCCGCTCACATGTGGGCCTTGTTTTCCAGTATCCGGAATATCAGCTTTTTGAAGAAACGGTTTTTCAGGATATTGCCTACGGCCCCGGAAACATGGGCCTGTCCCGGGAGGAAGTTGAGCGCCGGGTGCGGCATGCCGCCTCCCTGGTGGGGCTCGGATCTGATATGCTCTCCATGTCTCCCTTTGACCTCTCCGGCGGTCTGAAACGCCGGGCAGCCATTGCGGGTGTCCTGGCTATGGAACCGGAGGTTCTGGTTCTGGATGAACCGACAGCGGGCCTGGACCCTGCGGGCTCTGCCGATATCATGAAGAATCTGGATACTTACCGGCAAGAGTCCGGCTGTGCCATGGTGATCGTTTCCCATGACATGGGGCAGATTGCCCGCTATGCAGACCGTATTCTGGTCCTGAATCACGGGGAAGCCTTTTTACAGGGAAGTCCCGGCCAGGTCTTTGCCCATGCCCGGGAATTGGCCGAAATCGGCCTGGATATCCCGGAGATCACCCGCCTCTTTCTTCGCTTGAAGGAGCTGGGCCTCCCTGTGGATCCCTCTGTGTATACCGTGGAGCAGGCAGCAGCAGCCCTTCTCGCCCTGAAGGACAGCCCCGAGGGTGGGAAAAGCCCTGCTTTTGCCGCCGCCCCGTCCGGAAAGGAGGATGTCCTATGCTGAAGGATATCACTCTGGGCCAGTTTTTCCCCGGAACTACTCCCGTCCATCGCCTGGACCCCCGGACAAAGCTCCTTTTGACCATTCTTTATATCGTTGTTCTTTTCCTGGCAAAGGGTTATCTCTCTTATGGCATCGTTTTTGCCTTTCTGGTTTCGGCCATTCTCCTGTCCAGAATCAAGCTGAAGGCCCTTCTGAAGGGCCTGAAGCCTCTGATCATCATCATCGTTCTGACCGGTGTTCTGAATGCCTTTTATACCCCAGGAGAAGAGCTTTGGTCTTGGTGGATCTTCCGTGTGACCAAAGAGGGACTTCGCACGGCCTTCTTTATGGTTACCAGAATCATTTTTCTGGTCATGGGGACCTTCCTTTTGACCTATACCACCTCGCCCATAGCTCTGACGGATGGCATGGAGTGCCTGCTGAATCCCTTGAAAAAGCTGAAATTCCCGGTCCATGAGCTTTCCATGATGATCTGCATTGCCCTTCGCTTTATTCCCACTCTCATTGAGGAAACGGATAAGATCATTTCCGCACAGAAGGCCAGAGGCGCGGACTTTGAAACCGGCAGTCTGACCCATCGGGCCAAGGCCCTGATCCCGGTCCTGGTACCTCTCTTTCTTTCCGCCTTCCGCCGGGCTGACGAACTGGCCACGGCCATGGAATGCCGCTGCTACCACGGAGGCGAGGGGAGGACCCGAATGAAGACACTCCATATGAAGGCGGGAGACGCCTTTGCTCTCTGCCTGGGAGCGGCCCTTCTGGCGGCCGTCATCCTCCTGAATCGGATATAGAAGTTCCACCCTGTGTTCCCGTCTGAAAGAACCGTCGCAGCGCGCCGGAGGCTTCTCCTGCCGCAGCGGATGAAGGATCCGTTATCAATTGTCTGCTATGAGAAATATTGCTTTAATTCTGAAATATGAAGGCTCCGCCTACCATGGCTTTCAGACGCAAAAGACGGAGATCACGGTCCAGGCCACCCTGGAGCGGGCTATCTCCATGCTGACGGGAGAGCCCTGCAAGCTTACCGGCTGCGGCAGAACGGATGCGGGAGTCCACGCACGCTGTTATCTTGCCAATTTCCGCACGGAGTCCCGGATCCCCACAGACCGCATCCCCTATGCCATGAATACCCATTTGCCCAACGATATTGCCGTGGTCCGGGCTTTTGAAGTTTCGGAGAACTTTAATGCCATCGGCTCATGTGTCCGCAAGGAATACAGCTATCTCATCCACAATTCCCGGGTTCGGGACCCCTTTTATATCAACCGGGCCTGGCAGGTTCCCGCCCCCCTGGATGAAAAGCTTATGGCAGAAGCGGCCGCTCAATTCTTGGGGACCCACGATTTTGCTGCCATGCGCAGTCTCGGAACGGATGTGAAGTCCACGGTCCGCCGGGTCTTTTCCTGCGAGGTGGAACGGAGCGGAGAGCTCCTGGTCCTGCGGGTTTCGGCCAACGGCTTCCTCTATAATATGGCTCGGGCCATGGTCGGCACCCTGGTCTATGTTTCAGAGGGGAAGATTCTCCCTTCGGAGATCACCGCTATTCTGGAGAAAGGAAACCGCACCGCTGCGGGGCCCACAGTGCCTCCCGGAGGCCTTTATATGACCGGCCTTTGGTATGAAGACGGGGAAAGATCCTTTTCCGTCAGAAGCCGGCTGGAGCCCTCGGATCTGAGCTCCCGGATAGAATTCTTCGAGGGCTGAAACGCAGTTTTTTAACTTTTACTTTTAATTCCTTATATAGGAGACCGTAATATGAAGCCACCCCTTTGCTCAAAATGTAAAAAGAATGTTGCCGTCATTTTCATCACCAAGCTGGAAAACGGCAAATCCACCAATGAAGGCTATTGCTTTAAATGCGCCAGAGAACTGGGCATTCCTCAGGTGGAGGATATCGTGAAGCGTATGGGCATCTCGGAGGAGGACCTCCAGACCATGTCTGACGAGATGGAAGACATGCTCAACCCTGCCGAGGAAGAGGATGAGGACAGCGAGGGCCGCACTGCGACCTTCCCCTTCCTGAATCGCCTCTTCGGTTCCCTGGAATCCCGGGAAGGGGAGAATAGGGAAGAAAAGCTCCCGGCCGAAAAGGCAGCGGAGGAAAAGGGCAGCAAGGACAGCGTTGCCAGAGGCAAGGAGAAAAAGCACAAGTTCCTGGATTCCTTCTGCCTGAATCTCACTGCCCGGGCCCGGGAGGGCAAGCTGGATGCTGTCATCGGCAGGGAAGTGGAAACCGAGCGTGTGGTCCAGATCCTGGGCCGCCGCCAGAAGAACAATCCCTGTCTCATCGGGGAACCCGGCGTGGGCAAGACTGCCATCGCCGAGGGTCTGGCGCAGCGCATTGTGGCGGGTGAGGTCCCCGAAAAGCTGAAGGATAAGCAGGTTTATCTTCTGGATATGACGGCCATGGTGGCCGGAACGCAGTTCCGGGGCCAGTTTGAGAGCCGCATGAAGAACCTGATCGGGGAGATCAAAGCTCTGGGTAATGTCATTTTGGTCATCGATGAAGTCCACAATTTGGTGGGAGCAGGGGATGCGGAAGGCTCCATGAACGCCGCTAATATTCTCAAGCCCGCCCTCTCTCGGGGAGAGGTCCAGGTCATCGGCGCCACTACTTTCAAGGAATACCGGAAGTATATCGAAAAGGATGCAGCTCTGGAGCGCCGCTTCCAGCCTGTCACAGTCAGCGAGCCTTCTCTGGAGGAAGCCATCGCCATTCTGAATGGTATTGCCCATTATTACGAAGACTATCACGGAGTTACGGTCTCCCCGGAGATCGCCCGGGAGGCCGTTATCCTCTCCGAACGCTATATCACGGACCGTTTCCTGCCGGATAAGGCCATTGACCTTTTGGACGAGGCTTGTTCGGATCTGAATCTCCACAGCGAGCAGATCAACCGCCTGGCTGCCCTGGAAAAGGACCGTGCGGACCTCCAGCTGGAGTTTGATCTTCTCCAGGAGGAGCAGGAAAGCCCGGATTATGAGCGTATCGCCACCCTCCGCAGCCAGATGATAACTCTGGATGGGGAACTGGAGAATCTTCGCGCTCTGCCGAAGCCAGCTCTGACCCTGGAAAACCTGGCCAAGGTGGTGGAAATGTGGACGAAGATCCCCGCAAGCAAAATCAAGGCCCGGGAGTATGAACAGCTCCGCACTCTGGAGGAACGGCTTCGCGGACGCATCGTAGGCCAGGATGAGGCGATTGCCGCCGTTTCTCGGGCGATCCGGAGAAACCGGGTGGGCATTTCCGTTAAAAAGCACCCCTGCTCCTTTATTTTCGTGGGCTCCACCGGTGTGGGCAAGACGGAGCTGGTGAAGTGCCTCGCCGCAGAGCTTTTTGATTCTGTGGATTCCCTGGTACGCCTGGATATGTCCGAGTATATGGAGAAGCATTCAGTTTCCAAGCTGATCGGCTCTCCTCCGGGCTATGTGGGCTTTGACGAGGCAGGCCAGCTCACGGAGAAGATCCGCAGAAAACCCTACAGCATCATCCTCTTTGATGAGATCGAAAAAGCGCACCCGGATGTGATGAACCTTCTTCTTCAGGTCCTGGATGACGGCTATCTCACGGACGCCCAGGGCCGCCTGGTCAATTTCCAGAATACGGTTATCATTATGACCTCCAATGCCGGCAGCGACCGCCGGGAGGCCTCCGTCGGTTTCGGCAAGAGCCTCACGGACCAGACCCGGGAGACTGTTATGAAGGCCCTCCGGGAATTCCTCCGTCCCGAATTCCTGGGCAGGGTGGATGAGATCATCTGCTTCAACCGCCTCTCGGAGGAAGATTTCCGGGGTATCGCCGCCATTATGCTGGGAGATTTGAAGAAGGTCCTGGCGGAGCGAAGCATTTCCCTCCTCTGGGAGCCCTCTGCCTTGGATTACCTGGCAAAGAAGTCCTATTCCGTGGCTGCCGGTGCTCGGGAACTCCGCCGCCTTATTCAGCGCGAAGTGGAGGATCCCGTTGCCGAGAAACTCATGGATGCCTTTGAGCACCCCATCTCGGCGATCTCCCTCTCCGCCGAAGGCGACACGCTTTCCCTCAAGGCAGAATAAAACGTTTTCGGAGGAAATCCCATCGGGCTTTCCTCCGAAATTTTTTTCAAAAAAGCATTGACTTTTTCAAGGTTTTGCTGTTAGAATAAGGCATCTCAATTGGAAAAAGTTTTTGAGTCTTTTCCAAAGCAAGATATTCCGACCGCCCCCGTCTTTGAGGGCTGAGGCCACACGGACAGCCGGGTCGAATGCCGATAGCCGCAGGTGCGGCGGCAACTTCTGTTGCCTTATTGATTGAGTTCGAAGCTCAAGTTTTATAAGTTGGTCACTATAAACCACGTGCAATCCTGCACAAACTTGTGAAATGGTCAATAAGAGTAGTAAAAGTAATCTTTGCTATATAGACTCTCAAACCCAACCTTTTGGAGAATACCCCTCTTTTCAAAGGGGCGGTTTTCCGGTTTTTCACAGGTGACGCAGTTTTGCGCCGCCTGTTTTTTTGTCCCCGAATCCTCCGTGTATTCCATTTTATTGAAAAGAAGGAAAGGCCCTATGGACAGCAAAAAGATTATCGAACTGAAAAACATCACAAAATCCTTTGACGGCGAGGAAGCGGTTTTAAAGAATCTCTCCATGCACGTTTATGACAATGAGTTTTTGACTCTTTTGGGTCCATCCGGCTGCGGAAAAACCACCCTGCTGCGGATCATCGGCGGCTTTGAGGACCCGGATGAAGGGGAAGTCCTCTTTGACGGCGTTCCGGTCAACGATGTTCCTCCCTATAAAAGAAATGTCAATACGGTTTTTCAGAAGTATGCCCTTTTTCCCCATCTGAATGTCTTTGAGAACATTGCTTTCCCCTTGAGAGAGCAGAAAGTGAAAAGGGCCGAAATCCAGCAGAGAGTGGAAGAAATGCTCTCCATGGTGGGCCTGAAGGGCTATGAGAAGAAAAATGTCAATCATCTCTCCGGCGGACAGCAGCAGCGGGTGGCCATTGCGAGAGCATTGATCTCCCATCCCAGAGTCCTCCTTCTGGACGAACCTCTCGGCGCCCTGGATTTCAAGCTCCGGAAGGATATGCAGCAGGAACTGAAAAAGATCCAGAAAAAGACGGGGATTACCTTTATTTTTGTCACCCATGACCAGGAAGAAGCTCTTTCCATGTCCGATACCATCGTGGTCATGTCCCGGGGCAAGATTCAGCAGATCGGAAGCCCTACCCGTATCTATAACGAGCCAAAAAATGCTTTTGTGGCGGATTTTATCGGCGAGAGCAACATCCTGGACGGGACCATGCCGGAAGATCTGAAGGTGTCCTTTTCCGGCCAGACCTTTGATTGCCTGGATAAGGGTTTTGCGCCCAACGAGCCTGTGGATGTGGTGATTCGTCCCGAGGATGTGGATATCGTTCCCAAGGAAGAAAGCGAGCTTCAGGGAACCGTGTCCTCCGTGACCTTTAAGGGTGTCCACTATGAGATCATTGTGGATATCCAGGGCTTTAAATGGATGATCCAGACCACGGATTTCTGTCCCGAGGGTGCGGAAATCGGCATTTCTCTGGAGCCTGACGCCATTCATGTTATGAAAAAATCCGAGTATTCGGGTATGTTCGGGGACTACTCCACCTACAGCATGGAAATGGACGAGATGGGCAAAGCAGAGGAGGAGGGCGCATGAAAAAACGCAAGTCCGCCGGGAACTCCTTTGAGCGCCTGGCCCTGGCTCCCTATTCCCTCTGGGCAGTGCTCTTCGTGGCAGTGCCTTTGGCCTTTGTGGCCTATTATGCCTTCACGGATGGGGATTTTGCCTTTACTCTGGAGAATATCAACCGGTTCTTCACGGCAAAGACGGAGTCCTTCGGGGAAGACGGAACGATCCGGGTGCTTCCTACCTATCTTCTGATTTTCTGGCGTTCTCTGAAGCTTTCCATTATCTCTACGGCCATTTGCCTTTTGATGGGCTATCCTCTTGCCTACATTATGTCCCGTTCCACGCCCAAGGTCCAGAAAACCCTTCTGACCCTGGTAATGGTCCCCATGTGGATGAATTTTCTGATCCGGACTTATGCCTGGATGACGATCCTGCAGGATACGGGTCTGATCAATAACCTCTTATCGGCCCTGAACCTCCGGAATGTCCATATTATCGGAACGGAGGGGGCCGTGGTCATCGGCATGGTCTATGACTATTTGCCCTATATGATTCTTCCCATTTACTCCGTCATGACAAAATTGGATCCGAAACTGATCGAGGCCGCCAAGGATCTGGGCTGCAATCCTCCCTCCGTCCTTCGGAGAGTGATCTGGCCCCTTTCTCTGCCGGGGGTGATCTCCGGGATCACCATGGTTTTAGTCCCTTCCATTTCCACCTTCTATATTTCCCAAAAACTGGGCAACGGCAAGTTTTATCTCCTGGGTGATGCCATTGAAGGCCAGTATGTGGCGGGGAATCTCCATTTTGCCGCCGCCATCGCCTTTATTCTGATGGTCATCCTTCTTGTCTGCATGGCAATTGCCAGAAGGTTCACGAACCGGATCGCATACGGAGGTGAAGACGCATGAAAAATCGCCTTTCCCGTATTTATACGGCCCTCATCCTCATTTTCCTCTTCGCCCCCATTGCTATTTTGGCTTTCTTCTCCTTCAATGAGGCAAAGAGCCTTTCCGTTTTCAGCGGCTTTTCTCTGAAATGGTATTATGAGCTTTTCCACGATCAGGTGACCCTGAGTTCCCTGCGGAACACCTTGATTCTGGCAGTTTCCGCTGCCCTGATTTCCACTTTGATGGGCACCGCAGCGGCCGTGGGGATCCATAAGCTCCGCAACCGCTATTTCAAGGCTGCCATCAACACCCTGACGGATATCCCAATGATCAACCCGGATATCATCACGGGCATTTCCCTGATGCTCATGTTCGTCTTCGCCGGCGTGATGCTGGGGAAGACCAGCAGCCTCTCCTTTGGCACGATGCTCATCGCCCATATCACCTTTTGCCTGCCCTATGTGATTTTGCAGGTGCTGCCCAAGCTCCAGCAGATGGATAAATCCATTCCGGAGGCTGCCCAGGATCTGGGCTGTCCCCCCCTGAAAGCCTTCTTCCTGGTGGAGCTGCCGGAGATCCTTCCGGGAATCCTGACGGGCATGATCATGGCCTTTACTCTGTCTCTGGATGACTTTGTCATTTCTTATTTCACCCAGGGAAACGGTTTCCAGACCCTTCCCATCCGGATCTACAACATGACGAAGAAGACGGTCACCCCCAAGATGTATGCCCTGGCCACGCTGATTTTCTTCTTTATCCTAACCATGCTCCTTCTTTCCAACCTGGCGGGAGGTGAGGATGCCGAGGCTCTGAAGAAAAAGAGGAGGCACCGCCGGAGAATTCTGAAAGTAGAGGAGATCAAGGAGAAGACCTCCTTCTTCCGGGGCAGCCGCCTTGCGGTATCCCTTTTGGCTCTCTTTGCTGTTTTGATCGGCTGCATCATTGTGCTGGTTCCTTCCGACCGTTTGACCCTGAACGTCTATAACTGGGGCGAATACATTTCGGATGGCTCCGAGGGGACCTTGGATACGGTCAAGGATTTTGAGAGATGGTACCTGGAAAACTACGGCCAGCGGGTGAAGGTGAATTATGATACCTTTGCTTCCTGCGAGGATATGTATAATAAGCTGGTCAGCGGCGCCGTCAGCTACGATGTCTGCATTCCCTCCGACTATATGATCGCAAGAATGCGGGATGAGGGAATGCTGATGCCCCTTCACTGGGAAAACATCCCCAATATGCAGTATATCCGGGACGACTTCAAGGGCCTTTATTACGATCCGGATAATCGCTATACCGTGCCCTATGCCTACGGGATCGTGGGCATCCTTTGGGATGCCAATCAGGTAGATGAAGCGGACACCGGTTCTTGGGACCTTATTTTCAATGAGAAATATGCGGGCAAGATCCTGCAGTTCAATAATCCCCGGGATGGCTTCGGTACGGCTCTCTATGCCCTGGGTGAGTCCGTGAACACCATGGATAAAAAGGTCTGGGATTCCGCCCTGGATCTTCTGCAGACTCAGTATCCTCTGGTAGAGAGCTATGTCATGGATGAGATCTTCAACATGATGGAATCCGGAGAAGCGGCGATCAGCACCTATTATGCCGGAGATTATTTCACCATGGCAGATGCCCAGGCGGATACCGTGGATCTGCGTTTCTACTATCCCGAGCCGACAAATTACTATATTGATGCCATGTGTATTCCCACTTGCTGCGGGAATCAGGAGCTTGCCGAGATCTTCATCAACTATATGCTCTCGGAGACTCCGGCAATCGCCAATGCGGAATATACCTGTTATGCTTCTCCCAATGTCCTGGTCTACGAGAATGAGACCTATCAGGAGGACATGGGAGAGGAGGCCATGGAGATCCTCTATCCGAATCTGGGAGACTTTGCGGAGCAGTACAATCGCTATGCCTACCAGAATCTCCCCAAGGATATGCTGGATTATATGAACTCCCTTTGGGAGACTCTGAAAATCAATTAAAAAGCTCTGTTTGAAAGGAAAATCCGAAAAAAGTGCTAGCTTTTTTCGGATTTTTCTGCTATAATACCACAGCTTCTTTATGAGCATTGTATTTGAAGGCCTGCGGGCCATTCTATAGGAGGAAATATCATGATTGTCAAGAACACCGAAACTGAAAACGGTCAGGCAAAGGTTCAGGTGGAGATCGCTTCTGCCGAATTTGAAAATGCTTTGAATAAGGCCTATGCCAAGGCAAAAAAGCAGATTGCCATCCCCGGCTTCCGGAAGGGCAAGGCTCCCCGGAAAATTGTTGAAGCTATGTATGGCGCAGAAGTCTTCTATGAAGATGCCATTGAGGAAATTTTCCCTGATATCTATAAGGCAGCTGTTGTGGATCAGAAGATCAAGGCTGTCGGCCGTCCTTCCATCTCCAACCTGGAGAAGGTCGAGGAAGGCATTTGCGTTACCGTTGTTACGGACCTCTATCCCGAGGTAACTCTCGGCCAGTACAAGGGTCTGGAAGTAGAAAAAGCTGAAGCAGCTGTTTCCGATGAAGAAGTGGAAGCCGAAATCGAAAAGATGCGTGAGCAGTCCGCCAGAATCTCCACTGTGGAGCGGGCAGCTGCCATGGGCGATACCGCTGTCATTGACTTTGAAGGTTTTGTGGACGGCAAGGCTTTTGAGGGCGGCAAGGGCGAGAATTACAGCCTGAAGCTCGGCTCCGGCAGCTTTATCCCCGGCTTTGAAGAGCAGCTGGTGGGTGTTTCCGCCGGCGAAAGCAAGGATGTTCTCGTGACTTTCCCTGAGCAGTATACTCCTGAACTGGCCGGCAAGGAAGCCACCTTCAAGTGCTTGGTCCATGAGGTCAAGGAAACCGTTCTTCCGGAAAAGGATGACGAGTTTGCCAAGGATGCTTCCGAGTTCGATACCCTGGATGAGCTCCGGGCCGATGTCCGCAGCGGCAAGCTGGCTGAGAAGCAGAAGGAAATTGATTCCGCCTTTGAAAATGCCTGCATGGCTAAGGCTGTAGAGAACATGAAGGTGGAGATCCCCCAGAGCATGATTGAAGAACAGCTGGATCGGGAAATTGAAAACTTCAGCTATCAGGTTGAGCAGAACGGCATGTCCATGAAGGACTATGTGAAAATGCTGGGCGGCGACGAAGAGAGCCTTCGCAAGACTTTCCGTCCTGTTGCCGAGAACAATGTAAAGGCTCAGCTTCTGCTTTCTCAGGTGATCGTGGATGAAAAGATCGAGGTTTCTGATGAAGAAGTGGAAGCCGAGTATGCAAAGGTTGCCGAGCAGTACAAGATGGAAGTGGAAAAGGTCAAGGAAGTTCTTAAGGCTGAGAGCGTCAAGAACGATCTTTCTTCCCGTAAGGCTGCCGAGCTGATCACTGCTGCTGCAGTTCCTGTGGCACCCAAGGCCGAAGAGCCTGCAGCTCCCGCCGAAAAGGAATAATTTGTTTTCATCCGGCAGCAGGGGAGCTCTTCCTGCTGCCGCTTGCTTATTTTTGCAGCTTTCGCTGTTATGATTATGGAGGTATTAGCATGGCTTTGATTCCTTATGTTGTGGAGCAAACCGCCCGCGGTGAGCGTTCCTATGATATTTTCTCCCGCCTTTTGAATGACAGGATCATTTTTCTTTCCGAGGAAGTCAACGACACAACGGCTTCCCTGATCGTGGCGCAGCTCCTCTATCTGGAGGCCCAGGACCCGGATAAGGATATTCAGTTCTATATCAACAGCCCCGGCGGCGTCATCACTGCGGGCATGGCCATCTATGATACCATGCAGTATATCAAGTGTGATGTTTCCACCATCTGCATCGGCATGGCTGCCAGCATGGGTGCATTCCTGCTTTCTGCAGGAACAAAGGGAAAGCGCCTGGCTCTTCCGAATGCGGAGATCATGATCCACCAGCCCTCCGGCGGGACCCAGGGGCAGGAAACGGATATCCAGATCCAGGCAGCAAGAATTGCAGCTATGAAGAAAAAGCTGAACGGCATCCTTGCGGAGAATACCGGGAAGCCCTATGAGCAGATCTGTGCCGATACGGAGCGGGATCACTGGCTCACGGCAGAGGAAGCCATGCAATACGGTATTATCGATAAAGTGATTACAAAGAGGTAAGCCCTGTGGCCAAAAATGAAATTGTTTGCTCCTTCTGCGGGAAGCCTCAGGGGAAGAATCGCCGTCTGATTGCAGGGCCGGATGTTTATATTTGCAGCCAGTGCGTGAACTTCTGCCGGGATATTCTCGGGGAGGATATGCCTTATGAGGCCCCCAAGAAGCCGGAAAAGAAGCCGGTCAATCTCCCCATTCCGGCAGAGATCGCTTCTTTTCTTGATTCCTATGTCATCGGGCAGGACAGCGCCAAAAGGGCTCTGGCCGTGGCAGTCTACAACCATTATAAGCGGATCTATCTTGCACAGGAAAGTGATGTGGAGCTCCAGAAGAGCAATATTCTCTTGATCGGCCCCACCGGCTGCGGCAAGACTCTCTTTGCGCAGACCCTGGCAAAGATTCTGGATGTGCCCTTTGCCATCGCGGATGCCACCACGCTGACGGAGGCTGGCTATGTGGGCGATGATGTGGAGAATATCCTGGTTCGCCTCCTGCAGGCCGCGGATTACGATGTGGAACGGGCCCAGAGAGGCATCATCTATGTGGATGAAATTGATAAGATAGCCAGAAAGAGCGAAAACACCTCCATTACCCGGGATGTTTCCGGCGAAGGTGTTCAGCAGGCCCTCTTGAAGATCGTAGAGGGAACGGTTGCAGGTGTCCCGCCCCAGGGCGGAAGAAAGCACCCGGAACAGGAACTCATCTATATCGATACCAAGAATATCCTCTTTATCTGCGGCGGTGCTTTTGACGGTCTGGATAAGATCATCGAGGCAAGGACGGATAAAAGCTCCATCGGCTTCGGCAGTGAAGAAGTGGGCCATAAAAAGAAAGAAACCGGCGATCTTTTCCGCCTGGTTCAGCCCCATGACCTCTTAAAATTCGGCATTATTCCGGAATTGGTGGGCCGCCTTCCCGTAATCACCAGCCTGGACGACCTGAAGAAAGAGGATATGGTCCGCATTTTGACGGAGCCGAAGAACGCCCTTTGTAAGCAGTATGTTACCCTCCTGAGCTATGATCATGTGGAACTCGTCTTTGAGCCGGATGCACTGGAGGCTATTGCGGAGAAGGCCATTGAAAGAAAGATCGGCGCCAGAGGCCTTCGGGCGGTTCTGGAGTCCATTATGACGGATGTGATGTTTGAGGTACCCTCGGATAAGAGCATCCGGAAAGTGACTGTGACGGCGGACTGTGTCCGAAAGGGAACAGCGCCCGCTATTGTTCGAGAAGAAAAGGCATTAGAAGCCTGATTTGGAGAAACTATGAGTTCAAATCCCAGTTCGGAACGGCTTCCGTTCCTGGTCATGCGGGGGATCACCGCTTTCCCCGGCATGACGATTCATTTTGATGTTGGCCGCGATGTCTCCTCCCATGCCCTGGATAAGGCCATGTCCGGAGAACAGCGGATTTTCCTCGTTACTCAGAAAGATATCATGCTGGATAACCCGGAAGAAGGGGATCTTTATGCTATCGGCACCGTTGCTCTGGTGAAGCAGATGCTCAAGCTGCCCGGCGGCACGACCCGAGTTCTCACGGAAGGTCTCTACCGGGCAAAGATCCTCTCTGTCCATCAGACGGACCCCTGTTTTTACGGGCGGGTCGAGGCTGTGGAGGAGCTTCCTTACAGCGCAGACCGGCCCCGTACCGAGGCGATGATCCGTTCCGCCAGGGATCTTTTCACAGACTATCTTTCCCTTTCGGAACGTTTCGGGCCGGACTTGCTTCTGCAGATCCTCAATAACGAGGATCCCGGCTTTGCGGCAGATTTCCTGGCCCAGTATGCCTCCTTTGATTACCGGGAAAAGCAGATCATTCTGGAGGAGCTTCATCCGGTCCGCCGTCTGCAGAAATGCCTGAAGTTCATGTCAAAGGAGCTTGGCATCCTGAAACTGGAGTCTGAGATCAACGAGAAAGCCCAGGAATCCATGGACCAGTACCAGCGGGACTATTACCTGCGGGAACAGCTTCGCGCCATCCGGGAAGAGCTGGGCGAGGAAAGCGAGGAAAACGAGAGCGAGGATTACAAGTCCAAAATTCTGGCTCTGAATCTGCCGGAGGAATCCGAAGAAAAGCTCCTGAAGGAGCTCTCTCGCCTGAATAAGCAGCCAATGGGCTCTCCGGAAAGCTCTGTTATCCGGAATTATCTGGATACGGTTCTGGACCTGCCCTGGAATAAGAGGACTAAAGATCGGCTGGACATTGCCGCAGCCGAAAAGATTTTGAATGATGACCATTACGGCCTGGATAAGGTCAAGGAGCGGATCCTGGAGTACTTGGCAGTTCGCCGCCTGGCTCCGAATCTCAATGGCCAGATTCTCTGCCTGGTGGGGCCTCCCGGTGTGGGCAAGACCTCTATCGGAATGAGCATCGCCAGAAGCCTGAATCGGAAACTGGCCAGGATCTCTTTGGGTGGTGTCCACGACGAAGCGGAAATTCGAGGCCATCGCAAGACCTATATCGGGGCCATGCCGGGAAGAATTCTGACGGCCATTCAGCAGGCCGGTTCCCGGAATCCCGTCCTTCTCTTGGATGAAATCGACAAAATGGGCATGGATTATCACGGAGACCCCTCTTCGGCCCTTTTGGAAGTCCTGGATGGAGAACAGAATTCCAGCTTCCGCGATCACTATCTGGAGATTCCTTTTGACCTTTCCGAGTGCGTATTTATTACCACGGCCAATACGGTGGATACCATTCCCCGTCCTCTGCTGGACAGAATGGATGTTATTGAGCTCAGCTCCTATACAGATGAAGAGAAGCTCCATATTGCCAAGGAGCATCTTCTGCCCAAGCAGCTCAAGAAGCACGGGATCGCAAAATCCAGACTTCGGATGACGGATGATGCCCTTCGCCTTGCCATTTCGGCCTACACCCGAGAATCCGGCGTCCGGAACCTGGAGCGGGAACTGGCTTCCGTCTGCCGCAAGGCTGCCATGTTGTTTGTTTCGGAAGATGCTCCCAAGCGCATCACGGTTACGCCGAAGAATCTGGAGTCCTTCCTGGGGGTCCGCAAATATATTCCGGATGCCCTTTCCCAGCAGGATCAGGTGGGCCTGGTTACCGGCCTGGCCTGGACCTCTGTAGGAGGAGAGACTCTGGAAGTCGAGGTAAATGTGGTAGAGGGGACCGGAAAGCTGGAGCTTACCGGAAACCTGGGTGATGTGATGAAGGAATCCGTTCAGGCTGCCATGAGCTATATACGGACCCGGGCGGATGTCTGGAAGATCCCTGCTGATTTCTATAAAACAAAGGATATCCATGTTCACTTCCCGGAGGGCGCGGTTCCCAAGGACGGACCTTCTGCGGGAATTACAGTCTGTACGGCCCTGGTTTCCGCTCTGACGGGTCTTCCTGTTCGGCACGATATTGCCATGACCGGAGAAATTTCCATCCGTGGAAGGGTTTTGGCCATCGGAGGCTTAAAGGAAAAGACCATGGCGGCTCTTCGTCACGGTGTGAGGGAGGTCATTCTCCCGGAGGAGAACAGAAAAGACCTGGAAGAGATCGATCCGGATGTTCGCAGGGCTCTCTCTTTCCATACGGTCTCTCATGTGGATGAGGTCCTGAATCTGGCTTTGCTTCGTCCGGAGGAAGACGGGGGAGATCATGAACATTCATAATGTTTCCTTTGTCCTTTCCGCAGCGGAGGAAAGCGCTTTCCTTCGGGACGGAAAGCCCCAGATTGTTTTTGCTGGAAAGTCCAATGTTGGGAAATCCTCCGTGATCAACCGCCTTCTTCTGCGCAAAAACTTTGCCAGAGTTGGGGAGGCCCCGGGGAAGACCGTTCATGTGAACTACTTTGACTTGGACGGAAAGCTTTACTTGGTGGATCTTCCGGGTTATGGCTATGCCAAGGTCTCTGCAGCCGAGAAAGAGCGCTGGGCAAAGCTTATGGAGCGCTATTTTCGGGAGAAAGAGCGGATCTCGTTGGGGATTATGATCGTGGATGCTCGGCATAAGCCCACGGAGAACGATATTACCATGGCCGATTATTTTCTGGCCTCCGGCCGTCCATTTTTGGTCTTGGCCAACAAGCTGGATAAGTGCAAAAAGTCCGAAATAGAGGGAAATCTTTCCCGAATCCGGGAAACCCTTTCTCTTCCCGAGTCCGTAAAAGTGATTCCTTTCTCCGCTGAAAAAGGCGACGGTAGAGAAGCCCTCCTGGCGGAGATCCTTCCCTTTGCGGAATAGGAATAAAAGATGCGGCTTCTCACTTTCCCGTCTTCTTGCGGCTTGCAGCCCGAATGTTAAAGTTCATAAGTAGAGGCGCACTGCGTGCGCTGGAAAGCCTTCACCTTCTGAGCCTTTGTTTCTTCCGGGTGGAGGCTTTTTTGTATAAAGAAAAAAGCAGCCATTGGGGAATGACCCCAATGGCTGCTTTACTATGCTTGTACCTTGCAGTTTGCATCTTGAAGCTTGCACCTTGAAGCTTGCACCTTGAAGCTTGTACCTCGCAGCTTGCACCTTGAAGCTTGTACCTTGCAGCTTGTACCTTGCAGCTTGCACCTTGCGCCTTGCAGCTTGCACCTTGAAGCTTGTACCTTACGCCTTGCGCCTTGCAGCTTGAAGCTTGCACCTTGCAGCTATTAAATATAGGGCACGGGAAGGGTTCTTCCCTGGTCCAGAATGGCCGAGGCGTCGATCAGGTCATTCATAGAATCCGGGTAGTGATACATCCGGAAACCGTCCAGGTCTCTCCGGTTGCCACGGAAATAGTTCTCTCCCAGCTGATGCCAGGCGACGGCGTTGTCCACATTGAAGAAATAGCGGTAACCGTCTTCATAGAGGGCCGTAAACTTGGCGTTTGTTTCCGTGTAATGGGAGGTGTCTGCGATGTCGCTGCCGTGGGGGTAGAGAAGAATATCCGTGTCTCCCACAATGGGCTGGACTGTATCCTCCCATTTGTCGGAGTCAATTTTGACTTTTTCGTCAATAATTTCGCCGTAGGCGGGATGCCCGTAGCTGTGGCTTGCGATCAGCCAGCCCTGCTCCTTCAGCACATTGGAGACCCGGATGGCATCCTCGCATTCCTGCTTATAGCGCTCACTGCCCAGAGCGTCCTCGTAGCTGGGCTTGGTCCGGTAGCCGAAAACGCCTTCATAACCTGTGACGCCCAGCACAGCTCTGGCTCCTCGGTAAGAGAAGTCCGGGTGCTCCTGGCAGAAATGTTCCAGGATCGGCACCAGGTCATAATCCCCATAGGAAACGTTTCCGTCCCTGTCCATGTACTCGCAGGTGGGATATCCGTCCTCCCCGATGACGATCCGGGAAGCGAAACCGTCTCCGTCCTTGGTGGCAAAGACGGGAATTTCATCCATGCCCTCCTGATTGCCAATCATGTAGCCGTAGTAGTTTACATCATCCTGGCTCATCATGATGGGCTTTTTCCCCTCAGGCAAGCGGATTTCCAGATAGCCGAAATGGGTTCCTGCGGCATCTGTGATTTCCCCGGCTACCTGGTGGGGCGTCACGAGCACATAGCCCTTTTCATAAAGGCTGTCCAAAATGGCGTTAAACTCCGAAATTGTAGTCATATAGAGGTTATAGCCCCGCTCCTTGGAGTCTCCGTCAAAGGCCCGTTCGTTATCCACCACTAGGGAGTGGAAAAAGACGTGGGTGATAGAATCCATATACCGGTAGGGGACCAGCTTGGCATCCTCTGCCTTATAGAGCTCCAGCTTGCTCTTGACCTCGTCGGTCTGTTCCTCGGGAGGCAAGCTATTGAGAAGGGCTATGGCGCCCTCATAGTCGTAACTCTTGGTGATGATCTCCGATTTGGCAAGGTATTCCTGCCGGAGAGCCGCATAGTCAACAGGCTCCGGCTCTGCTTCTTGGGGCTCTTCAACCCGGGTTTCCAGGGCTGTCTCTTCCTTCCGCTGGGCTGCCTTCCCTTTTATGCTCCGGAAAATCGCCCGGACGGCAGAGAAGAGGAGAACAAGGATGAGCAGAAAGGCAAGAATCAGAGAAATGAGAGGCAGATAATGGCGGAGAACACGCCGCCACCTGGGAAGCTTCTTGCGCTTATGGGGAGTTGCCATATAATCCTCCTTCATTGGAAATGGTCACTGGGCTGCAGGGTATTCCTGCAGTAAGCCTCACTTGTGATAAAGCTTGGCGTTCTGGTAAACGGGTTCCATGGTCACATGGAAGCCCAGCTTCTTGAAGGTGCTTTCGTCTGTGTTGGAGAGAATGACCGTGGTATGGACCTCACTGCCCCGCATCTTGTCCAACTGCTTCAGGGCCGCATCTGCGGCAGGATTGAAAACGGCACAGATGGCCAGGGTAATGAGGACCTCGTCAATGTGGAGCAGACGGTTCTTGCTGCCCAGATTCTGTACCTTCAGCTGCTGGATAGGTTCAATGACCGCCGGAGCCAGAAGAACAATGTCATCCTGAATCCCCGCCAGATATTTGAGTCCGTTCATGAGGGCAGCTGAGGAGGCGCCCATCAGGCCGGAGGTCTTGCCGGTGACGATATGTCCGTCGGGCAGCTCAATGGCCGTTGCGGGTCCGCCGGTTTCCTCCGCCCGCTTGAGAGCCGGGGGAACGCAGGCACGCATGCCGGGCTCCAGGTTCAGCTCACTCATGAGAACTTCCAGCTTCTTGATATCCTTTCCGTCGGAAAGGCCCTTCCGCTTGTTGCTCTTCGCGGTCAGGTATCTGCGGATGATCTCCTGCCGGGAGGCCTCTCTGCAGACCTCGTCATCGGAGATCGCATAGCCGATCATGTTCACGCCCATGTCCGTGGGGCTCTTATAGCGGCAGCTGCCGCTGATTCTCTTGAAGATGGCCTCCAGGACCGGGAAAATTTCAATATCCCGGTTGTAGTTCACCGTGGTCTCATGGTAGGCATCCCAATGGTAGGGGTCGATCATGTTCACATCGGAGAGGTCAGCCGTTGCCGCCTCATAGGCCAGATTCACGGGATGCTTGAGGGGCAGATTCCAGATAGGGAAGGTCTCAAACTTTGCATAGCCGGCGGAGACACCCCGCTCCTGCTCATGGTAGAGCTGGCTCAGGCAAGTGGCCATTTTGCCGCTGCCCGGGCCGGGGGCAGTCACCACCACGACGGGCCGGGTGGTTTCAATGAAATCGTTCTTTCCGAAGCCCTCGGGGCTGACGATAAAGTCCACGTCAGAGGGATAGTTCTCGATGGGGTAGTGGCGGTAAACCTTGATTCCTAAGCCTTCCAGCTTTGCCTGGAACTGAACGGCAGCATTCTGCCCCTGAAATTTGGTCAGGACCACGCTGCCTACATAGAGGCCGATATCCCGGAAGGCGTCGATCAGGCGAAGGACATCCGTGTCATAAGTGATGCCGTAATCTCCCCGGCGCTTGTTGCTTTCAATGTCGGAGGAGGAAATGGCGATGACGATCTCTGCCTGGTCCTTGATCGTGAGGAGCATCTGCATCTTGCTGTCGGGCTTAAAGCCGGGAAGGACTCTGGAGGCGTGGAAGTCGTCGAAGAGCTTTCCGCCGAATTCCAGATAGAGCTTTCCACCGAAGGATTCCACCCGTTCCAGAATTTTTCCGGTCTGAAGCTGTGTATATTTTTCATTATCAAAACCGATCTGATTCAAAGCCAACACCCGCCCTTATAATATCTAATCAAAACCATTATACTCATTTTCGTAAAAAGTACAAGATGTTCCTTATAATTTCATTGCATTTTCTTGCTCATTTACGGCTAATGTGCTATAATTTCAGCATCATTTTGGGGGAGAATGCTATGCGTTTCAATAAAATTTATCTGGAAATCACGAATCGGTGTAATCTCTCCTGTTCCTTCTGCCCCGGAACGAAGCGGCCCCCTGCGGATATGTCCCTCCCGGATTTCCGGGAGCTTCTCCCGAAGCTCCGCCCCTATACGGATTATCTCTATTTCCATCTCATGGGGGAACCTCTTTCCCATCCGTTTCTGAAGGATTTTCTTCATTTCGCGGGAGAGGTGGGCTTTCGGGTCATTCTGACCACCAACGGCACTCTCTTCCGGGAGAAGCTTCCGATTCTTCTGGGGGCCGGGGCGTTGCATAAAGTGAATATTTCTCTTCATTCCTTTGAAGCAAATTCCCTCGGAGCTCTCAGCCTCGGGGACTATCTGGCTTCCTGTTTCTCACTGCCTTCGGAGCGGCCCTTCATCGTTTCCTATCGTCTTTGGAATGGGGGCGGCGCCAATCTTCAAAACGCAAAAATAGAAGCTGCCCTCCATGCGGCCTTTCCCGGAGAATGGCGCAGGGAGCGCAGCGGTTACCGTTTGGCAGAGAACTGCTATCTGAATTATGGCGATAAATTTGATTGGCCCGAGGCAGCTGCCGGGGATAACGGGCCTGACGGCTTTTGCTATGGGCTCCGGGATCAGCTGGGCGTTTTGGTGGACGGAACGGTGGTTCCCTGCTGCCTGGATCACGAGGGGAGCTTGGCTTTGGGAAACCTCCATAGTAAGACCATGGAGGATATCCTGGCTTCTCCCCGGGCAAAGGCCATTTATGACGGCTTTTCCGGAAGAAAAAGGGCGGAGGACCTTTGCCGCCGCTGCGGCTATGCCCTGCGCTTTGATTCCGACTCTAGGGAGCGATGAGCCTCCATTCCCTTCGGAGAAGGCTCCCGGCATACACAGGGATGGGGAGAAGCCGGGCAAGAGCCTCGGCGTTTTGATAATCCCCGTCACATTGGTTTAGAAAAAGTTTATCAAAGGAATACTCTGAAAGGAGCAGTTCTGCTGCCAGCTCCGGAAGGACCTTTTCCTCCGGCCCGACCCCGAAGCGTTTCTTCAGAAGCTCGGGCCGGTGGCAGACCTCCGCGACAGGCCGCCCAAAGCAGGAATTTCCGAGGACACAGAGGACAAGGTCAGAACCGGAGGGGATCGCCGGCTCATGGGGCAGATGGGCCTTCATGGGCAGCCCTCTGGAGCCGTCCGCCTCCACGAAAACATAGTCTGCAAAAGTCCGCAGATTTTCAATGGGACAATCCGGCGCGATCATTTTTCCACTGCCCGTTTCCTCCCTGCCCAGATAGATTTTCCCGTTCCTTTGCAGGGCAGCCGGGAGCTCCTCCTTCCCGGAGGAGAAGAAAGGATAGTCCGACTTTTCGGGAAGGCGCATGTGGGTGCTGGTGCAGAGAATGACAGTGCCTTCGGCTTCTTCGGCCAACAGGTGAAGAAGGGTGCTTTTACCACCGCTTCCTGCCAGACTCGTGATTCCTTTGTGAACACCCAAAAGCTCGGAAATCTTCATGGAAAACCCTCAAATCATCTTTTTTTCTGCTATTATACCGAATCCTATTTTTCCTTGCAATCATGAAAAGGAGCAGTTTATGAATTTCTTTGGCCACCTAAAAACAGTGAATCACCACCGCCGCCTGGTGCGGAAGGGCTGTTTTGCCCTGGGCCTCTACTACCAGGGCCTGACCCATGACCTTTCCAAGTATTCCCCCGTGGAGTTCTGGCCCGGGGTAAAGTATTACCAGGGTACCCGCAGTCCCAATGCGGAGGAACGGGAACAAAACGGCTACTCCAAGGCATGGCTGCACCACAAGGGAAGAAACAAACACCATTTTGAATATTGGACGGATATAGATCCCCAGACGAAAGCCTATCATCCGGTGGAGATCCCGCCCCGTTACCTGGCCGAGATGATCATGGACCGGATCGCTGCCAGCAAAACCTACCTGGGGAAAAATTATACGGATGCAGGCGCACTGAATTATTATTCCATTGCAGGGGAGACCCGCTTCATGAATCCGGTTTCCTCCCTGAAGGTCCGCTATATCCTGACTCTTCTTGCAAAAAAGGGCGAGGAGGAAACTTTCCGTTTCCTGCGGGAAATTCTCCTGAAGGATCTTCCCTTTGATTATGCCGGGGAATTGGAGTCCCTGAATGTCGGAGAGGTATGAGAAAACGAAAAATTTCTTGCCTTTTTACAGGAAATCCGTTATAATATAACAACATTTTTCTTAGGAGGTTGGCTATGATTCTAACAGTGACATTGAATCCCGCAATGGATAAAACCGTATTCCTCCCGAGATTGACGATTAACGGAACGAACCGCGTTTCCAGCACCCGCCTGGATGCCGGCGGCAAGGGTATCAATGTTTCCAAGACAGTTCATGCTCTGGGGGGCGATACCCTGGCAATGGGGATTCTGGGCGGGGAGAGCGGCCTTTATATTCAGCATTGTCTGGCAGAAATGGGCATCAATTCGGTTTTTTCCATGTCGGAGACCCCGACCCGGACCAACATTAAGCTCATGGACGAATCCATGCATTCTTCTACGGAGATCAATGAGCGGGGCGGTGCAGTGGAGAAACAGACCTTTGAGGACGTTTTTTCCAATCTTTCCCGCCGGGTCCATCCCGGGGATTATGTCGTTTTCGCGGGTACGGTTCCGCCGGAAACTCCGGATGATCTGATTGCCGGCTGGGTCCGCGAGATGAAGGCCGCAGGGGCGAAGGTCTGCATGGATATGGTGGGCACGCCGATGCTTATGGCTATTGAAGAAAAGCCCTTCCTGATCAAGCCCAACAAGTCGGAGCTGGAGGATATTTGCGGTCGCCATCTCTATTATGATATTGATGTGATCGCCGCCGCCAAGGAATTGGTGGAGCGGGGGATCGAACGGGTGGTAGTATCCCTGGGAGCGGAAGGAGCGCTTTTCGTCACGGAGAATCAGGTCCTTCGCGGCTTTACGGTAAAAGTGCCCGTGAAGGGGCAGACCGGCGCCGGAGATTCCATGATGGCTGCTCTGGCTTATTATTCGGAGCAGGGCTGCTCATGGAGCGAGATCTGTCAGCGATCCATGGCTATATCTTCTGCTCATGTCATGCATCCGGGCAGCGAGACGGCTACCGCAGAGGAAATGGAAGCTCTCCTCCCGCAGATTCGGATCGAAGAGCTGATGTAATAATACTGAAAATAAAGGGTGCGCTGCAAATTCCCGATTTGCAGCGCACCCTGTTTATATGTGTGGATAGTTATTGGTTCCACTCCATCCGGTGAATCTTCGGGGATTCTCCGATTTCATAGCCGCCGGTTGCAAGCAAAGTGGTACCGGTGACAAAGCTGGCCATGGAATTGCTGGCAAGGAAGAGGGCAGCGGTGCCCATTTCGCGGGGCTGTCCGCCTCGGCCCCACCACTGGACCTTTTTCTGGTATTCCTCATAGGCTTCTTTGTCCGGCTCGCGGGAAAGGTTGGAATAGTACATTTCCGTCAGAATATTTCCGGGACGGAGAGCATTGACCCGAACTCCGTTTTTGGCTTCATCGATGGCCAGGGACTTTGTGAAGGTGTCAATGGCACCTTTGGTTGCCGTGTAGGCAAAGGCAGATTCCATACCCTGAATGGATTCCACGCTGCTCACATTGATTACGGCACCTTTTGTCTTCCGGATGTGCTTCAGCGCATGCTTGCAGCCGAAGACGACACCGTAAAAATTCGTCTTGAAAACGGCGTCAATATCCTCCTCAAGGACATCGTCAATGCGTTTTTCGGCGGGATAATAACCGGCGTTATTGATAATGCAGTCCAGCCTGCCGTATTTTTCAACGGTAAAATCCACAAGCGCCTTGACCTGCGCTTCCTTGCTGACATCTGCCTGGAAAAAAGTGCAGACGCCGTAGCCCCGCTCCGTGATTTCTTTTGCTGTCTTTTCGCCAACGGCGGCATTTCTGCCGCAGATGACAACATTGGCACCCACCTCTGTGAATATTTCCGCGCAGCCTCTGCCGATTCCGATGGAACCGCCGGTAATGATTGCGACTTTTCCTGTCCATTCTTCTTGTAGCGACAGCATAATAAATACTCCTTATTGATAAAGATATTTCAAGATAAAAGGGAAGACGATCTTTCATTCCCGAATGATCCTGCGCAGAAGGATTACGGCAAAGACTGCGAGGACGCTCTCTGCGATCAGTTGGGAATAGGCAATTCCGTACATGGGAAAGAGAAGATCCAGAAGAAGGATCGCGGGAATCTCCAGAAGGATTTTCCGGGCAATGGCAAAGCGGAAGGAATATTTTCCCAATCCGCAAGCCTGGAAAACACCGACGGCAAGAAAATCCATCGCCAGGAAGGGGGAGGCAAAACTGAGCCCCCGGAGAAAGGCGGAGCCGTAATCTACCACCAGTTTGTTTTCCATGAAGGTTTGCATGATTGCCCGGGGAAATGCCAGGAAAGAACCTGCGATAAGAAGCACGAGGACACCGGATATTTTTATTGTAAAAAAGAGGGTGTCACGAATTCTCTGCTTGTTACCGGAGGCGTAGTTATAACCGACCAGGGGCATGATGCCCTGACCGATCCCCATGGAAACATACATGGGCAGCATGGCGATTTTGTGGGCGATCCCCATTGCAGAGACGGCCTCTGCCCCGTAAAACGCCATCCGATTGTTGAGAATGGTCATGCCGCTCACGTTCAGAATATTCTGAATCGCCGCGGGAATGCCGACGCCGAATACTTCCTTCACGATCCTCCGGCCGGGAATGGCATAGGAGGGGCTTGCATTGACGAAACTGCTCTTCCGTTTCAGGAGCATATAGGCGAAGAAATAAAGGCAGGCGGCGGAGTTTGCCAGGCAGGTGGCAAGGCCGGCCCCTTCGGCCCCTAGGCCCAGATAGCGGGGAAGAATAAAGAAGGGGTCCAGGAGAATGTTGAGAAGGCATCCGCTGACGGTCCCCACGGTTGCGTGCAGAGCGCAGCCTTCGGAACGGACCATATTCCCCAGCACAACATTCAGTATGGCGGGCGTTGCCCCGAAAAGCACGGTCCATTTCATGTAGGCCACAGTAGCCTGCCGGTCTGCTTCCCCAGAGCCCAGAAGCTGCAGAATGGGATCCCGGAAGAGGAGAGAGGCAATGGAAAAGAAGAGACCGGAAAGGAGGGCGGCGTAGAAGCCGAAGGAAGAGGTCCGCTTGACGGATTCATAGTCTTTTTGCCCTAAGGCCCGGCTCATCATGCTCCCCGTTCCCACGCCGAAAAGGTTGTTCACGGCGTTAAAGAGGAGAATCAGAGGCGCGATCAGGGTGACGGCAGTGGTCTCAATGGGGTCATCCAGCATGCCGACGAAGAACGTGTCCGTCAGATTGTAGAGGATCATCACAAGGCTGCCGACCACTGTGGGAACTGCCAATTTTGCAACGGCTCTGCTGACTTTCAGGCTTTCAAAAAGTTCAATTTTGTCTGAGGATAAACTGTTATTCATTGAGGCTCCGTTTTTGCTTGGTTAAAACTCTTGAGGTCAAATTCAATCACGGCATAATAAGTCATTTCCTCGCCTTCCTGCAGGCGCTTTTGAATATCATCCTTAAGCGTATCTTTTTCCTTGGATAGAGAGAAGGGAATGACCAGATCAAAAATCAAATTGGTATGACCCTTTCCGCGGACCATGCGAAAATCATGCAGGAGAAGTTCGGGGTTGATTTCCTGAATGATCCGATTGGCTTTTTCCTTCATCCGGTTCAGCTCTTCATCGTCGGTCACGATGGGATCGTAGTGGATGGTCATGAGAACCTTGTGCTTTTCCAGGCAGAGCTTTTCCAGATCATCTATGGCCTCATGGGCCTCCATGACGTCGGTCTTGCAGTCAATTTCCGCATGGACGGAGCCGATGGAACGGCCGGGACCGTAGTCGTGGATCATCATGTCATGAATACCCAGTACCAGGGGCTCTGCCATCAGGTCGTCGGTCACCTTTTGCATCAGGTCCGGGTCGGGTGCGGCACCCAGCAGGGGGTCAAGGGTCTCCTTGGCAATATCAATGCCGGATTTTAGAATGAGAATCGCCACCAGAAGGCCCATGTAGCCGTCGATTCGCAGCCCGGTGATTTTGCCGACAATACAGCTCAGAAGCACGACGCCCGTGGAGATCACATCGTTCCGGGAATCGGTGCCGGAGGCAATCAGAGCGGAAGAATGGATGCGCGTTCCCATTTCTTTCAAGGTGCCGCCCATCCAGAATTTTACGGCCATGGAAAGGACCAAAACCAGAACGAGGGCCAGGGAGAATTCCACGGCCTCCGGATGGAGAATTTTCTCAATGGAGGATTTTCCCAGTTCCACACCAATGACCAGGATCAGCACGGATACAATCAGAGCGGAGAAATATTCGATTCTGGCATGACCGTAAGGGTGCTTTTCATCGGCGGGTTTGGAAGCAAGCTTGAAGCCGGCCAGGGTTATGAGGGAAGAGGAAGCATCGGAAAGGTTATTGATGGCATCGGCGGTAATGGAAACGGATCCGGAAAGGCTGCCGATGATCAGCTTTGCCAGAAAGAGAAAGAAGTTCCCCAAGATTCCGAAAATGCCGCTGACTCTTCCATAGGAAGCCCGGACGGAAGGGGAATCCGTATCCTCGTAATTTTTAATGAATTTTTTGATGATAAAAGAGTTCATGATAATCTCACTTTCTGTCTTGCCCCCGGCGGAAACACTCCATCATTTCAGCAGTCAGGCTCACATGGCTTTCATCCGGGGGAAGATCCCTGCGGTCCATCCATTCGCCATAGCTGAGTTCGTCCTCCTCCAGGCGGATCTCGCTTGTTCCTTCAAGATCGCAGAAGAAACCGAATAGCAGGGAATCCGTAATGACCCAGGGCTGGGACTTGTAGAAGCTGAGGTTTTTCACCCTGAGCCCGGTTTCCTCCCAAACCTCCCTGCGGACGGTATCTTCTATGCTTTCGCCGATTTCGGCAAATCCCGCCACCAGAGCGAGCCCTTTGAAAGGCCGGTCTTTGTAGCGGGTGACCAGGAGCTTTTCCCCGTCCCGCAGGGCAACAATGACCGCGGGGCAGATTTTCGGATAACGAATGCTGCCGCAGGAAGGACAGACCAACGCTCGCTCCCGGGGCGCGTCCTGAAGCTTCGCTCCGCAGGATCCGCAATAGCGGTTTTCCCGGTACCAGCGGAAAAGGCTGTGGCCGGCGGCACAGGCAAATAGCTCCTTTCTGGGGGCAAAATGCCGGTATTCCGAGGAGGGATAAAGGCTATAACCCTCTGGGATTTCTTCGGGGGGAATCAAAGAGAGAGCGTAAGCTTTCCCGTCAATCCGAAAAGCAAAGCGGCAATCCTCCGCCCGGATCCCGGGATAGTCTCCCAGTCTGGGAAGGACTATCTCTCCGTCCCGGAGGGAGAGAATCGCTTCCTTGCCCCGGTAGAGAAGCAAAGGCTCCCCCTTTTCCGGCAGGTGCAGCTCAAAAGCATTTGAAAACGAGCTGGGTGCAAGATCCTGTATCATTTCACACTCCCTTTTTCTGTGGGAGCAGGCTCTTTTTTGCAGAGCGCGCTGATCTCCTGAAAGCGGCCGGTAATTTTCTCATAGTTTTCCGCTTTATGGGGGATCAGGCAGGAACTGCAATCTTTTGTTCCTTCTTCCGTATAGCGAAAGGCGCCCCCGCAGCGCTCCCCTAAAGCATAAAGGGGACAGTAGCAAAAGAGACAGTTAAAATGGTCCGGGTCCGCGTTTTTGTGGCAGGGGAAGTATTCACATTCCCGGTTCTGGAAGAATTTGTAGTGTTCCATGTCATTTTCTCCCGTCAAAGCGCTTTGCGCTGTATAGATAGACATAACACTGCAGGCGTCCGTTATAAAGCTTACGCTTTTTATCGGCCTGCTTGCCGAAATAGTGCTCAAATTCCGGCTCGGAGGAGATCAGGGTGACTTTCCAGCCGTCTGCATAGCGGATATGCCGCCCAAAGGAACGGTAAAGCCCTTGGGCCTCCCGCTGCTCCAGCATCCTCTCCCCATAGGGGGGATTGGTCACGATGACGCCGTCCGGATTCGGAAGCTCCAGCTTGCAGGCATCGCCCTCCCGGAAGCTGATCAGCCTGTCCACGCCCGCCTTTTTGGCATTGCTCCGGGCAATTTCAAGGCTGCTGGGATCAATATCCGTTCCGAGGATCCGATAATTTCCCCGGAATTCCTTGTCTAAGGCCTCTGTTCTGGCCTCCTGCCAGGATTCTTTGCTCAGAAAGGCCCACTTTTCCGCGGAAAAGCCTCTGCCTAAGCCGGGAGCCCGGTTGAGGGCCATGAGAGCGGCTTCAATGCAGATCGTGCCGCTGCCGCAGAAGGGATCCCAGAAGAATTCCTTCCCCCGGTATTTGCTGAGCTCCACCATGGCAGCAGCCATGGTTTCGTGGAGAGGGGCCAAGTTGGCAACGGCGCGATAGCCCCGTTTGTGAAGGCCCTCTCCGGAAGAGTCCAGAAAGACCTCTACCTTATCTTTCATGATAGAGAAGTGGAGCTGATAGAGGGCTCCGCTTTCCGGCAGCCAGCTGATACCGTAAACGCTGCTTAGACGGGTGGCAGCAGCTTTTTTCACGATTGCCTGACAGTCCGGAACAGAATGGAGCTGGCTGTTCAGGCTATAACCCTTTACGGGGAAAGCGCCGTCGGCGGGAATGAATTCCTCCAAAGGAATGGCTTTGACTCCTTGAAAGAGCTCTTCAAAGGAGCGGGCTTCAAATTCGCTGAGGCGGATCATGACCCGTTCGCCCATGCGCAGGTTCAGGTTTGCCCGGGGGATTTCTTTTTCACTTCCGCTGAAGAAGACTCTGCGGTCCTCTGCGCGGACATCTTCCATATTCAGGCGTTTAAGCTCCTGGGCGACAAGTCCCTCCAGACCGAAAAGGCAGGGGACGCAATAGGTTATTTTGTTCATCTATTCACCGACTTTCGGAAAGATTCCGTTTGCATTTAATCCTAACTATTATATACGAAAGCAGGCCTTTCTTCAACTGCCTGATGCATTTTTCATGGGATTGACGAAAAGAAAAAGATTCGTTATAATAAACTCCGCAGAGTAGGGCGTATTTCGCTTTATTCCCGCAGCGTGTTCCTGTTCACCCGTTCTCAATAGGAGGAAAATTCATGAAATGTAAGATTTGCGGAAAGGAAATTCCGGATAATTCTGCGTCTTGTAAGTATTGCGGCGCAAAACTGAAAAAAACGACAACGGACTCAAGAGCCTCCAAGAAAGGAAAGGCTCGCCGTACCTTGATGACCGTACTTTTGACGATTCTGACAGTTGTCCTGATTTTTGCCGTGGGTGTCGGTGTCGTGAAGGTTGTCAAGCTGCTTTCCTCTTCCAATGTTTCGGATGAGATCAATAAGAAAGCAGAAGAGATCATCAATAAGAAGGAAGAGCCCACAGAAGAGGAAATCAAGAAGCAGGAAGAAGAAAAGGCCAAGGCTGAGGAAGAGGCCAAGCAGGCAGAAGAGGCCAAGGCTGAGGAAGAGAAGAAAAAGGCCGAAGAAGAGAAGAAAAAGGCTGAGGAAGAAAAGAAGAAGGCCGAGGAAGAAAAGAAAAAGGCCGAAGAAGAAAAGAAAAAAGGCGAGGAAGAGAAAAAGCAGGAAGGGGAAACCGAGCCTGTAACGCCTTCCGGAAAGTATACTCTTTCCGTGGATAAGAAAGAAACCGTCGCCACAATTGAGCATTACCGTGAGATTGAATATACCATCAATGAAAAGCTTGCCTCCGGCGTTACGGTAAAGTCTACGGAGTGGAAGTCCTCGGATACCTCTATCGTGACCACCGAAGAGGTGAATGGCCTTTGCAGAGCCTGGGGCAGAAAAGCCGGCGAGGCCACGGTTACCCTGACGGTAACCCTCTCCGACGGTCAGAAGCTTACGGCCCAGACGAAGGTCACGGTCAAGGATCCGAATGCTCCCGAAGAGGGCGGCGAACATGTGACTCCCGGTCCGGATACGGCCTCCAAAGGCTCCAACAGCTATGTTTTGGCGGATAGCTCCTCCAAGACCTATTCCAAGGCGGAACTGCAGAAATTCAGCAATTTTGACCTCATGATAGCCAGAAATGAGATTTTTGCCCGCCACGGTTATATCTTTACCAATGCCACGCTGAAGGAGTATTTCGAGTCCCAGTCCTGGTATTCCGGCACGGTCAGCGCAGCGGATTTTGATTATACCAAGCTCAATGCCACAGAGTATGCGAATATCAATGCCATCGCAGAGGTAGAGTCCACCAGATAACCTTCGGATTTTCTGAGCTTCCCCGTTTTTGGGGAAGCTCAATTTTTGCGGCTTTTGAAGATTACGAACTTACCTTCTGTCATACTTGACAAAATGTGATATAATAAAAGCGTATAAGTGGGACTATGGGCAAATGGCTTTTTCAGCCGCTTTTGTGATGTGCCTTTCAGATCCTGCCGAACGAATTTATTGTAAGGAAGCGTCTTTATGCCAGACAATAATTCCGAAAACTTGAAAAACCAGGAGATCCTTGCTCCTATCAGTGGGTTGGTAGCCAAAGCCCAGAAGGACGGCACGATCAATGCAGTTGAGTTGACTGCGGAGCTGGAAAAGCTGGAGCTTTCCACGGAAAAGATCGAGCAGATTTATGATGCCATTGAGGCTATGGGGATTGCCGTAGTCAGCCCTGAATTGGAACTGGATCTGGACCTGGATGATGAGATCCTTCTGAAGGATGAGGGCGAATCCGAGGAAGAGCTGATCGATCCTGTAGAATTGGCTGCGGAATACAGCCTGGATGATCCCGTCCGCATGTATCTGAAAGAAATTGGCCAGGTTCGTTTGTTGACTGCCGATGAAGAAATCGAGCTTGCCAAGCGGGTATCAGAAGGGGACAAGGCTGCCAAGGATAAATTGACGGAAGCCAACCTTCGCCTCGTGGTTTCCATTGCCAAGAAATATGCCGGTCGCGGCCTGCATATTCTGGATCTGATTCAGGAAGGCAACACGGGTTTGATTCGCGCGGTAGATAAGTTTGATTGGACCAAGGGAAATAAGTTCTCCACCTATGCAACCTGGTGGATCCGCCAGGCTATTACGAGAGCGATTGCAGACCAGGCAAGAACGATCCGCGTTCCTGTTCATATGGTGGAAGTCATCAATAAAGCGACCCGCTGCAACCGGAAGCTTGTCCAGGAGTTGGGCCGTGAACCCACCATGGAGGAGATTGCGGCAGAACTGAATCTGCCCATTGAAAAGATCATTGAGGCGAACCGCACGGCTGCGGACACCCTTTCTCTGGATACTCCCGTGGGTGATGAAGAGGATACCACCATTGGTTCCTTCGTGGAAGATGATAAGCAGCCGGGGCCTGCGGATGTTACCTCTAACACCCTTTTGGCTGAAGCATTAACGGAAATTCTCGGCACTCTGACAGAGAGGGAAGCGGATGTTCTTCGCATGCGTTTCGGTATGTATGATGGCAGGACCCATACTCTGGAAGAGGTGGGCCAGATTTTCGGCGTGACCCGTGAGAGAATTCGCCAGATCGAAAATAAGGCCATCCGCAAACTCCGTCACCCCTCCCGTGCCAAGAAAATCAGAGATTTTTATTGCTGATAGAGATAGAAAAAACGCAGCCTTCGCTGCGTTTTTTCTTGACCGCTTTCTGGATCAGTTCAGAGAATCTGCCAGGGACTGAAGTTTTTTGCTTTCTTCAGCCAGGGCTTCGGCAAGTTGAGCCTTCAGCTCCGCCAATTCCTTTTTCAGGTCCTCATTTTCCTTCTGAAGAAGAATGACCTCGTTCTGCTGCTTTTCTTTGGATTGGTGAAGATAGTTCATGACATCCTGGGGCTTGAAGCCGCCGACGCTTTTGCGAAATTTCACTTCCATGGATATTCTCCTTTCCTGTTTTTGACATCATAGCATATAAAGAAAGAAACTACAATTCCCCGGAGGTATTTTCCTGTGAAAATAGTTATTTTGGATGCATATTGCGCAAATCCCGGTGATCTTGACTGGGATCTTTTGAAGGAATTTGGAGAGCTGCAGGTTTACGATCGTTCTCCTTTGGCGGATGAAGACGAAATCATCCGAAGGATCGGGGATGCAAAGGTCGTTTTGACCAATAAGACGCCCCTTTCTGCGCGGGTGCTGGAGTCCTGCAAAAATCTCGGCCTGATCAGCGTTTTGGCCACAGGCTATAATATCGTGGATATTGCCGCCGCAAAGGAGCGGGGCATTATGGTTACCAATGTTCCGGGTTATGCCACGGAGTCCGTTGCGCAGTTTTCCATGGCCTTGCTCCTGGAGCTGTGCTTTCATGTGGGTGCCCACAGTGATTCCGTTTTTGCAGGGGATTGGGAAAAGTGCCCGGATTTCAGCTATACGGTGCATCCTTTGGTGGACCTCCATGAAAAGACCCTCGGTATTATCGGTTTCGGGAAAATAGGGAAACGCCTGGGGATGATCGCTCGGGCAATGGGAATGCGGGTTCTGGCAGCAGGAAGCCGAAAAACGCCGGAAGGGGAGAAAATAGCCGAATATGCAGATTTGGATACCCTCCTGAAGGAATCGGATGCGGTTTCTGTGAATTGCCCCCTTCTTCCGGAAACCAGGAATCTTCTGCGGGCGGAAAACCTCCTGAAAATGAAAAAAACGGCGTTTTTGATCAATACCGGCAGAGGTCCCGTGGTTAACGAGCAGGATGTCGCAGATGCTTTGATTCGCGGAGAGTTGGCCGGATATGCCGCAGATGTGGTTTCTTCAGAACCTATTGCCGCCGATAATCCGCTTCTTCATGCGCCGAATTGTATTCTGACGCCCCACATTGCCTGGGCTTCGGAAAAATGCCGCAAAAAGCTTTTGGAAGTATCAGCGGAAAATATTCGTTCTTTCTTGGAAGGAAATCCGAAAAATCTGGTAAATCCTTAATTTTTGATAGACTTTTCTATTTGATTGCGTTATAATTTCCGTGAGAAAGTCGGAAAGGGGTTTCTTCTATGTCCAATAAAAAGTATTTTCCCATTTTGATTGGTGAAATGATACTTCTCGGCCTTGCAATTTATGCCAATGCCAGGATTCTTTTCTCCTCCTCGGATGCCATTAACTGGGGTTACCGTCTGGGTGAGGTAGTCACCCTTTGCGCGGTTTTGAATGCCTTTGTCTATTTGATCGACGGCTGCAAGAAGGACGCTGCCCGCTTTTTCCGGGATTATGTGATTTCCCTGACGGTTGCGGAGCTCTATTCCATGGTCCTCATGGCCAAAGGAAATGTAGTCAATGTTGCGGAGATCCTTCCTGCCATGGTTTCTTTCGGCCTCCTCTGCATCCTTTCCGTTGCGGAAAATTTTGGCAGAAGAAACACCAATATCCTTGCGGGCATTATCCTTGTATGTAAGATTATTTCCGCAATTTCCGTTTTCCTTCAGAATCCCGGCCTGCGTCGGGGCGGCACGGAATTGGGAACCGTTTGCCTGATTCGTTCCTTGACTTCCGTTGCTCTGGTTTTGATCATGTGCTTCATGATCTACGCCAAATATGAAGATAAAGCCTCCCGCGGCTCCAAATAAACTTTATCTCCTTTTCTTTTTGAGCAGGCAGTTTTCCCGCTGCCTGTTCTTTTTCGTTGACAACTCAGGCTTTCATGAATACAATAATGCGGCAGCGCTTTTATCCTGCTCTTTGCGAGGTCACAAGCCATGAATCATCACCGCTCCCTTACAGCGTCTTTTTCCTTTGTTCAGCTTGCCTATTGGATTGCCTACTGCGGGATCTGCAGCTATGCGGTGATCTATCTGCAGGAACTGGGCTTTGACAATTTTACCTTCGGGATCGTTATGGCTCTGGGAAATGTTTGTGCTGCCTTCCTTGGTCCGGTTCTTGCCTCCTATTTGGACGGGCATCCCTCCAAGCCCACCGCAGGATTGATTCTTCCTGTTCTTATTTTGGAATTGCTTCTTGTGGGGGTCCTTTTTATCCACGCAGAGCATGACCTGATCACTGCCGTGATCTACACAGTTTTGATTACATTGGAAGTAGCTGTGTATTCTGTGATTCTTCGTTTTTGCAGCGATTCGGATCGGGCGGAAATCGGAATGAATTTCGGGGTCGGCAGGTCCTTCGGTTCCTTTGGCTACATTCTGCCGACGGTCTTTCTGGGCTGGCTCTTTACAAAAATATCGCCTGTATATCTGCCCTATTTTCTGCTTGCCTTTATCCTTCTTCAGATGCTGGCAAACTGGGTGATCGGAAGGCAGCTGAAAAACTGCGAGATGCGGGAGAAAACGGCGAGAAAGGAAGAAAAAGGGGATTCTCTCATTACCTTCCTCCGGAATGAGCCCCGTTTTGCCCTCCTCCTTTTGGGTAGCATTTTCATTTTCTTCGCCTATGAGACCTATTCAAAGTTCACGATCAATATTGTTCGGAATGTGGGCGGCGATACGGCGACCATGGGTGTCCTGACGGGCTATACCGCTGCCATTGAGATTCCGGTCCTTTGTGCATATTTTCTCTTAAGAAGAAAGTGGAAGGCTTCGAAGCTTCTTCGCTTTTCATTTTTATTCTTTTCCGTAAGGGCATTTTTTGTGGCTATTGCAAGAACTGTTCCGCAGCTTTATTTTGCAGTGAGCCTTCAGATTCCCTCTTATGCCCTTCATGTCTCAGCAAGTGTGGACTACATTTCGGAAGTCATTCCGGCGAAAAACGCCGGGAAAGCCCAAAGCCTGGCCTTTACTTCATCCGTGGTTTCTGTTGTTTTGGGCAGTGTGATTTCCGGAAAACTATTTGATATTACATCCGTGCGTCTTACAATGTTCATCTGCTTTGTTGCCAGCGTCCTGGGCACAGTCCTTGCCGGCGCAGGTGTCAAGCCTACCGAGAGATAGCTATGAAAAAACTGATTCCTATTCTCATATTGATTTGCCTGCTTGTGGGCTGCGGAAAGGCTCCGGAGGCAGAGGAAGAGCCTCAGGCTGTCCCGGAGGCTTCCACTCCCGCCCCCGAGCTTCCGGAGGAATACCTTTTTGTCTGCAATGGCATTGTTCTTTCCCCCGGAGATCCCTTTGACCCTTCTTTTTTTGAAGAGACGGAAGCTCCTATGTCCACTCCGGATTGCAGAACAAACCAGGTCGCCACAGTCTATAGCTATGACGGCTTTACGGTTCAGACTGTGTCTGCGGAGAACCAGCTCACGGGAGAAATTACGGAGCCCTATATTTCGGCAATTGAACTAAGCGGCCAAAGCAGTTATTCCATTGAGGGAGCCCGTGTCGGGATGTCGGAAGCGGAGATTCTTGCTCTTTACGGGGATGCTTATGAAGAGCTCTACGGCGGCCATGTTTATACGAAAAACGGCGTTACGCTTTCCGTCTATTATGATGATTCTGGTTATGTGATTTATGTGGTCTATGCCCTGGATCCGGAAAAGCAGGCAGAGATGACGGAAGCGGCAGAAAAAGAGCTGGATTCCTTTTTGGAAAACCTGGAAGAGGGGCAGAAGAGCGGAGAGATCCGCTTTGAAGGCCTTCACACCCGGCACACCGGAACGGCCGGTGAGGAATTCATCCCGGAAAACTATGATTTCACCTCCGATGTAACGGCATATGATTCCTTCGGGAATGCGCTTCCGGTCAGTTCGGAGCTTTACATTCCGGAGACGATCGTCAGCTATGGCCTCGGCCCGATCCTCTATGTCTTCAGGGCAGAGGATTCTGCGGGGAATTCGGCAATAGCCTTACAGACCTGTTTTTTGGAAGAGTATGAGGAAGAAGCCAGCCGGGAAATTTCGGAGGAATATGCCTCTCAGGTGGAAGCTACGGATGAGGGGCTGGTAGAGCTCAAGAATATTATTCGGAACAGTGTTTATTTCAGCGAAAGCTACGGCGGCTATAATCCGGTTCTGGTGACCCATGACGGAAAGCGGGGGAACTGTTACTCCCATAATCGCCTTCTTTATGAAGTCCTGGAATATATGGGCTATGAAGTCCAGATGATCTGGGACGAGGCGGGTGCTCATTACTGGTGTTTGGTTAAGACAGAAAGCGGCTGGCGCCACCTGGATGCCACACCTTTGGACGATTACCCGGAAACGCTGGGACTGCTCACGGACGAAGAACGGGCAAAAGTCAAGCCGGATCGCCTTTGGAACACGGAACTTTGGCCCCATGCAAATTGACAGATAATAAAGCAGATAAAAACAGCCTGGATCCTTGATCCAGGCTGTTTTCCGTTCTCTTTACTTTTTCAGGACCAATCCCTTCAGTCCTTCGGAGGCTGCTCCGGAGAAGTCCAAAGCTCCGTCGCTCAGGATCTCAATGGATCCGGCACCGGCCGGCTCAAGCTCTTCTAAATCCATGCTTCCGTCCTCATGGACAACCTGAACGGAAACGCTTTCCTTGTCATAGACAAGCTTTCCGTCCTTCAGGCTTGCATCCATTTCGTAATAATAGTGGTCCGCGTTTTCGGGATAGCAGAAAACCGTGACCAAAAGATGATCCAGGCGGATGCTCAGAGAAGCACTTGCATCCCCGGCTTCATTGGAGTAGGTTCCGGTCATCGCTTTGTAGTCTTCATAGGCAACTTTGGCATTCCAGGTCAGGGGCTTCAAATCATAGAATTGGGTGTAGATTTCGTTGAAGCCGGCCCAGTCCCATTCATCCTGAGAGTTTTCCACGGAGAGGATATACTGTCCGTCTACCGTGAACCAGCGCTGCGCCATATAATTGTCATTTTGAATCCAGTGGTTTTCACTGTCGGAATCGGCAAAGAGGGTTCCGCCATCCACATAGATTCCGGAAATATCCGTCTCCATGCCTGCCTTAGAGAAGCGAAGACAGCAGGGCTTTCCGTTTGCGGAGAATTTGTATTGAGCAATGTCTGTATCGGACTTGATCATGGCAAAGGATTCATCGCTGATTTCCACACCTGTGGGGCAGACCAGAGCGCACTGAGCTTCCTTGCTCAGAGCTTCCAGAGAATCCAGCTCACGCACGGGGTTGACCGTGGAGGCTCCGCCGACAGTGCCTTCTTCGCTTTTCGGAGCTTCCTTCTGCCCGCAGGCTGCCAAAGAGAGCAGGAGCATCAGGGCAAGAGTGATTGCTAACAGTTTTTTCATAGTTTCCTCCTTGGGTTTTGTTTTTAAGGATTCTATCATAAATATGCAGATTCTGCAATCACGGATTCACGGATCTCTTGCTTCATAAGATAGAGAAAACGGCTCAAATTTGGATTCATCCATCCATCTTTGAGCCGTTTTTCTTTTGTACGCTCTGGAATTTTCGGGCTTGCGGGTAACGGGATTCAGGCAGCCCCAGCTTCCTCGCTTTTGGGCATTGAGCGCTCGCTGCTTTTTCTTGGAGAGCTTCTCAAAAGGAACAAATCGATCCATGTTTTTTCCTCCTTCATATTTTGCTTCGGCATATATTAGCAGGAGAAGTTCTAAATGTCAATATTGACTTTTCCTACCTAAAAGGCTATTATTTCCTTGTGAATTTTGTGAGGAAGGCATCAAAAAGATACGCCTTTTTCACACATGGAAAGAAAGGAAAGAACTATGGCAAAAGTTAAAATCGGTTGGGCAGAAGTCAGCTTGACCCCCAATAAGAAAATTTCCCTTGCAGGCCAGTTTGCAGAGCGTATTTCTCAGTATGTGGAAAAGCCTTTGACGGCAACTGCCATGGCAGTGGAGTGCAGCGGCGATCAGATGGTTATGGTTTCCTGCGACCTGGTTTCCATCACCTATACCTGGATGCTTCGGGTCCGGGAACTCCTGAAGGACAATAAAGAAGGGCTGGACCCCGGGAAGGTCATGGTCTGTGCTATCCATACCCATACCGGTTACCGCCCCGGCGGTTCCGGCCGTACAGCAGCTTATGCAAGAGAGGGCTTCCGGACAGATAAGGAAGTTCTTCAGCAGTATTTAAAGCCCGGCCAGAAGTATGTGGAACGGGAAAATGTCAGCGACAATCCCGAAATCATGAGCCTGCAGGAAGGCTTTGATCTTTCTACCTCCAAGGCTGCGGAAGTTGCTCTGGAAGCCTGGAAGAACCGTAAAGAGGCCTCCTTTGCCAATGCCTTTGACCGTGCTGCCGTAGGTATGGGCCGCCGCGTGGATTATACGGATAACACCGCTCAGATGTGGGGCAATGCCAACACGGCAGTCTTCACGGAAGTAGAGGGCGGCAACGATTCCGGCGTGGAACTGATGTATTGCTTTGATGCCCAGGAGAAGCTGACAGGTGTTGTGGTCAACCTTGCTTGCCCTGCTCAGTGTGTCCAGCACCGTCTCTTTGTTTCTCCCGATTTCTGGGGCGAAGCGAAAAAGCTGATCCGTGAGCGCTTCGGTGAAGATGTTTTTGTTCTTCCTCTCTGCAGCCCTGCAGGAGACCAGTGCCCTGTTGATTTAGTTCGTTGGGTCAACCCCGATACCGATGTTCATGATCCGAACTTGATCCGTCACAATCCTCCTGTCCGTAAGGCAGACCCCTCCATGTTTGACCTGGAAGGCATGAGAAAAGCCGGACGCCGCGTTGCTAACGCTGTCCGTGATGCCTGGGAAGACGGTGTAGGTGAGCATCAGTCTGATATTAAGTTTGAGCACCGTGTGCTGAATCTCCAGCTTCCTCTCCGCCGCGCGACTCTGACGGAGTATAACAAAGCCGTGAAGGCCGTGAAGGACTTCGTCCGCGAAACCGATCGGGATGTGGATTTCAACGACCTCGCCAATCTCCAGCAGTATTTGGGCGTGATCCGCCGTTTTGATCTGCAGGAGCGCGTTCAGGTTCTGGATACGGAAGTCCATGTCATTCGTATGGGCTCTGTGGCCTTCGCGACGGATCCCTTTGAGCTCTTCCTGGATTATGCAAACCAGATCAAAGCACGCCAGTATTGTGAGCAGTCCTTCCTGGTCCAGCTTTGCTGCGCTTCCGAAGGCTATCTGCCTACTGCCAAAGCAGAAGGCCACGGCCATTATTCTGCCTTTATTCCCTCCGGTTATACCGGCCATGAGGGCGGCGATCAGCTTGTCCGTCAGACCCTGAGCGAGATCAACGACCTCTTTGACGGGGACTACAAGGTCTACACCTACCCGGATGAGGAATAATCCCTTTTCGTGCGAATAGCGGGGCCGATTCGGGCTCACAAGTGAATATGCAAAACGGCATGGTCGGGCAATCGACCATGCCGTTTCTTCATGCACGCCTTGCAAAACAGGGATGAACTCAGTTCAGTTTTGTCAGGTCCATTTTTATTGCAAAGGCAGTTTCTTTTTCGAAATTGTCAATGAGCAGTCATGAAAGGTCATATCGCGATAGGGACCGGATTTCAAGCCTGTCCCTCGGATGCGCTGTCCGAAGAGGATTCTTTCCTGCCCGATTTTCTTTTCACACGGATGACTGCGATCATCACTACCAGAATCACCGTCAGCACACAGCACAGAATCATCCAGATGTTCCCGAATGAGAAAAAGGATCCGGACAGGTTTTCACCGTTCAGGCTGCCGGTTACCCGGTCGATCCTTGTCTGGCAGAATCCCTGTGCCTTCATATAATCGGCAAGCGCCTCGGCCCTGGTCGACTCAAGCGACCAGCCGGCAGTCACAGTCGTATCCGCATTAAATTCCGTATCTGTCGTGACCTGTGTTCCGTCCCCGTTAAACCATCCGTCGAAACAAAATCCCTCTTTTTCCGCACCCGGAAAAGCAGAGAACCGACTGTCATTATCCGGCTTCGCGGCCGTGACATCACAGGTCCCGCCGTCGGGATCAAAAGTCACAAGCACGTTGGTTTGCCAGTTTGCGCTCACAGTCTTTTTTCCACCCATATTATCAAAAGAAGTCACTTCATTTTTGCCGCATGTCCAGGATACAAAATCATAGCTTTGTCTGGTCAACTGCGGGAGTGTTCCTGTTTGGACCATCTCAATAAACTGATCGTCCGTCATTGTTCCGTACTCATTATCAAGGTTTGCAATCAGGCCGGAATTAATTTCATGATAACCGTAGCGATATCCTCCGCCGAGGGTAATGATCTTTCCGTTATTTTCCAGATCGGAAATATAAATATCCACATTTTTTGCAGCCAGAGTTCCAAAGACACGCGTGTAAACGCCGTGCTCTGCCCGGTCGCACACGAGATCGATTTCGCTTCGTTCATCGCTGGAATTGATGAGGATCAGATTTTCACTAATATTGCAGATAGGTCCCCAGTAAGATAAATAATAGCCGTTCATGTCCAGAATGACATCACCGCCGTACATATCGAACTGCTCATATCCTTCATTGTCGATATTCGCCGATAAATAGCCTCTTCCGCCCTCCATCAGAAGCATTTCCAGATCGTCCCAACAAGTGATTTCCGTGCCATCTTCCGCATAAGCGATCATGCCGATACTCAGGATCAGTATGACTGCAGCAGCCAGCAGCATTGCAAATCTCAATCGTCTTTTCATCGGTCGTTCTCCTCTACTATCCTCTTTTGTATTCCATCTTCACGGTCAGGTCGCGCATATCTCTTGTTATGTCGGGGCTGCGCGATTGCGTTCTTCTCATTGTACGGCATAGGAATGTCAAAATATTAAGTGAAGTTTCCTCTGCGGGCAAGTGAAGCTGCTTGCACGGTTTAGAATTTGGCAAGTCCTTATGCATTCATTTTTTTCTTATATTCCAGGCACAGCATAGTAATATCGTCAAACTGCGGTGCTTGTCCTACGAAGGCATCGACATCCTTACGAACAAGGGGAAGCAGCTCAGTAGGTGTTTTCGATGAATATTTCTCAAGAACTGCTGTCAGCCGATCCTGACCGTAAAGCTTATTTTCGGCATTTGTCGCTTCTGTGACACCGTCTGTATACTGGAACAGCTTGTCTCCGGGTTCAAAAGTAACGCTGGCCGTCTTGTAAGCCATGTCCTCCATTCCGGCGAGCACAAAACCGGGGCGGAGCTTATATAACTCAAAGGTCTTTCCTTTACGGCAAATATACGGAGTCTCATGTCCGGCATTTACAAAAATGAATTCACCGGTAACAAGATCCAGCACACCCTCAAAAGCTGTTACAAACAAGCCTTCACTGTTTGATTCGCAGAGCAGATTGTTGACCTTGGCAAAGGTTTGGTTAAGTTGTTTTTCAGGCTCGGTATGATCTTTTATCATGGCTTTCGCAATTGCCATAAAGAGAGCCGCGGGGACGCCTTTTCCCGATACATCTGCCATAACGATCCCGACATGACGATCATCCACCATGAAGAAGTCATAAAAGTCACCGCCGACCTCCTTTGCCGGGGCCATAGTAGCATATATGTCGAATTCATCTCTGCTGGGGAAAGCAGGGAAAGAAACCGGGAGCATATTCGCCTGGATGCTCCTGGCAACAGACAGTTCACTCTCGATCCGGGATGCTTCGGAAGAAATCTCTGCCTGTTTTATAACCATATTCTTCCCGCATCTTGCAATCTGATAGGCGATAACGGTAAAGACCGCATACTGCAGAACTTTTGCCGCAAAAGCTTCAGACATATAAAAGAGGAAATATTTCGAACGCACAAAGCCGCCTGCATTTTCTATGGCGTGATAAAGGTCCTCTCCGACGGAAACCTGGGTATTGTTTGCTACATCGACAAAATTCAAATCAAGTATGCCAAGCTGAAACCACGAGCCAACTGCGGCAGAGATTGCAAAGGCAACCGCCGAAACGACGGCGATGCGAAGAGTGTATTTTTCAGAATAGTATCGAAGTGAGAGCAGCAGCGGAAAAACGATAAGCAGCGCAATGTTGTATGATAGTATTGCATCCAACATAGCACAAACGATGATCATGATACTCATCAGGAAATACTTGATTTTTGGGTGATCTCCGCGGTATTTTCTATTGACAAGTGCTCCGACTGCAAAGCAGACAACTGCTATGGACACAAATATTGTGAAGAACAGCCGATCAAGCTGAAAAACGCCGGCCATGTTGAGCACCCAGGAAATGATAAGGCCCGCGCTGAGAAGCATCATCGTCAAAGATACGAGCTTGTTTGCCTGAACCTCGCTTTGATGGAAAAGCTCTTTCACGGATTCATCCTGAATGCAGTTCTTATCCCCATTTGCTTTCGTGAAATTGAACATAAGCGGCCTCCTTGTTTTTGTGTGATCAGATCGCAGGTTCCTACAAAGCAATCTATGACGGTCGGCGAAACACGTCTCTAAAACAAAAGTAGGATTGCAATCCTTAAAAATTGCAATCCTAACTATGGCGGAGCAGGAGGGATTCGAACCCTCGGGAGACTTTTGACCTCCACACGATTTCCAGTCGTGCCCGTTATGACCGCTTCGATACTGCTCCATAAACGGCTGTTTCAAACAGCTTGCATAGTATAAATGATATTTAGGGAAAAGTCAATCCTTTATTTTCCAAAAAGCTTTATCCGGCTGTCAAAGTGTTGAGTTTTCCGATGATACGGACTTCTCCGAAAAAACTAAATAATGCTATCTCCGCTGAAGGACAGGGGGAGCAGTTCTCCCAGCGTTTTGCATGCGTAGTTTCTGCCGTCAAAGAGGATGATCTTAAAATCCTCTTTGCAGAACTCGCTCATGACTTGCCGGCATACACCGCAGGGGGCGGCAAAGCCGGAAAGATTACCCTGAAGGCCGCCCACAATGGCAATAGCCTCAAAATCCCGTTCTCCTTCGGATACTGCCTTGAAAATGGCGGTGCGTTCTGCGCAGTTTGTGGCGCCGTAACTGGCGTTTTCAATATTGCAGCCCGTATAGACCTTGCCGTTTTTTGTCAGCAAAGCGGCCCCAACAAAAAAGTGAGAGTAGGGGGCATAGGCCTTTTGCATTGCCTCGCAGGCGAATTTTGTCAGTTCTTCATTTTTCATAGGATATCCTCCGCAAAACTGTTTCCGTTTTTGGTTTTCCCGGCAGAGAGAAGCTCGGCACAGCTGGCGCCGATGTCGCAGAAGCCTTCCCTCGTGCCCAGATTGATGGCTTTAACAGACGGCCCCACGGCAAGGAATGGAACATATTCCCGAGTATGGTCCGTTGTCTTCTCATAGCACGGATCGCATCCGTGGTCTGCGGTTATCATGATGCAGTCGTCAGGCCCGAGAAGCGCCTGAAGCTTTGGCAGCCAAGCGTCAAATTCATTCAGCGCTTTCGCGTAGCCGACGGGATCTCTTCTGTGTCCGTATTGGGAATCGAAATCCACCAGGTTGACAAAGCAGAGACCTGTAAAATCCCGCTTGGCGATCTGAAGGGTCTTGTCAAGGCCATCCGTGTTTCCGTGGGTATAGACGGTTTCCGTCATACCGATCCCCGCAAAGATATCATGGATCTTGCCGACGGCGATGACATCTTTCCCAGCTTCGGAGACTAGGTCAAGAAGGGTTTTGGCAGGAGGAACCAGGGAAAAATCGTGCCGGTTGCTTGTTCTCACATATTCGCCGTTCTTTTTGCCGACGAAAGGCCGGGCGATCACCCTGCCGACACCGTGTTCTCCCTGCAGGATTTCGCGTGCGATCCGGCAATCCCGGTAGAGCTCTTCCAAAGGAACGGTTTCTTCATGGGCTGCGATCTGGAACACGGAATCCGCCGAGGTATATACGATCAGCTTGCCCGTGGCCCGATGTTCATCCCCCAATTCGTTGATAATGGCAGTGCCGGAAGCAGGCTTGTTATAGAGCACGCCCCTGCCTGTTTTCATTTCAAATTCCCGAATGATTTCTTCCGGGAAACCGTTTGGATAGACGGGGAGGGGAGAGTTTGAGATCAATCCGGCGATCTCCCAATGACCGATGGTGGTGTCCTTTCCCTTGGAAAGCTCCATGAGGCGGCAATATGCTCCCGTCGGTGTATCTGTCCTGCCGAGGAAAGAAAGCCCCTCAATATTGCCGATTCCGATTTTCTGCATGTTCGGGATTTGAAGAAGCCCGGTCTGATGGCAGGAACGCAGGGTGTTCACGCCCTCGTCACCAAAACTCTTGGAGTCAGGCTGTTCCCCCGCGCCGCAGGAGTCCAATACAATTAAGAAGATGCGTTTCATTTTGCTTCCCCGGTTTTCACGATTTTGACCACCCGGGAGGTCCCCAGGCGGGAGGCGCCCAAACGGACAAATTCTTCTGCGTCCTCCAAAGAGGAGATCCCGCCGGCCGCTTTGATTTTCAAATGAGGGGCGATATTCCGGGAGAAAAGCTTGATATCCGCAAAGCTTGCTCCGCCCTTGGAGAAACCGGTAGATGTTTTGATGTAATCGGCGCCGGAAGCGGAGACGATTTTGCAGAGTTGGATTTTTTCCGCATCCGTTAATAGGCAGGTTTCAATAATGACCTTTAATACCTTGCCGGGGCAGGCTTCGCGGACGGCTTTGATCTCTGCAAGAAGGGCCTCCCATTTCTGATCCTTTACCCAGCCGATATTGATGACCATGTCAATTTCGTCCGCGCCGTTCTTTACGGCATCCTCCGTTTCAAAAACTTTCACTGCCGTGGTGGAATAGCCGTTGGGGAAACCGATCACGGTGCATACCCGCATTTTATCTCCCACATAGGCCTTTGCATCCTTCACAAAGGAAGCGGGAATGCAGACAGAAGCAGTCCCGTAATGGATCGCATCATCGCAGAGCGCTTGAATCTGGGCCCAACCGGCGTCCTGGGAGAGCAGGGTATGGTCAACACAAGAAAGCAATTTTTGAATGTCCATGCGTGTTATTCCTCTTTCGACTTCCGTTTTCGTATTATTTCTTCAGATTCCGTCATATTCGGAAAAAGGCAATCTTTCGCCGGGCTTGGGGTCGCGAAGATCCCGCTGAACGCCCTCGGCGATCTTCCGGAGGCTTTCAAAGTCCGATACGGCAGATATTTGTTCTTTATAGTAGTTCGCATAGGGGATACCCCGGAGATACCAGGCAAAGTGCTTTCTGGCCTCCAGACAGGCAATGTACTCGCCCTTGTCCTCGCGGGCCAGTTCAAATTGCCGCATGGCGGTCTCCACCCGTTCTTTCAGGGGAGGTCTCGGCGTTTTCGGAAGTCCGGAAACAGCCTCCGTGATTTCCCGGAAGATCCAGGGGTTGCCGAAAACGGCACGGCCGACAGCCAGGTAATCTGCCCCGGTTTCCCGAAGGCAGCGAACGGCGCTTTCCCCGTCCGAAATGTCTCCGTTGGCAATGACGGGGATGGAAAGGGCCTTTTTGACTTCTTTGATGATAGCCCAGTCTGCCTTTCCGGAATAGAGCTGCGCCTTTGTTCGTCCGTGGATGCAGATGGCGTCCAGCCCCCGTTCCTCCAATAGCTGAGCAAATTCCACGGCGTTGGCGCTGCCCTTGTCCCAGCCTTTCCGGCATTTGGCAGTCACGGGGACGGAAACGGCGTCTTTGACAGCCGCCACGATGTCTCCCGCTAATGCAGGCGTGTTCATGAGGGCGCAGCCATCCCCGTTTCCGGCAATTTTCGGCATGGGGCAGCCCATATTGATGTCAATAAAGTCTGCCTGAGATATTTCTATGGCGATTTTCGCGGCTTCTGCCATCATTTTCGGGTCGTTTCCGAAAATCTGGGCGCCGCAGATGCCCGCTTTTGTCCTGGGCAAAAGACTCTTGGATTTTTTATCCTGATAGACCAGAGCCCGGGAGGAGACCATTTCCGTTACGGTATATCCCGCCCCCAATTCCTGACAAATGCAGCGAAAAGCCGGATCGGTCACACCGGCCAGAGGAGCCAGACCCACCACCCCGGGGATGAAAAGGGAACCTACCTGCATGCCTGTCTCAGCCATAGAAGCGAACCTTTTGCAGTTCTGTGTTCTGAAGAGCTCTCTCAATGAGCCCTTCCCGGTCTAGCTTTTCCTCGGCCTTCAGGACGCCTTCCATGTTGGGCTTCGTCTTGGGGTGCTTGGGGGTAAAAACGGTGCAGCAGTCCTCATAGGGGAGGATGGAGGTCTCCATCGTGCCGATTTTGCGGGCGATACCGACGATCTCCTCCTTGTCCATACCAATCAGCGGATGGAAAACAGGAAGCTCCTTTACCACGGAGTGGGTAACGGTCATGGCTTCCATGGTTTGGCTGGCGACCTGCCCCAGGTTTTCTCCTGTGACAAGGCATCCTGCCCCATGATCCTTGGCGATCCGCTCGGAAATTTCCATCATGAAGCGGCGCATGATGATGGTAAAGTACTCCTCCGGACAGTTATCCCGGATCGCTTCCTGAATTTCCGTAAATCCCACGATATTGACCGTCATTCTTCCGCAGTATTTGCTCATGAGCTTTGCAAGCTCCAAAACCTTGTCCTTGGCAAGCTGGGAGGTATAGGGATAGGAGAAAAAATGGATGCTTTCCAGTTCCAGACCCCGCTTGGCAATCATATAGCCCGCAACGGGGCTGTCAATTCCGCCGGAAAGAAGAACCGCTGCCTTTCCTCCGGAGCCTGTCGGCAGGCCGCCTGCTCCGGGAACGGCCGGACCGTGGATATAGGCAGCCTGTTCCCGAATCTCAATATTGACGGTATAGTCCGGATCGTGGACATCCACTTCCAGCTCCGGATAGGCCTCGGAGAGTCTGCCGCCGATTTCCTGGCTCAGCTCAATAGAAGTCATGGGGAAGCGCTTATCCGCCCGGCGGGACTCCACCTTAAAACTTCCGGCCTGGGAGAGTTCATCCCCCAGGTATTCGAGAATGGTGTCATAAATGGCATTTAAATCCTTGTCACAGCCTCTGCAGCGGCACATTTTGATGACGCCGAACACAGTCCCGCAGGCTTCCCAGGCAGAGTCCATATCACACTCGTCATTTACGGGCTCCACATAAACTGTGGATTGAGCCAGGCTGACCTTGAAATCCCCGAAAGATTTTATTCTGCGGGAAATATTGGCCTTCAGCCGGTCTTCAAAACTCCGGCGGTTGGCGCCCTTCAGGACGATTTCGCCCAATTTCAGCAAAAAGAGTTCTTTCATTTTCTTTCCTCTTTCTCATTTTTCTCTGCATGAATCATAGCACAAATAGAGGCTTTCTGCAAGAATTCTATTCATAAATGATAAAATAGAGATTTCACCATTGATTATCATCTTCAGCGGTGATAGAATGGAAAAGATAGAACGAAATCGAACAAAATGCGGGAGGCGGTTATGGAAGGCACGGTTACTCATAATAGCGGAAAAGTTATTCGCGGTCTCTTTTTTTCCCTTTTTGCGGTTCAGGCTTTGTCGGCCGGATTGCCTCTCTTGAACACATTCCTCAGCAGCCTTGTAATCGGAAACTTAATTGGTGCTTCTGCATTAGCTGCAATAGGATTCACGGCGCCTCTTTGCCAGGCATTTATTGCGGCGAGTACCACAGTTTCCATCGGCGCGCAGATGCTTTGCGGGCAAAAGCTCGGAAAAGGGGATAAAGAGGGCGTAAAAAATACTTATACAGCGGCAATTGTCCTTTGTGTCCTTTTCGGCGTTCTCTTTACAGCTGCTTGCCTCTTTTGCTCAAATGGGATCTCACATTTGTTGGGTGCGGAAGAGAACGTTTTGCAAATGACCGCGGATTACATCAAAGGCTACGCTCCGGGTCTCATCTTTATGATGCTTTCAACCTGCATGCTTCCATTCCTGCAGTTGGACGGTGCCCCGGGAACGGCAACGGTCTCTATCATCGCAATGGCTGTCGTAAGTGTCGGAGCCAACTTGGCGAATGGGCTTTGGCTCCACTGGGGCATGTTGGGGGCGGGCCTTTCCACGAGCCTTTCCTATATACTTTCCGTTCTCATCTGTATTCCTCATTTTTTGAAAAAAAGCTGTCCTTTCCGCTTTTCTTTCAAGGCATTCCCATTCAAGACATTGGGGAAAGTGCTTTACTTGGGCATTCCTTCTGCCGTAGGGCCGGTAGTCTCCA
>JAZUFG010000113.1:0-26340 GCA_045640565.1 Oscillospiraceae bacterium | reverse complement strand
CAAGGTCAAGCCGCCCTGACGGGCGGTGGCTGTCTTGCCCTATCTTTAAACTTCTGGCTCTGGAAACCAGGAATATTCTTTTTACCATTTCACGTTTTCGGGTTCTCTGGAAATGTGCGAAAAATTCTTGACACAACCCAGAAAGGAATAAAAAATTCTAATTTGTCTAGAAGGTACACAGCAATAGACAAAACCCCAATCAAGGCATTCAGCTTTGATTGGGGATTCGTTTATTGGATTTTGATTCCGAAAATATAGCCGGATCTGGCGCCGATAACAAGCATATTATTATAAATGGCTGCAGTTGATTCGCAGTGGCCCTGAAGGTCTATGATATCCAGCTGTGTGCCGTCTTTTCCGTCCAGCATAAGAAAACTTCCACTCAATGTGCCCAGGAAAAGATACCCGTCACCGTTTTTCGTATATGCAATGGAGGGGGATCCCCAGGAATAGTAGTTTGTTTTTACCCGCCAGACTTCTTCACCGCTGTCTTTCCGCAGAGCCAGCAAAAGACCGCCTTCCAGGGATTCTGCTTTGGAAACGGGAACGAAAATATAATCAGAGAGATTTCCTTCGCCGACGGCAATCGTCCCCTGAACGCCTCCGGAAACGCCGCTGGCAGAATAACAGCTGTATTCTTTTTGCCAAACAATTGCGCCGGTTTCCGCGTCAATTTTAAAGACAGGTACTTCTGCAGTGCTCCAGCTTCTCCAACCGTAATGGAAGGAGGTGCTGATATAGAGATAGGGATGTCCGTCTTCAAGGGATAGAACCGGGGAAGTATTGGTGTCATCAACAACATCCTGCACCCAAACAAGTTCCAGCGTGTTGAGATCCAAACACATCAGGTAGCCGCCATTATCCGCAACATAGAGATAATTCTGAAATACTGCCGGACTGTCTTCCATGCCGAGCCAGAAGGTTTGGCTGCTATTTCTTTCTCCACGATATTTCCATTTGATAAATTCCGGACTCATGACCAGCGAGGCGGAGCTTTCATGGTAGCTGGAATGGAGGCGGATGATATAGAGTACTCCGTTTTCTCCGGGCCAGATCAAAGTGTCCGTATCTGCATCCACAAGGGGAGAGGCATCAAAGCAGGGCCAGGTTCGTTCTGCGAATTTATCATTATTGCCAAATTCAAAAATTGTGGAATAATCAATTAAGCTGAAAGCAAATGCCCGAGCTTTGCCCTTCATGCTGTCATATCCCGCACCAACATAGAGAACAGGATATCCTCTGGGGTCCAATGAACCGGAGCCCTTGAAAGTGTAACCAGCGTTAAAAATATCTCTTGTTTGTTTACCGGTTTCCAACTCGTTAAAGTATATCTTTCCGTCCTCCGCGGCATAGATTACTTCCGTCAGCTCTTCCTGTTCCTTTGCCCAATCATAGAGATTCATGATTGCCCTGGTTTCCTTTGGCCAGGTGACAATTAGCGGCTGACCGGTCCATCCGGTTCCTGTCCATGTATTTCCGTCCGGAGCTGTAAGAGATGAAACAGTTTGCTTCCAGACGACTTCCATGGATTTTGAATTCACATCGGCCGTTCCATAGCTGGATGTATTCCGGAAATTGTTTCCCCGGAAAGCAAAAATGCCGGGCAAGTCCGAATATAATTCCGGCGATGAAAGAGAGATCCGTCGCATACTTTCATATTTTTGCACAGCCTGATCGCCAACAGCAATTTCTGTAGAAAGAATATGCTCCTCCACCTGCGTTCCGGGAACGGAATGAGGGGAAAAGGAAAGCGTTTCAATGTCAATGACCGGAACTTCGGTTATTACTTCTTCGTAGGTGGATTCCTGCTCTTCCGAATCCGTTCCCTCATTCGGCAATGACGCTTCCTCTTTAATAAGAACCGGAGACGGACTTTCTTTTTTTACGAGTTTTGGAGACTGTTCTTCTTTTTTCGGAAAAAGAAGAATTCCAATAATAATCAGGATGAACAGAGCCGTCAGCCCGGACAGTATTCTTTTTTTCTTAGGTGTCTTTCCGTTATGCCTGGGAGAATAACCGGCCATATTCAGAACCTCAAAAGTGACTTAATAGGAAAGAAGGGGAGCAGAACCGTCATCCTCGGATTTTTCAATTTTTCGAATCTCTACATCATAACTGTAGGATTCAGAGACATGAATAGTAACCGTATCGCCGGCTGATTTTCCCAATATGGCGCTGCCGAGAGGAGATTCTTTACTGACAAGGCCGTTTTTAGGATCTGTCCGAACAGTCGTGCAGACGCGGACGACCATTTCCTCCTCGTCTTCGGGAATATAGAGAGTCACATAGTCAAAGAGGCCGACCTGATTCTCGGAAAAATTATCTTCAATGACGGTTGCGGTTTTGATCATATTCTGTAAATAACGAATTCTGCTGTCGTTATCCCGCTGTGCCTGCTTGGCAGCTTTATATTCGTAGTTTTCACTTAAATCGCCAAATGCACGGGTCCGTTTTACTTCCTCAATAATCTCGGGACGCTGACGGATGATACGGTCATCCAGCTCAGCCTGCATTTTTTCAATATCCTGTTTTGTCAATTCGTTGTTCATATTGTTTCCTTTCCTAAGGCAGATTGGAAGCCGGAATAAACCGGCTCACTTTTATTATATAGCATTCAATCTGAAAATGCCATAGTAAAAATAATATTATTATCGTTCTTGCCGGATAAGACGGAAAATCTTTTCTTGATTATTTCACGGATATCCATTAGTATATGGAAAAAGATTTTTGAGGCGGATATGGAAAATAAGGTTAAGATATCAATCTCTTCAGTTCAAAAGCAGATTCATGAGGAAGCTGCCGAAGCCAAGTTCGTTACATACGGTAAAATGGCCCGTTACGGTTTTAAATATCGGATTTCCTATGAGGAAAGTGAATTATTTGGGCAGCCTGGGGTCATAACGACTTTTATTGTAAATCAAGGGAATGTCTCCTTGGAAAGATCGGGCGCACTTCATTCCTTCATGGAATTCAAGGAGGGCAGTTCTTCAGAATCGATTTATCAGACAGAATACGGTTCCATGTATTTGGAGGTTCGGGCAAAAAAAGTCCGGGAAAGCATCGGAGATAACGGCGGAGAGATTCTGCTGGATTATGAACTTTATGCGGAGCATGCTTATCTGGCAAAATATCATTTCGTGATTTCAGTAGAAATTGCCGAAGAAAAATGATCAGGCAGAATACTGCCTGATCATTTTTAATTACATTTTTTCAGGAGCTTCAAAGCCCAAAAGCGAAATACAGGTTTCCAGAATACCTTTTGCTACAGAAATCATGCTGAGATAACTCTGTTTTGCTCTTTCGTCTTCCTCTGTGAGTATTCTCGTTTCATGATAGAAGCGGTTCAAAGCAGTACAAAGGTCATAAATATATGCGCAGATGATGTTAGGTGCTGAATCGCGGTAGGCAATTTCCATATTGTCAGCAAATCGTATCATCTGGAGCATAAGTTCTTTTTCCACATCGTTTCTGGGAGCAAGAATTCGGATATTATCCACTTTGCACTTGGAAAGGATAGATTTAATCCGAACAATGGAATAAAGGATATAGGGACCGGTATTGCCCTCAAAAGATGCAAAGCGATCCATATCAAAAATATAATCCTTCGTTGCCAGATTGGAAAGATCGCCGTATTTCAGAGCTGCCATGGCAATTTTTGCTGCAGTTTCCTCCACGGCATCGGCGGAGACGATCTTGTTTTCAATAACCTTTTCGGTTACAAATTCTGTTATTTCTCGGATTAGTTCCTCCAGGCGCATGACACCGCCAGCTCTTGTTTTAAAAGGTTTTCCGTCCTTTCCGTTCATGGTACCGAAGCCGATATGCTGAAGTTCCGTTTTCGGAGGAACGATTCCTGCCTTACGGGAAGCGCGGAAAACTTGCTCAAAATGAAGGCTCTGCCGCTTGTCTACGATATAAAGGATTTTGTCGGGAGACCAAAGCTCTTCACGCTGCACAAGAGTAGCAAGGTCCGTTGTAGCATATAGAGTAGCTCCGTCAGACTTTACAACAATACACGGAGGAACTTCTTTTTTGTCATCTGCTTCCGAAACATCGATAACTAAAGCGCCTTCGCTTTCTTCCAGAATATGATCTTCTTTTAATTTCTGAAGCATGGGAGGAATATAGGCATCAGCATCACTTTCGCCGTACCAAACATCAAAATCTACTCCGAGCTTCTGATAATTCTTTTTCAGATCGTTGACGGAAAGGCGGATGATATGCTGCCAGAGAGCATAATAACCCGGATTCCGATGTTGGAGTTCAAAAGTTGCAATATGAGCTTTTTCGGCAAATTCAGGGTTCTCTTTAGACTTGGCAGAAGCAAAGGGATAAATCTCTTCCAGGTCAGACAGAGTAAAAGGTGCTTCTTCCGGATAAGGGCCCTGATAGGAAGCATCAAAATAGGGGAGATTCGGCTGACGTTCCTTGACTTCAGCAATAATAAGACCCATCTGAAGACCCCAATCCCCAAGATGAACATCGCCGATAACTTCATTTCCGAAATAGCGGTAAATACGCTTGATACTTTCTCCGATAATGGCACTGCGAAGATGGCCGATATGCAGAGGCTTAGCAACGTTAGGACCGCCGTAATCTATCACAATTTTTCTGGGGCTGGGATCTGCAGCCAAGCCGAAACGCTCGTCTTTTCCGATTTCGCAGAGGTAATCTGCAAGAAAAGCTCCGGAAATACGGAAATTCAAAAAGCCGGGGTTAACAGCAGAAATCTCAGAAAAAAGGGAAGATCCTTTCAGATTTTCTTTTATATCATTGGCAATTTGTATAGGGGCTTTATGGGCAATTTTTGCAGCAGGCATCGCGCCGTTGCACTGGTAGTCACCAAGATCCGGTCGGTTGGAAACGGAAACCTTTCCAAATTCTTCCGGGAGACCCATTTTTTCAAAAGCCGCACTGACTTCAGCGGAAATTCTGTCAATTAGTTTTTGCATTCGATTACCTCATTCATTGGGATTATTCGAATAATTTACCTTCATCCAATTCTTTTCTGATGATTGGATTGATCTGACCGCACAAATCTAAGACAACATAGCCTGCAATCATCAATCCTGCGCACGACGGAACCCAACTGAGCGAACCCGGAATACTTCTTCTTCCCGGTGGGGGATTTTCACTGCATTCCTCAGTATCCCGTGAAAGCTCATCGCTGAAAAGAACTTTATGATGCAGAATCCCGCGATTTCGGAGCTCTTTGCGCATCACTCTTGCCAAATGACAATTTTGTGTTTTGGAGATATCCGTAATACGAAAGCGGGTGGGATCAAATTTGTTTCCTGTTCCCATGGCGCTGATTATGGGAATACTGTTTTCCTGAGCGTGCTGAATCAGGCTGAGCTTACAGGAAACTAGGTCAATAGCATCTACTATATAATCACAGGGAATGTCAAAAAAATGGGATGCGTTTTTTTCTTCATATCGCTTCGGAATGGAAAAAACCCTGCAGGAGGGATTTATGTCCAGGACTCTTTCCTGCATGACATCGCTTTTATATCGCCCCAGAGAGGAATGTAAAGCGCAAAGCTGCCGGTTAAGATTGCTCTCGGAAACGGTGTCTTCATCTATGAGGCTGATCGTTCCGATTCCTGCCCTGGCAAGACCCTCAGCAACATAGCTTCCGACCCCTCCGATGCCGAATATCTTAACATGGCATTGTTCCAGGTGAGAAAGACACTCAGGCCCCAAGAGCATTTCTTCTCTGAGAAAAGATTGGTTTTCCATTTATATTCTCCATAGAAAAGAAGGGGACTGCTTTATGCAGTCCCCAAGATCCACCTTAACTTAAGGAGTAGGAAAGCTCCTTAATAACATGTTTCATTCCGGACTCAATTTGAACGGGCTCCTCAACATCCGTAGCGGATAGATACCAGTTTTCATAATCCGCGCCGCGGAGGTCATTATCAATAAGAACATCGCGGTAGTTCTCGCCCTCGCCCTCAAAATACACGAAAACGTATCCATCGGAAATGGGAAGAATTTCATGGTCACCGACTTTACGATCTTCCCGGAAAAGCCAGTCAGAAACGGCGGGATTAAAAGCATTTTTCTTGGAAATGGCTTCAAACTTGCCACCGCTGTACATGGTTTCCTCGTCATCGGAGTAGGCAAGAGCTAAGTTCATGAAGATGTCTTCATTCCATTCTTCAACAGCTTCAATATCTTTTTCCATAGCATCCTTCTGCTCTAATGCATTTGCCCAGCCATCCTCATCATCGCTTTGAACAGTGATGGGGACAATACGCGCATCTACAGTGGCATAATCATTATTATCGGAGCTGACGAACAAAACGGCAGTATAGCCGCTGTCGTTGGTAAGGAAGGTTTCTACATCGCCTTCTTTGCGGTTTGCATCCGTCACCCAGTCACGGTAACTCTCGTCAATATCTTCACTAAGCGTATTGGAATGCAGGGTGTTCTGGCCGAAAAGATAGCTATCATCTTCTGCAACAATAGAAACCTGCAGGAGGAAATTGTCCAGCTTTGCGGGATAATCTGTACCGGCATTTGCAGCCTCAAGAATTGTTTTTGCACTGCTCTCAGCTTTTGCCATTTCTTCCTCAGCGTCTGCGTCTTCTCCGGCAACACCGGAAATATAGTAGCTATGATAGTTATATGCGTTGTAGGATTCGGGATGTAATTCGTACTGCGCATTTATCTCTTCATCAGAATAACTGAAAGAATTCTTTACGGATTCCTGATAAGCATTGGCCAGCGCAGTTACACGAAGATACTCATCAAAACTTTTCAGGTCGGAACCCGGACCGTATAGTCCCTCAACGAAAGCTTTTTCCGTTACATCGTATGTTTTTGCAGACATTTTGATGTAATTCATAGTTGACTGGATGGATTCTTCGTCTTTTTCAGGCAAAGAGAATCCGTTTTTCAAAGCCTCATCATAAACAGCATAAGTGACCTTGATTTGTTCCATAGCGCTGTTCATGAAATAGTCTCCCCAGGTTTCGCCGGTTTCTTCATCGAAAATTTGCTTTTCAATATTTTGGTTGTCCGGGAAAAAATAGCTTGCAAGATCACCGTAGCTGGAAAGAAAATTATTGAAGTTTTCAGAGTAATAGTAACGAACCATGACACCGTTAAGTTCATGATCTCCGACTTTAACGGCGGTTGTCATCTTTCTGAGGAAGGGACCCTTCACAAAAACGACAGCGGCGATCAAAACGAAAACAACAACAGCCGTTAAAATTGCGGCAAGCTTGTTTTTGCTTTTCATATTTGTCTGCTCAGAATTGGCAGATACCGGGGCTTGGCGGCCTTTTTTTTCTCTGGATGCGCTCATTTTATATTTCTCCTCGTGTTTTGTTTTGCGATAACTTGCTTATTATAGCATTTTTTTATAGCCTTGCAAGTGCTTTATTCTTTCTTTTGCTGTGCTTCTTCCTCTTCATTTGCCTCATCTTCAAGAATTCTATAGGCAACCTTACCGACCAGGGTCTTCGGAAGTTCCTTCCGGAATTCAATTTCATAAGGCATGGCATATTTGGCAATTCGCTCTCTCAAATAGGAGAACAATTCTTCTTTGAGTTCATCGTCGGGCAGAACACCGGGCTTGGGGACGATATACGCTTTGATTTTTTGCATTTTATAGGAGTCTTTTACACCGACGACGCAGGATAGTAATACTTTTTCATGGCTGTCAATGATGTTTTCAATTTGAGAGGGATAAACATTATAGCCTGAAGTGATAATCATGCGTTTGATTCGCTGACGGAAATAGACAAATCCATCCCGATCCATGAAGCCAAGATCACCGGTGTGAAGCCATATTCTTCCGTCGGAATGCCGCTGTAAAGTCTGAGCGGTTTCTTCCGGATTTTCCAAATAGCCCAACATAACGCTGGGACCGGATATACAGATTTCACCGTCATTATTTGGCGCACATTCTTCCATGCTTCCGGGTTTCACAATTTTGAAGAAAGTGTCCGGGAAGGGGACACCGATAGAACCCTCCCGATACATATCAAACGGGGTCAAACAGCATGCTGTAACACATTCGGTGGTTCCGTAACCCTCTCGGATCTGGACAGGGGAATGATGTTCACTGAGAAAGGTATCCACTTTCTTTTTGAGTTCAATGGAGAGTGAATCACCGCCGCTGAAAACGCCGCGTAAGAAGCTAAGATCAGCATTTTCCAACTTGTCTGCGCGAAGGAGCGCTTCAAATAGGGTGGGAACACCCGGAATAAAATTAGGCTTCTTTTTGATGAGTAAATTTGCGTATGTTTTTACATCAAACTGCGGAACAAGGATACAAGTTGCCCCGCCGATTAAAGCGGTATGGATTCCGATTCCAAGCCCAAAACCGTGAAAGAGCGGCATGACGGAAAGCATCTTCATGCCTTCTATGTGCGGATAATATCCGGAGGCTGCAATCGTTTGCAGACCGGTTGCATTGAAATTATAGTTTGAAAGAAGGATACCTTTCGTTGTGCCGGTAGTTCCGCCGGAATAAAGAATGGCACAGCAATCATCATATCTGCCATTGGATTTTGGAAGAGAGGGATTAGCCTTTTTTCCCTTCGCCAAAAAATCATTCCATTTGATATAGTTTGATGAATTTTTTGGTAATTTTTTTATCTTTCTTGCCTTGGTCATATCATAAGCAATAGCCAATGCAGGAGGGAGTTCATCCTGAATCCGGGCGACAATGATCTTGCAGGGCTGTTTCAAATTGCCGATGATGGAATTAACTTTCGGAAAGAAAATATCCATCGTGAGGATATATTTGCTTTTGGAGAAATCAAGATAATATTCTATCTCTGCGGCTGCAGAGAGGGGATGAATCATATTTGCAACCGCGCCAATACGGTTTAAAGCGTATAGCATATCTACCCCCTGGGGGCTGTTAGGCATGCAAATCGTGACACGGTCACCTTTATGAACTCCGCTTGCCAGTAATGCTTTGGCGGTTAATTCAATTCTTTCTATAAATTCTTTGTAGCTTGTCTTTTTCCCTTGAAATTCATAAGCAATGTATTCGGGATATTTCCTGGCAGTATCCCGCACCATTTCAAAGATGGTTTTTTCAGGGTACTGCAGCGTTTTTGGCGTGTTTCCGTAAAATGCGAACCAGGGAGCTGTTGCAGATAGGCCCATGGCGATGCCTCCTAAAATGTAGTCTTAAAGGATTATACTATACAGATTAGAAAATAACAAACAATATTTCTTTTTTTCTGATTTATGATATAATTTTGTGAGAGGTGAGTGGAATGAATGATAATCGAAAAGCGGAAGCCTACAATTTTGAGGATGAGGAAGACCTTTTCTTTGAGCAGGAAACCGATAGCGATATTATGGATGACGTCGAAGAAGATAATGATAAAGGTTACGAAGAATACGATGAAGAAGACGATGAAGAATATGTGCCTTCACGAGGCAAAAAAAGTTTTCTTGCATACAATAGTGATTTTCCCAATGGGTATGCTGATGAATTTCCGGAACATATTCCGATGAGATCGGATCAAAATCAGGATAATACCGTTCCCAGCGCAAGGCAGGGAAGAAAAAGCTATAAAGGTCTTGTTGCCCTGCTGCTTTTGATGATTGTTTCCTTGTGCCTTATTTTAGTTTCCATTTTATTCCCGAATTTTTCACTTTTTTAATTACCTACATAACGGAGAATTCTTGTATGAATATCAGCCCTATTTTAAGCGGATTGCCGGATGACCTTGAAAATCGCACGTATGAAGAACAGCAAACATTTCTGAAATTGCAGGAACTGGAGATTGATTATTCCTATGTGAATCATGAGCCTGCCGCGACGCTTGAGCTTTGTTCGGAAATCGACAAGGTCTTGGATACGCATATCTGCAAAAATCTGTTTCTGTGCAACAGGCAAAGAACAGCCTTTTATTTGCTTCTGATTGAAGGAAATAAAATTTTCAAAACAAAATTTCTATCCTCTCAGATTCAGTCTTCCCGATTGAGTTTTGCTTCTGCAGAAGATATGCGGGATCTTCTCCGTGTCAGTCCCGGAAGTGCAAGTGTTTTTTCTCTTCTTTTCGATGGCGATAGGAAAGTTCAGCTTTTAATTGATGAACCGCTGCTTTCTTATAAATGCCTCGGTTTTCATCCCTGTAAAAATACTTCTTCCATAAAAATTTCCGTGGATGCTCTTCTTCACTGTTTTTTGCCTTATACCGGACATTCTCCTATCATTGTAAGCCTTCCGGAGGTCATGGATGCGAGTGAATAAAACGGTGGGAAGATATGCGCCCAGTCCTTCCGGTCGGATGCATCTCGGAAATGCCTTTACAGCTGTTCTTTCCTGGCTTTTTGCGAGAAAAGACGATGGTGAATTTCTTCTTCGGATTGAAGATTTGGACCCGGATAGATGCAAGACAGAGTACACAAAGCTAGTAATAGACGATTTGCTTTGGCTGGGTTTGGACTGGGACGGGGAGGGCCCTATGCAATCCACACGTTCTGAAGCTTATGAAGCTGTGTTTCGCCATTTTTCAGATTTGGGATTGGTTTATCCCTGTTATTGCAGTCGCGCCGAACTTCATGCGGCCAGTGCGCCGCATTCTTCAGACGGGACTTATGTTTACCCCGGTACATGCCGGAATCTTTCGGATTCCGTTCGTTCAACAATCCTTCGGAAACCGTCATTTCGAATTTGTGTTCCGGATAGAGAAATCGTATTTGAGGATTTCCTTCAGGGGAAGGTGAAAGAAAACCTAGCTTCGGATACGGGGGATTTTATTCTCAGACGTCCGGACGGCGTTTTTGCATACCAGCTTGCAGTTTCCGTGGATGATTTTGCAATGGGAATTAATCAGGTGGTTCGCGGAAAAGATTTGCTTTCATCAACTGCAAGGCAAATTTGGCTCATTGAATTATTAGGAGGGGAAGCTCCGCAGTATTGTCATGTTCCTCTCCTATGCGCTTCGGATGGACACCGGCTCAGCAAAAGAAATGCGGATATTGATTTTTCATATATACGAGCAAACAAAAGTCCGGAAGCTGTTTTGGGGTTTCTTGCCTATTGTGCGGGGATTCTGAATAGACCAAATTCTATTTCTTTGAAAGAATTGCTCTCGGAATTCCGGCCGGAAAAGCTTCGCAAAGATGATGTAATAATTGATTTCAATGAATGGTTTTCATAGTTTTGATAATGGAATTTCTCTTGTTTAAAAGCTTATAATATGGTAGTATTTCAGTAAAGTATAATAGGAGTGTGCTTCTATGGATCAATTTTTGCTTCAAAAAAACAGTAAGACACAGGCTGCTGTAGATGGGATTTACAGCGCTATGATTCGCCGTCTGGAGTCGAATCCTCTGGATTTATGCCCTGTAGATTCGCTTTTAAATTTTGTGAATTTGTCTTTGGCACAATCTTGCGGAAAATGCACGCCATGCAGAATTGGCCTGAGTCAGCTTTCAAAGCTTTTGGAGAAAGTCCTGGATGATAAAGCTGACAGTAAAACTTTACATTTGATATACCGTACCGCTGAAACGATAGCTTACTCTTCTGACTGCGCAATCGGCTCCAATGCCGGTCACCAGGTTTTAAAGGCTTTAGATGCTTTTGAGGATGATTTTAAATCCCATATTGAGGAACACCGCTGCAACGCTGCCCACAGCGGGCCGATTTCCTGCCAGGCCATGTGTCCTGCAGGTGTCAATGTACCGGGCTACATTTCTTTGATTGAGGAGGGCAGATGTGACGACGCGGTTCGCTTGATTCGCAGGGATAATCCTTTCCCGGTAGCCTGCGCTTATGTTTGCGAGCATCCTTGTGAAAAACGCTGCCGTCGTCGTTTTTTGGATGATGCCATCAATATTCGCGGATTAAAGAAATATGCAGTTGAAAACGCACCGAATGTAGCACAGCCGGAAGCAGCTCCTGCGACGGGCAAGAAAGTTTCTGTTGTCGGCGGAGGTCCGGGAGGTTTGACTGCTGCGTATTATTTGACTTTAATGGGCCACGAGGTCACAGTTTACGAGAAGCATGATAAGCTTGGCGGTATGCTTCGTTACGGTATTCCCGCATACCGTTTCCCCCGAGAAAAGCTGGATGAAGAAATTAGGTCTATTCTTTCCGTAGGAATTCAGGTAAAGCTTGGGGTCGAAATCGGTAAAGATATCACATTGAAAACTTTGAAAGAAAACTCCGATGCTATCTATCTTTCCATTGGTGCGCAGGGAGATAAACGCACTGGCATGGAAGGTGAAAATGCAGTTGGGGTTATGTCAGCCGTAGATCTTCTCGGGCGTATCGGTGATGGAAATTATCCGGATTTTTCCGGCAAGAAAGTTATCGTGATTGGTGGCGGTAATGTCGCGATGGACGCAACCCGCACCTCACTGCGTCTCGGCGCGTCCAAAGTTTCCTGTGTCTACCGCCGCAGAAAAATAGATATGACAGCTCAAATTGAAGAAGTTGACGGTGCCAACGAAGAAGGTGCGGAGCTGATTCAGCTTGAAGCTCCCGTCAGAATTGAATTGAAGGAAGATGGATCCGTCGCAGCTTTGATTACGCAGCCGCAAATCATCGGAAAGGTTGATAAATCCGGCAGACCACGCCCGGAAAAGGCGTTCCTTCCTGAGCGAAGGTTGGAAGCTGATATTATTATTCTTGCCATCGGGCAAGAGGTGGAGTCAGATTATTTCGGTGCCGAAGGTTTACCGCTTAAACGTGGCACAATTTGCTCTGGCCGTGACACCAAAGTAGATGGAGTGGACGGTATATGGGCCGGTGGTGACTGCGCAACTGGGCCATCAAGTGCGATTTCCGCAATTGCTGCCGGAAAAGCTGCTGCGCAATCCATAGACCGCAGTCTTGGTTTCAGCCATCAGCTGCCTATTCTTGTGGATCTTCCTGTTCGTCCATGGAAAGATAAACCTGCATGCGGCAGGGTTAACCTTCCGTTCAGAGAAGCTTCAGAGAGAAACCGTGATTTTTCCTGTATTGAATTGAATATGACCGAGCAGGAGGCAATTCAGGAATGTTCTCGCTGTCTTCACTGTGACAGCTTCGGTTATGGGCTTTTGAAGGGAGGAAGAGTATAATGTCAGTTACATTGACAATAGACGGTATTTCCGTAACGGTTAATGACAATAGTACCATTCTTCAGGCTGCAGAAGCTGCCGGCATAAAGATCCCCAGACTCTGTTATCTTAAAAATATCAGTGAAGTTGCTGCGTGCCGCCTTTGCATGGTTGAGATAGAAGGTTATGAGCAGTTGGCTCCGGCCTGCGTTACAGTGGCAAAGGAAGGAATGGTCGTTCATACAAATTCCGAAAAGGCAAGAAATTCAAGAAGATATAACCTCGCATTTATTCTTTCGCAGCACCGCTCCCATTGCACAACATGCGTTCGAAACGGGAATTGTACATTACAGTCCTTAGCGGCCGATTTCAATCTAGAAGTACGCCCATTTACAGAAGATTACCACTTTAAGCCTTGGAATCCTGATTTTTATCTGCAGCGCGATGAGTCCAAGTGTGTGAAATGTATGCGCTGTGTGCAAATCTGTGATAAGGTTCAGCATTTGCATATTTGGGATGTTATTGGCAGCGGATCCCGAACAAGTATCGGAGTCAGCCGCTATCCCAATATTGAGGATTCGGATTGTGTTCTTTGCGGGCAGTGCGTCACTCATTGCCCTGTAGGCGCACTTTCCGAGAGAGACGACAAGAAGAAGGTCTACCGTGCCTTTGATAACCCTGAAAAGATTACAGTCGTTCAGATTGCGCCTGCCGTCCGCGCTGCTTGGGCGGAACATTTCGGCTTGACGGATGATGTCGCTACTACCGGCCGCCTTGTTACAGCACTGAAACGAATCGGGTTTAATTATGTATTTGACACGAATTATTCTGCTGATTTAACGATTATGGAAGAAGCTTCCGAGCTTCTTGAGCGTTTGACCAATAAGGCAACACACTCCTGGCCGATGTTTACTTCTTGCTGTCCCGGTTGGGTACGTTTTGTGAAGAATCGCTACCCGGCTTTTTTGGCGAATCTTTCAACGGCAAAGTCTCCCCAGCAGATGTTCGGCTCCATTGTGAAGAGTTACTTTGCTGAAAAAATGGGAATTGATCCCAGAAATTTGTTTGTGGTCTCCATTATGCCTTGTTTGGCAAAGAAAAGCGAGTGTGAGCTGCCGAATCAAAACGATGCATGCGGTGATCCGGATGTGGATGTTGTCTTAACGACACGTGAATTGGAACGTATGCTTCGCAGTGATCACATAAATCCCGCAACCCTGCCTGAAAGCAGTTTTGATTCGCCTTTGGGCATGAGCTCAGGTGCAGCAGTTATTTTCGGTGCTTCCGGCGGTGTAATGGATGCAGCTCTTCGAACGGCATATTATAAGATCACCGGGGAAAATCCCAGTCCGGATGCTTTTTCCGATGTTCATACCGTCAAGGGAAGAAAGGAAGCCTGTTTCCGGATTCCGTCTTTTGGCGAGTTAAAAGTTGCTGTTGTAAGCGGACTTGAAAATACGGATGCGCTCATGCTGGATCTGGAGCAAGGTAAAGTCTCCTATGATTTCGTTGAAGTAATGGCTTGCCCCGGTGGGTGCGCCGGAGGCGGCGGTCAGCCGATCCATGAAGGTGTTGAAATGGCCGAGAAGCGAGGAACTATGCTTTTCTCTTTGGATAGGAAAGCAAATATTCGTTTCTCTCATGAGAATCCGGAAGTGATCCAACTCTATAAGGAGTACCTGGGTGCTCCGCTTAGTGAAAAAGCGCACCGTTATCTGCATACGGAACATTGATTTCCAATGAAGCGGAAGCCGATTTTTCCGCTTCATTCTGTTTGCCGGGGGCAGCTATGAAAGAAAACAAGACAAATGTAATGCGATTATTGGACGAAGCCGGAATTACTTATCAGGCCTATTCTTTTCCGTTAAGCGAAGCTGTTGACGGTATTACGATGGCAAAATTATTGAATAAAGATCCGGATTCCGTTTTTAAAACTCTGGTTGCCAGGGCTTCATCCGGCTTCTACTATGTTTTTGTGATTCCTGTCTCGGAAAGTTTAAATTTAAAAAAAGCAGCATTGTCTTCCGGAGAAAAGAGCATCAGCATGATTCCGCAAAAAGAACTTTTACCCTTGACAGGTTATGTTCATGGCGGATGTTCTCCCATCGGTATGAAAAAGAAATTTAAAACATTTCTTGATGAAACTGCTGTATTATTTGACAGGATCACCTTCAGTGCCGGTAAAATCGGGTATCAAGTGGAACTGTCACCGGAGGATTTGATTCAGTTTATTGATGCGGAGTATAAAGATTTAATAGAATAACGCCGTAGGATAATCCTACGGCGTTATTCTTCTGCAATTATAAAGGCAAAAAGGAGATCAGCAATACTACCGCACAGCAGATGACCGCAACATTCAGCAGGCTTTGGCCTAAATACGCAGCCACAATTCCGATTATAAAGGCTGCTATGCCGGCTAAACGGTTCCCCGATGCCTCGATGATGGCCGGAAAAGTCATTACTGCCAATGTGGCATAAGGAACATAATATAAAAAAGATCGCAGAAAACGGTTGCTGATTTTTTTATGAATTAAGGTTATGGGAATCGCGCGAATGAGAAATGTCACTGCTGACATGGTAATAATATATTTCCATATATCAGTCATGAAATTGCTCCTCCTTTACAGGGAATAGGAGAGCCGCCAATGTGGAGATTATCACAGTCAAGATCACTGTCCGGATGCCGCTGGATAATGCTGTAAAATACGTCATCAGAAAACTCATTAAAAACCCGGAAACAATAACGTAAAGAACGTGCTTATCCTGCTTTGAAGCCGGGATGATGATTGCAATAAACATTCCGTATAGGGCAACACTGAGAGCGGAGACGATATTTTCCGGAAGAATGCTGCCGATTGCTATTCCAATTGAGGTTCCAAAGGCCCACATAGGAATGGATATTGCGCCTAATCCATATACGTAGTAGGGTGAGAAGTATTCTTTCCTGGAAATCGTTGCAGCAAAAATTTCATCCGTAATTAAAAAACCGATGGCAAGACGGTGGAAAACTCCAAGACGTTCCGGTATCTTCTGCGAAAGAGCACAACCCATCAGAAGATAACGCAGATTCGCTACGGCAATAACAAATACGGTTTCAAGGAGGGCAGCCTTTTCCAAAATCATGAGATAGCCGGAGTATTCTCCTGCTGAGGCATGGTTTAATACGCTGATCAAAAAACCGACATTAGGACCTATACCGGTTTGTCTTGCATAGATTCCAAGGGAAAAGGCAACTGCAAGATAGCCAAAGCCTATGGGCAGTCCATCCCGAAGGCCGGCCAAAAAGGCGTTCTTGTTCATTTTGATACACTTTCATAAAAATCCGGAAGGATTTCATGGATTTTTGACCTTATTTTCAATAAATCCTGAAATGTTTCCGGACGCTTGGAATAGTCACGGAGCAGGGCAGACGGATGGTATATGGATGTAAGCAGAATTCCGTCTTGATTCACAAATGTTCCATGTTCTTTTGTTATGTGATAATCGGGATGGATTAGAACACCCGCAGCGATTCTGCCCAAACAAATAATAATCTTAGGCCTTAATATGGAAATCTGTTCCCTCAGCCAAGGCAGACACGCCTGGATTTCTTCATCTTCGGGATCTCTGTTTCTCGGGGGCCTACATTTAACAATGTTGGCGATATAGCAGTTCTGCCGGCCCAGATCGATAATGGAAAGCATATCATCCAAAAGCTTTCCCGCAGCCCCGACAAAAGGTTCTCCTTCCAAATTCTCCTGTTGCCCGGGCCCTTCTCCGACAAAGAGAATAGGGGAGTCCGTGGATCCGATTCCGAAAACAACATTTGTCCTTTGAGCGGATAATTTACATTTATTACAATTGAGACATAGCTCTTTCTCTTTTTCCAAATCCAGCATAAATCGCCTCAAAGAGATAATTCATCATCATTTTTCTTCAGGTGCGGCTGTTTTTTTACTTTTGCGCTTTTTTTCTTCTTTTTTCTGCGCCTGATAGATTTTGATAACCTCAGAAGAATAGGGGGAAGTTTTTTTCTTCGTTTCAAATTTCCGTACAAGTAAAGAATTGCATAGAAAAGAACAATAAATACAAGAACAATTATCAGAAATTTAAAGAAAGAAAAATGCTTTTTGCTGTTGTTAGAACGCTCTTCCAGGATACTTTCAGTTGGCGTAAAGCCGGCTTCTTCCTCAGAAAGGACATCCCGAATGGGAGCAACATCAACTGCTGCGATTTTAATATCTCTGTAATAAAGGGCTGCAGTTCCGACAGCCTCTCCTTTTCTGGCAGGAGCAGAAACACTGCCGCTGAGTTCCGTCCGAATATCTGCTTTGGAATAACCTGTTGGCAAAGCAATAGAGGCATTTGTAATCGGTGCAACAACAACGGACTTTTGATCGCCACCCGAAACCGGAAGCTCTCCCACGGCGACATCTTTTGCTAAGACCGTTAATTCTTCAAAATATTTAAAACCGTAACGCAGAAGTTCCTTGGCGGCAGAATAGCTGAAAATATCATACTCACCGGCGGCTAATCGTTTGGACTCACAGCCGCTTACAATACAAAGCAAGTTAATATTTCCGTCCGAACCGGTTGTAACAATGCTGTATCCGGAATTTGCGGTATATCCGGTCTTAATTCCTCTTGCGTAGCTATAATAGAAACGCTGTGTAAAATATTCGCTGATCAAATAGTTTGATGAACGGATTCTCTGCGCCTCACTGCTCGCAGTTGCGGGAAGATCATAGCCGGCGGTATAGAATATCTCTTCCAACTCCGGATATCGAAGTGCCGCTTTTGTGATGATCATTAAATCCCTTGCCGTTGTGTATTCGTTTTCGTCATCTTTTCCGTGTGTGTTGGAAAAGTGTGTTCCGGTACAGCCAAGCTCCAAAGCACGCTGATTCATAAGGTCACAGAAGGCTTCTACGGAACCAGAAATGTATTCTGCTACGGCATTGCAGGCTTCATTCGCAGAAGGGAGCATGATCAGGTAAAGCATATCCTTCATCGAAAGCGTATCTCCGGAAGAAACCAGCCCGCTCCAGTCATATTCCAAATTATTAAACGCGGTGGAATTAATTGTCACCATATCGTCTAAACTGGAATTCTCAAAGGCGACCATGCTTGTCATGATTTTTGCCAACGATGCGGGGGCAATCCTGCTGTCGATTTCTTTTGCATAGAGGATCATATCAGAATCCAGCGAACAGAGCAAAGCGACACTGCCTTGAACAGAGGTTTTGTTGAGAATGGGGAAACCGTTTACGGGATCGTACTGATAGATTTCTCCCTCAGCCAACTGCTTTGAGCCGTCCTCACCTTCTGCAGACGCAAAAGGAACTGCAACTTGTAATAGCAGTATTATCGCTAAAACAGCGATCAGAAATCGTTTTAATTTCATGTATCTTACTCCGAATATTCAAAAAAACATTGAAGATTGTTTTTTATCTATGTTATAATGTCCTTAGATTTGAATAATTATAGAATTTTTCGGCCTTTCTGTCAATGGATGAGAGGGGGATTTCCACTTTTGAAATTGAAAAAGGAGTATTTGATAGCTATTATATCTTTGTTGCTGCTATCTTTTACATTGGGTTTTTATTTGGGAAAGAACTTCCAAAAGTCCCCCAGGGAACTTTCGTGGATTACTGTAGAGAAATCGGGTGAATAAAGAATGAAAATACTGATTTGTGATGATGAGCCTCTTCTTGTTAAAGGCATGAAGATCAATTTTGAAAAGGAAGGTTATGAAGTCCTTACCGCAGATAACGGAAAAGATGCGGTGGATCTGGTAGCCTCGGAATCTGTTGATCTGCTGCTGCTGGATTTAATGATGCCGGTTATGGATGGGATGGAAGCCTGCCAAAAAATTCGGGAGTTTTCGGATATCCCGATCATCATGCTCACTGCGAAAGCCGAAGATATGGATAAGCTTCTCGGATTTGAAAGCGGTGCAGATGATTATGTAACAAAACCTTTCAATATCTTGGAACTGAAAGCAAGAGTTCGTGCTATGCTGCGAAGACGTGTGCAGAAGGAAAAATCACAGATGCTGCTTTCCCGCGGAAATATTACTCTGAATATTGAAGAGAGAAATGCGTATTTGAACGGGAAAATCATTGATCTCACTGCAAAAGAGTTTGATGTTATTGAGCTTTTGATGAATCATCCAAACCGAGTATATTCAAGAGAGGCCCTTTTGGATTCCGTTTGGAGCAATGATTACAGAAGCGAAATTCGGACCGTGGATGTGCATATCCGAAGATTAAGGGAAAAACTGGAGAAAGATCCTGCCAATCCGGAATATATTATGACAAAATGGGGGGTTGGTTATTATTTCAAAGGATAAAAAATCAATCTGGTTTGGAAGCAGTCAGCTTAAAAGTGCAATCTTTTATATTATTGCGGTTTCCATTGCGCTGCTTTTTTTGAACATATATACATCCAACCATGCAAGAACAATGCTGTTCAAGTCCAGATATTCGGATTTATTTAATACGGGGACGCTTTTATCCTCTTCTCTGAACGGTATGGAATCCTTATCCTCCGAAGCAGTCGGGCAGATCGTTGATCTTCTCAATATTGATTCCAATACATCGGTTGCCGTAACGGATTTGGAAGGCAACGCCATATTTGAGACGGATCATTTTCGGGATGCTTATTCGGAAGAACCGGAGGTTGCAAAAGCACTTGGCGGAAAGGATGTTTTTCGCTGTTATTACCGCAACGGCGTTACAGTCAGTATTTGCGCTGTGTCGGTTATGTACTTTGACAAGATTACGGGGTGTGTTTACCTTCAGAACTTTGAGTATGACCAAAGTGCGATGATTCAGGTCCTTGAAAAAAATCTTTTTCTGGTTTCGGCTATTTTGGAATTGGCGGTCATCCTCTTTGCTTTATTTTTTGCTTTCCTTTTTTCCAGAAGAACAAGCAAGATTCTGGCTTCCTTCCCATTTATTCGGAGTGGAGATTACTCTTACCGAATCGCTCTCTCCGGCAATGATGAACTTACAAAGCTATCCGATGAATTTGATAAGCTAACAGAAAAACTGGAAAATTCCGAAGAAATCCGGCGAAGGTTTGTTTCCGATGCCTCACATGAACTAAAAACCCCTTTGGCTTCTATAAAATTGCTTGGTGAAACGATTTTGCAAAACGATTTAGATTCAGATACCCAAAAAGAGTTTGTCAGTGATATTTGTAATGAAGCCGAGCGGCTGAACAGAATGTCTCAAAAACTGCTCCAGCTTAGTAAAATGGATAGTCAGATCGAAGATGAAAAGGAAATCGTATCTGTTGATGCAGTTATTTCTAAAGTTTACCGGATGTTGGAGCCCTTAGCTAAAAAGAGCGGAATAATTCTGGAAAAATCCGTTGATCCGTCATGCACGGTTTTGGCTACTGAGGATGATTTGTATCAAGTCCTTTTTAATTTGACGGAAAACGGAATCAAATATAATCGCGATGGGGGAAAGGTAACCGTTACCGCCGTGATAGAAGATGAGGATGTTGCCATTTGCATTAAGGACACCGGTTTAGGTATTCCCGAAAACGCGGTTGATCATATTTTTGAGCGTTTTTATCGGGTTGACAAAGCAAGATCCAGGGCTTCCGGCGGATCAGGTTTGGGCCTTTCCATAGTTCACGATATTGTCGTAAAGAATTACGGAACAATAACGGTCTCTTCTGTATCTGGGGAAGGAAGTTCGTTTTTTATCCGTTTTCCTTTGTTTGAAATTCCTCCCGAAGATATTTAAAAAAACCGCTTAAGCAAACTATGCTTAAGCGGTTTTTCCTACTCATCACGGAAAATAGCGTTTCCTGCTTTGTAAATATCCCCGGCACCAACCGTCAAAATAAGATCCCCGGGAGATGCCAGCTGTTTCAGTTTCGCCGTTACAGCCGGAAGACTTGGGCAATAAACGGAATTGGGAATATGTGTTTGTAAATCCAGTGAACTGATGCCGATTGTATTAGCTTCTCTTGCAGCATATATTTCTGCCAGAATTGCAACGTCAACACGCTTTAATTCTTCAATAAAGCGCTCTTTTAAAGCAGCCGTTCTTGAATATGTATGGGGCTGGAAAGCGCATATGATCCGACGGTAGCCCATGCTTTTTGCCGTGTCAATAAGTGTTTTCAGTTCGCCGGGGTGATGAGCATAGTCATCATAAACATCAGCTCCGTGGAATTTGCCCTTGAATTCCATTCTTCTCCCGGCTCCGCAAAATGATTCCAGTCCGAGCCGAATTTTATCTGCGGGAACTTTTAAAACATAGGACGCTGCGACTGCTGAAAGAGAATTGTAAACATTGTGAAGCCCATACACTTGGAGCTTGATGTGTGTAAAGAACTCTCCATGGATATAGACATCGTACTCTCTGTTATCACTTGAAATGTTCTTGGCGATAATATCGTTTTCTTCACTTAATCCAAAACGAATATAAGAAAGGCCTTTGACGGCTTCCAGCGTGTTTGCATCATCCCCGTTAACAATTAAACTGCCCCATTTAGGGAGAAGCAAGGCAAATTTACGAAAGGAAGCCTGGATATCAGAAAGACCGCTGAAAAAATCCAAGTGATCTTCTTCTATATTGTTAATTACTGCAATGGTTGGGTAAAAATTCAGGAACGAATTGCAGTATTCGCAGCTTTCGGCTATGATCAAATCGCCTTTTCCGACACGGTGCGCAGCATTTAATAAGGGCAAATAGCCGCCGATCATTACGGTTGGATCTAATTCCGCTTCCATGGCAATATGTGTCAGCATGGAAGTAGTCGTAGTTTTTCCGTGCGTTCCGGAAATACATGCGGCATTGGGATACTGTTTCATGATATAGCCCCAAGCCTGCGCCCGCTCAAAAACAGGAATGCCGGACTCTCTGGCTGCCTGAATTTCGGGGTTATCGTTATGTGCTGCTGCCGTTCGGATAATGCAGTCAGCTCCGACAATATTAAGGGCTTTATGGCCAATGAAAACGGATATCCCGGCCTTTTCCAATTCTTCAAAGGAAACAGATGAATTCATATCTGATCCCGTAACACGAATTCCCATACTCCGCAGAACTAGGCCCAAAGGACGCATGGAAACACCGCCGATCCCAATCAGATGGACATGTTTCCCAGGAATCAGGTATTCTTTTAAATTGTCTGTGGAAGTGAACATATCCTCACCCCATTAAAACTTCAGAATATGTGGCTATTATAAAACTCATAAATAGTAAACACAAGAACTTTTCTAAAAAAAACGCATGAATATTCTCTTGTATATTCATCCGTATTGTGTATAATATCTATAGATAATGATATTGGATGCAGAAACTCTGTTTGGGCGGTGATGTTCGTGATTCGAAAAGAGCGTTTGGATATTTTGCTTTTGGAACGGAATTTAGTGGATTCTCGGGAAAAAGGAAAGGCCTTGATCATGGCCGGAGATGTGTATGTTGACGGTCAGAGGGCAGATAAACCCGGTGTTTCTTTTCCGGAAACCGTTGAAATAACGATAAAAGAAAGTGCATGCCCCTTTGTCAGCCGGGGCGGTCTGAAGCTTCAAAAAGCTATGCGCGACTTCAATATTGACCCATCCGGTTTCGTTTGTTCCGATTCCGGCGCTTCAACCGGTGGATTTACAGACTGTCTTCTTCAATTGGGCGCAAAGAAAGTTTACGCAATTGATGTGGGTTACGGTCAGCTTGCCTGGAAGATTCGAAATGATCCGCGGGTTGTTGTAATGGAACGGACGAATGTCCGATATTTGACGCCGGAAGATTTGGGGGAATTTTTGGATTTTTCCGTTATTGACGTTTCTTTTATATCCCTTTCCATTGTCTTGCCTGTAATTAAGAATCTCTTGAAGGATAGCGGACAGGTTGTCTGCTTGATTAAGCCACAATTTGAGGCAGGAAAAGAAAAAGTAGGGAAGAAGGGGGTCGTTCGTGATCCGAGCGTTCATGAGGAAGTTCTGAATAACTTTGTTGCGCTCGCCGATTCTTTGGAGTTCCGGATTTTAAACATGACTTTTTCTCCTGTGAAAGGTCCGGAGGGGAATATTGAATTTTTAGCGCATTTAACGAAAACTCCCTGCAGCGGAATAACTCCTGATGTGAAGGAGATTGTTGCCGCTGCGCATGCCTCATTGAAAGGATAGTTCCTATGAAGATTGTTATAACTTCTAACCCATACCGTGACCCGGATTTTCTGCATGCGAAGTCTGCCTATGATTTGTTATCCTCCCTGGGCGCCGATGTATCTGTTGTTCTGTCCTTTGACTTGGAGGAAAATTATGAACTTCCGCCATTTGTTAAGAAGGAAAACTTCCGTGAATCCCTGAAAAACACGGATGCTCTCATCTGCTTTGGTGGAGATGGGACTCTTCTTCATGCATCAAAGTATGCATCTTTTAAGGGAATACCGGTTTTGGGAATCAATATAGGGACCATGGGATTCATGACAGAGCTTGAAGCTAATGATATATCCAGACTGTCCCAAGTAGTCACTGGAGAGTATCAATTAGAAAAACGCATGATGCTTCGGGTTTCCGTTCTTCGGGAAAATAGTGAAGTGTTCTGTGAGCATGCTCTCAATGATGCTGTTATGACCAAGGGAGCGGTTGCCCGGGTCATCCAGCTTTCGGTTTCTTCCAATGGAAGGGAAGCAATGGATTTTTCCGGAGACGGAGTTATTCTGAGTTCTCCAACCGGTTCAACAGCGTATAACATGTCTGCCGGAGGGCCTATTGTGGAGCCAACAGCAGATGCGGTGATTATCACTCCCGTTTGTGCGCATTCCATGGCCGTTCGTCCAATCGTACTTAACGGTAATTCCTGTGTTGAAGTGAAAATTGAAAAGACAGGCAGGAAAAATGCTTTCTTATCTATTGATGGGGGAAGGGCTTTCCGCTTGAATCCCGGAGATGTTGTTCGCTGCGTTCGTTCTCCATTTTCAACATCTTTTATTCATCTGACAGAAAAAAGTTTTTTTGATATTTTGAAACAAAAGTTAATGGGATAAGGAGGCCGACATATGAAAAATGAGCGTCAAAGTGCGATGCTGGATATCATTGAACACAATAATATTGAAACGCAGGAAGATATGCTTCACGCCCTCGAAAAACGCGGTTTTTTCAGTACACAGGCAACGATTTCCAGAGATATTAAAGAACTTCGTATCGTAAAGCGTTTGGATCCAAACGGCAATTATCATTATACGGTTTCCAAGGAAATCCCGATGTCCGCTTTTTCAAATCGTCTCAATACGATTTTTAAAGAAAGCGTTACAAAAGTGGATTTTGCACAGAATATTATTGTGATTAACACCTTGCCCGGAATGGCAAATGCTGCCTGTTCAGCCTTGGACAGTATGCATCTTTCCCAAATTGTCGGGACAATAGCAGGAGACGACACTGTTTTGATTCTGACAAAGGATACTGCAACTGCAATGGAATTTTGTAATGAGATTAAGAGTCTTCTTTGATCGTGGAAGGGGATAATAATGTTAGTTTCCTTACATATTGAAAACATTGCCGTTATTGAATCTGCCGATATAGATTTTCGCAGCGGTTTTCATGTTTTGACCGGCGAAACCGGAGCAGGTAAATCTATCATTATTGATGCGATCAACGCCATTTTAGGAGAACGGACTTATCGGGAGTTGATTCGAACCGGTGAAAGTTCCGGCTTTGTAAGCGCAGTTTTTGAGAATCTACCGGAATATCCCTGGTTTCAGCAAAACGGAATCCCTTTTGAATCCGGTGATTTGATGATTCAAAGGGAAATCTATTTAGATGGAAAAAACCGCTGTAGAGTGAATGGGATGCCTGTTACCGTTGCAGTTTTACATGAGCTCGGAAAGCAATTAATCAGTATTCACGGACAGCATGACTCACAGCAGCTTTTTGATGAGTCAACACATATCGTTCTTTTGGATTCGTTTGCTGGCCTATTGGATGAAAAAAGATTATATTCCGACTGTTATTCCGAATTTACGGAAATTCAGGAAGCCATAGAAAAGCTGACTATGGACGAGGCTGAAAAAGCAAGGAAATCGGATATTCTTCAAAAACAGATAGAAGAGATTGATTCTGCCGCTCTTAAAATCGGTGAAGATGCGGAGATCGAAGAGCGAAGAAGGCTTCTGCAAAATTCGGAGCGTATCGCGGAAAGTCTTAACTCTGCCTATGATTCATTGTACGGTGGTGACGACAGCGAAGGCGCATCCGGGTTACTCACAGATGCATCTTACGAACTTTCGCGTTTGGAACGCTTCTCCGATGAATTTTCAGAAGTAAATGATACATTGAAAGCTGCCTGTTCGCAGGTGGATGCTGTTGTTGATGCCGTGCGAAGCCTTCGAAATTCCCTGGATTTTTCTGAAGACGAGCTGGAACGTTTGGATGACCGCTGGGATACTATAAAAAAACTGAAGAAAAAATACGGTGAGAGCATAGAAGACATTTTCCAATTCCGAAATAACGCCCAGGACGAACTCAGTGAAATTGAACTTTCAGATGCAAAAATTGAAGAGCTGTCTGCTCGCTTAAACACCGTCAAGGTGAAACTCAAAAATGCAGCCGATAGATTAACAGAGGCAAGAAAATCCAGCGCTGAAGACTTAAAAGATAGAATACTTTCGGAATTAGCCGATTTGGATATGCCCGGTGTTCGTTTTGAGAGCCAGTTTGAAAGATGCCCTTTCTCCCCGAACGGGCAGGATTCTGTGGCGTTTTATATGAGCGCAAACGCAGGGGAATCGCTAAAACCTTTGAGCAAGGTTGCTTCCGGCGGTGAACTTGCAAGGATCATGCTTGCTATTAAAAATGTATTAGCGGAAAAGGATAGTGTTGGGACACTCATTTTTGATGAAGTTGATGCCGGGGTCAGTGGAAGGGCTGCTCAAAAGGTTGCAAACAAGCTTCGGAGCGTTTCCAAAAGCAAACAGGTCTTATGCGTCTCTCATTTGCCGCAAATAGCTGCCGCTGCAGACATTCACCTTTTAATTTCCAAATCACAAAAAAACGGACGAACCTATACCTCCGTAAAGGAATTGGATAAACCGGGAAGGATTGAAGAGATCGCAAGGATTATCGGCGGTTCTGTTATTACGGATAATACAAGGAAGAGCGCCGAAGAGATGATTTTTTTTCCCGAAAAAGAATCATAAAAATATACTTGCATTTTCTTCTATACTGTGCTATCATATGCGCCGTTGATAGATGCGCTGGTAGCTCAGTTGGATAGAGTGTCTGACTACGAATCAGAAGGTCGCAGGTTCGAATCCTGTCCGGCGTACCAGGAGCCTTGCCTTTGGGCCTGGCTCCTTTTTTATAGTGTGATC
>JAZUFG010000112.1:0-11295 GCA_045640565.1 Oscillospiraceae bacterium | reverse complement strand
GCTCTTTTCCGATGGGAAGCAAACTCGATCAGTGCGTCAAAGCACTCGACAATAGTGGAAACCGACGGGTATTTTTCAAGAATCTGCTCGGCTTCTTCCTTGACGATTTCTTCTATAAGCGCCGGAATATCCTGATAGTGGTAATAAAACGAATTGCGGTTGATTCCGCATTTTTCCACAATATCTTTTACTCTGATGTTAGAAAGAGGACGCTCTTCAAGCATAGAAATAAAGGTTTCTTTGATTGCCTTCTTCGTAAATTTCGCCAATTCTCACACCTCTCTCAATTGGATTTCCACAATATCGGAAAGACCGCAATGCAGAGCGATACAGATTTTTGCGATCGTTTCAAGAGTGACAGATTCGCCCTTTCCCATTTTTGTAATGACATTGGAGGAGAGCGAAGACGCCTTCTGAAGATCCTTTTTCATCATATGCTTATCGATGAGAAGCTTCCATAGTTTATCATAGCTAATGTGATAAGTGGTGTTCATAGTAGGACCCTCCTCAATATTGATAAATGAATTATACTACAAAATCACTCAAAACTCAAGATTGTTCGTTCAAAAGTCATATTCAATCAATCATTTGTACTTTTATGAGTTTGTAACTTTATATCCGCATTTTTCAATGCCGATCTTACATGTGCCACTGCTTCCTGCTGAAGAGCTCTGCCGTGGCCTTTTCGCAGTGCCCCGAGAGCTTGGAAATGATATTTCTGAGGCTGCTGCTCCGGTTTACGAGAGTGCCCGCCAGGATATCTTCCTCCGTGATTTTTGCGAAGAGGATCTCTCTTGCGTCCTTTTCTGCTTCCTCAGGGCAGGATTTGAGGTCACCCCGCTCTCTATCGTAGGTGATCCAGATAAAACCGTTCCGCTCCACCGCATCCGGGTAGGAGACCTCCTTCCGCTCGTCCAGAAGGAGCGGACCCTTCCAGGTCTCGCCGTCATCCTCGGAAAGCCAGGCGGAGAGCTTTATGCGGTCGTGGGCGTCATCGTTATTCACCAGAAGGATCCTGCCGGAGGCGAGACGGCAGATATGGAAGCGGGAGCAGGGGCCGGGAATACCGCTCTCCTCTCCCGGAGTCCATGTGCGGCCTCCATCTTTGGAAATGCTCTTCCCGATACCGTAAAATGTCCGCACCAGCATAAGAAGGCTCCCGTCCTTCTTCTCCAATACCATGTGCTCGTCAAAGCTTCTCTCCGGCACATCCGCGCCGCCGATACGCTGAAAGGTCTTCCCTTCATCCGCGGTACGGTATACGAAAGACAGCTTTTCCGGCCCGAAGGAGGGCGTGATTCTCTTTTCCCGCACGCCATCCCGCCATACCGCCATAGGGAAGAGCCAACTCCCGTCCGAAAGCACCGTGGGACGGTTCATCATCACTTCGCCGCCGATGGGGCGGGGATCCGACCATGTAAGCTCCTCCGCATCCGGGTCATCACACACCGAGGCCCAGACGGAATTCACCGGCATCACCGACCAGCACCACCAGAGCCGGCCCTTCGGGTCCACCCACAAAACAGAATCGAAGCAGCGGCTGAAAAGTCCGTCATAAGCGCAGGCAATGGGCTCCGTCCAGGTTTTTCCGTCGTCATCGCTTTTGAGCAAGACCACATAGTTCCCCCAGGTTTCCATCCTGTCCCCGCTGTAGAAGACACTGAACATCCGGCCCTTCTCGGTCCTCTCTATGGAGGGAATCCCCTGCCAGATCCGTTCCTTTGAGGCAAACTGCGTGAGTTCCTTTTTATCCGTAATAAGCATACTCTATCCGCCCCCTTTGTTTTTTCATACTAGCACTGTCCCGGCGGGATTACAAGCCGGAGTTTTTTACCGCCCTAAAAAGAGAACATTTTACATCAAATTTACAATACAAGGTTAATGTATTTGATGTTACAATGGTATAATGATCAAAAGGAAAAGGAAGGGGCTGTCCGTATGATTTTTTGCGTTGAAGACGATAGCAGCATCCGCGATTTGATGCAATATACCCTGAATTCCGCCGGGTTTGAAACGCAGGGCTTTTCCTGCGCCGAAGAATTGTATGAAGCACTGAAGGGAAGCATACCGGAGCTGATCCTGCTGGATATCATGCTGCCCGGTGAGAACGGCCTGTCCGTTCTGAAAAAGCTCCGCACACAAAGCCGAACCTCCCATATCCCGATCATCATGGCAACGGCAAAGGGCACGGAGTATGACAAGGTGATCGGTCTTGATTCCGGCGCCGATGATTACCTCGTAAAGCCCTTTGGAATGATGGAACTCATCAGCCGCGTCAAGGCCGTACTTCGCCGCTCCATGCCGAAAAGCTCCGAAGATACCCTGCAAATCGGAAATCTTCTGCTTAAAAAAGACAGCCATACCGTTTTTGCCGATGGGAAGAAGATCACACTCACCCTGAAAGAATACGAGCTGCTATCGGAATTCATGAGCAATATCGGTTATGTGTTTTCACGGGAACAGCTGCTGCAGAATGTATGGGGCGCAGATTTTTCCGGAGAAACGCGGACCGTCGATGTTCACATCGGAACGCTTCGAACAAAACTTGACTCCTGCGGCGATTATATACAAACCGTTCGCGGAGTCGGCTATAAAATGGATGTGGAAAAATGAAAAAAAATATTTTTAAATCCATCTGCATTGCCGCTGCTGCTGTTTTCCTCGCCACAATGGTCATCATTTTAGGCGCTCTCTATGAGTATTTTTCCAGCACGCAGCAAAGTCAGCTGAAAGCGCAGACAGAGCTTGCCGCCCAGGGGGTGGAACACGAAGGAATCCGGTATTTTGATAATTATTCCTCCGAAAATCCCCGGATCACCTGGGTTTCAAAAGACGGCAGCGTTTTATTTGACAGTGAGTCCAATGCCGACAGCATGGAAAACCACTCGGACCGGGAAGAAATCAAACAGGCGCAAAAAAACGGATACGGCGAAAGTTCGCGCTATTCTTCCACTCTGACCCGCCGGCAGATTTATTCTGCAAAGCGCCTTTCCGACGGAAGCGTCCTTCGTCTCTCCGGCTCCCATCTGACGATCCCGTCCCTGATTCTCATCATGTTCCAGCCCATCGTTTTCGTAATCATCATTGCCTGCATTCTCGCATTCGTGCTGGCTTCAAAGCTTTCCAAGAAAATCGTAAAGCCCCTTAACAGCATGAACCTTGATGAGCCGCGGGACAACCAGGGATATGAAGAGCTTCAGCCCCTTCTTGACCGCATAAACAATCAGCAAACGCAATTGAAAATGCAGTCCTCCGAACTGCGCCGCAAAAAAGAAGAGTTCCATGCGGCTACCGTCAACATGAATGAAGGACTTGTCCTTTTGAATGAAAGCGGAACGATCCTCAGCATCAACCGGGCAGCAACAAATCTTCTGTCCATCAGCAGCTACTGCGTGGGAAAAGATATTCTCCTTCTGAACCACTCCATTGAATTGCAGGAGCTTCTCCGCAAGGCAAAAAACGGCGAACACGCGGGCACGACCATGAATATTTCCGGATTGGATTATCAGGTCAATGTCAGCCCCGTTATCACGGACGACACTGTGACGGGAATCGTCATTCTGATCTTTGATATCACCGAAAAGGAAAAAGCGGAAAAAATGCGCCGCGAATTCACCGCAAACGCATCCCACGAGCTGAAAACTCCCCTTCAGTCCATATCCGGATATGCAGAGCTTCTGAAAAACGGGATGGTCCGGGAAGAAGACACCAACAGGTTCTATGAAAACATCTACTCCGAATCCCAGCGCATGATTGCCCTCGTGGAAGATATTATCGCGCTCTCGCGCCTGGATGAAGAAGCCATTGAGAACAAACGCGAAGAAGTCGATCTTTTGGAACTTGCAAAGGAGACCGTTCGCATCCTGACCCCCTCTGCAAAGCAAAAGAATGTTTCCCTCTTTGTGTCGGGAGATCCCGCAGTCATAGTCGGAATCCCGGAGCTGCTTAACAGCACGATATACAACCTGACCGATAATGCCATCAAATACAACCGTGAAAGCGGTTCTGTGAGTGTCCGGGTGGAAACAGGCGCGGACAAGATTCTTTTATCCGTCAGCGATACGGGAATCGGCATTCCCGAGGAGGAGCGGGAGCGTATTTTTGAGCGCTTCTACCGGGTGGACAAGAGTCATTCCAAATCCATGGGCGGTACCGGGCTCGGGCTGTCCATTGTGAAACACGCTGCGAAAATCCACAACGCCAGCATAGAGCTGACCAGTGTCATTGACGGCGGGACGACCGTGACCATTATTTTCCCGAAAAACGGGCTTTTGAAATAACGGATCAGACAGATACGGAAAAACGGGACAGGATCAAAATATGAGTATTGTAAATGTTATCAATCTGCTGTGCGGAATTGCCTTATTCCTATTCGGCATGAACCTGATGGGCAACGGACTGATGAAGGTGTCCGGCCAGAAGCTTGAGGTGGTTTTGTTCAGGCTCACCAGCAATCCGCTGAAAGGAGTACTGCTGGGAACCGGCGTGACGGCAGTGATACAAAGTTCATCCGCTACATCGGTCATGGTCGTCGGCTTTGTAAACTCCGGGATGATGAAAGTGAAACAGGCCATCGGTATTATCATGGGCGCCATCATAGGAACGAGTATTACCGGTTGGGTGATTTGCCTTTCATCTGTCAGCGGAAGCGGGATTTTTGAAATCATTTCAACGGACACCCTGACGGCGATCATGGCAGTGGTCGGGATCATTCTCCTGATGTTTACAAAAAAAGAGAAAAACCACCATGTTGCTTTTATTCTTCTCGGCTTTTCCGTTCTGATGTTCGGCATTTCCGCAATGACCGACGCCGTGTATCCTCTTCGCGAGAGCAAGGCATTTATCGACATGCTGATGGGGTTCTCCAATCCCCTGGTCGGGATCCTGATCGGAATGCTTTTTACCTGTCTGATCCAAAGCGCTTCGGCGGCAGTCGGCATTCTGCAGACCCTTGCCGTGACGGGAGCAATCAGCTTTCATTTGGCTCTGCCGGTCATCATGGGCATTGCCATCGGCGCATCTGTCCCGGTGCTTCTTTCCGCGCTGGGGGCAAATGCCAGCGGAAAAAGAACTGCTTTCATTTACCTCCTCGTGGATACGCTGGGAGCATTCATCTTCGGCATTCTCTTCTATTCTGCCAATGCAGTCTTTCATTTTGACATCATGGACCGCGCGATGACCATGATGAGCGTGGCTCTCCTGAATACCGTCTTCCGGGCAATCATCGTCCTGCTTCTTTTCCCTCTGATCAACCTTTTGGAAAAGCTTGTGACCATTCTCATAAAAGAAAAGCAAGAGAATATCGAAGAGCTCCGGGATGTTGAGAGACTTGAAGAAAGATTCTTAAAGCACCCGGACCTGGCAATCTCACAGGTGAAAACAGCCATGCACTCCATGGCCGGACTTGCCTGCGACAGTATCGGAGAGGCTGCAAAGCTTTTCAACGCATTTTCTTATGACGGATTCAAGAGAGTTTTCGATTTGGAAGAAATCATAGATACTTATGAGGACAAGATTGGCAGTTATCTCGTCAAGATCATGAAAAATTCCCTTGATGATGACCAGAACAAAAGCGTCAGCTTGTTTCTCCATTCCGTGAATGATTTTGAAAGACTCGGAGACCACGCCAAGAATCTTGCGGAATCGGCAAAAGAAATCAAGGAAAAAAACATTGTTTTTTCTCCGGACGCGAAAAATGAAATGCTGAATCTCTTTGCGGTCATCGCGGAAATTCTCGACAACACGAAAAAAGCTTTTATTGAAGACGATGTCACAGCTTCCTACAGGATCGCTCCCCTGGAAAAGCTCATTGACAATTTCTGCGATGAATATAAGCGCAATCACATTGAGCGTGTTCAAAGCGGCGCCTGCGAATACCAGCACGGATTTGTTTTCAATGACATGCTGACGGACCTTGAAAGAGTCAGCGATCACTGCTCCAATCTGGAAATTGCCATTCGGATCAAAAACGGAGAGATGAATGACAGACACGGAACAATTACGAAGCAGGAGATTGAAAAAACGCACGGCTTTGAGCAGTATTACGAGGAGTACGCAAAAAAATATACCATTTAGCGCCACCTGCCGGAGCCGTCAAACACGGAAAAAACAGTCTGATATCGGAAAACCCACGCTTGTCCGGCAGGGAAAGCGTGGGTTTTTACGGTAATCCCGAGGTCGCCCGGCTGCTTTTATGCCGTATTCCCGGCGCAGACAGGCATATTTCACAATGCGGCGCAATCTATCTAGCTTTTTCTCCCCTTTCCATGTATAATCAAGAAAAGATCTTGAAGGGAGCCCAGATATGTTTGAACTGAGGCCTTACTTTGCGCCGGATTTTTCGGAAAAAACTTTTACCGATGCCCCCGACGCCCTTTTGCTCCCCGCTCCCATGGACGGAGTGGCTCCGGAGGGCTTTCACGCCATGAGCATCTATCCGGAATATTTCAAGGTGAACGGGAATTGGCTCCTTGCGGAAGAAAGCCGAATGGACTGTGTGGCAGTCTATGAAAAGGGGAAAATTTCCGTAAAGGAATTCCGCCGTCTGAAAAGGGGCGAGGCCGTTATCTGCGGAAGGACCGAGGATGGAAGGGAGGGCATTTACCTCCATCCCAACGGTTTCCGCGAGGAAAAGAAAAGCGGAGAAGCTTTTGCTTTCCGGAAAAACCGCAGCCGGGAAACAGCCTTTTCCCGGGATTACGATGAGCTCTATGAGCTCCTGCGCCATGAGCGGGAGCACGGCAAAATCGTTTGGGTCCTGGGGCCGGCTTTTGCCTTTGACTGCCACGCCAGAAAGGCTATGAGCGCGCTGATTGAAAACGGTTACGTCCACGCCGTGCTGGCCGGAAATGCCTTGGCGACCCATGATCTGGAGGGCGCTTACCTCCACACCGCTTTGGGGCAGAATATTTACAGCCAGGAATCCGTCCCGAACGGGCACTATAACCATCTGGATCTCCTCAACAAGGTCCGTTCCTACGGCAGCATTCCGGAATTTCTGCATCAGGAAAAGCTGGATGACGGGATCATTGCAAGCTGCGAAAGACGGGGGATCCCCTATGTTTTAGGCGGTTCCATCCGGGATGACGGTCCCCTTCCCTGCGTTTACGGGAACGTCTATGATGCCCAGGATGCCATGCGGGCAGAACTGCGGACGGCTACCACCGTCCTTTGCCTGGCCACCATGCTTCACTCCATCGCCACAGGAAATATGACTCCCTCTTACCGTGTCCTGCCGGATGGAACGGTACGGCAGGTTTATTTCTACTGCGTGGACATTTCCGAATTTGCGGTCAATAAGCTGGCAGACCGGGGAAGCCTCTCCGCCCGCAGCATTGTGACCAATGTGCAGGATTTTGTCCTGAATCTGCAAAAGGGCCTGGGCCTCTAATAAAGCGCCGAAAAGCGGCCGCGGGGACTGACCCCACGGCCGCTTTTCTTTATTCTGATGCATTATTTATCTTTGAGAAGAATCTGCCGGTCAACCAGGCCCAGCTTGCTTCCCAGGTTCAGGAGAATGAAGTTGATGTTAAACTGGTTAAATCCGGTAATCACGAAGTCCAAAACGGTTTCACACGCAATCGCCATGCCCAACGCTTCGGAGGGAATTCCCATCTGGGCAAAGAGAACAGCATAGGTGGCCAAGCCTCCGCCGGGGATCGGCGGGGTGGCAATCGCCAAAACGAAGCAGCTGAGGAAAGCGAGGATCACCCAGGAAACCGAGACAGACACATCAAATACCTCAGCGAAGAAAAGGACCTGAACAAAATAGTTCAAAGCGCTGGAGGATTTGCTGGTGACGATGCCCAGGGGAACGCCGAAGGAACAGAGCTTTTTATCAACGCCGAAGCTCTGCCAGGAGTTTTTGAGGTTCGTGCCGAAGGCTGCAGCAGAGGAGGCAGTGGTGAAAGCGATGATGAGGGTGGAGAGGTTCTTCTTAATGAGGAGAGAGGGCCGGACCCGATTCCGAAGGGACGTATAGAGAATATAGCAGGCGGTGAAGAAAACGATAACGGCTGCGATAATGAGGATGACCCTGCCCAGTCCGGCGATCACGGAGAGCATATCGCTCCAGATCATATTCAGAAGCACGATGAAAATGAAGAGGGGAACCATTTTGCTGATAGCCTCTGTCAGGAAGAGCACGATATAGTTGATCTGCTCAACCGCCCGGGCCACAGCGGTGGTTTTCTGCTCCAGGAAGAGAAGCGCGATCCCCACACAAACCGCCAGGAAGATAATTTGAAGGGTGTTTCCGTTAATAAAGGGACTGAAGAGGTCCGAAGGGACAACTCCGAGGATCATGGTGACCACGGCGCTGACCGAGGATGCGGTACTCATGCTCCCTGACATGTTCAAGCGGAAGAGAGGGATGCAGAGAAGACCGAAGACTGCCAGGTTCAAGGCATCCGAACCAACGAAGCTGAGGGCCAGGTTCTTGCCGATCCGCCTCAGGGTCGCCGCATCGCCGATTCCGTAGATGCCCCAGGCGACGGAAAGAAAAATCATAGGCCCGGCGATGCCTTTCAGCAAAGAAAGGAAGCTTTCATCCAGGGGCGTGAGGAACATCTCCACCATGGAAGTCCGGACCGTATCCGGAAAAAGGAAGCCCAGGAAGCCCACCGCAAGAGCAGAAAGGACCGCAATGACCAGGGAACGGAAGGGGCGGTTGCTTTTCGCCGAAATCAGGAAGCTGTAGCGGTTGATATTGCCGGAAAAATGGAATTCCGGAGAAAGGTTCAGGGTCTTGAGAACGCCGCCTTCCAGGAAGCTCTTCTCAGAACCCTCGTCAGCATAAACGTTGCAGGCCTCTCCTTCAATTTCCAGGCTTATAGTCCATCTGAAGAGTTTTCTTCCCATGGTCAGCCGTACCGGAGCACCGAAGCCCTTACGGTCCGAATAACGGAGAAGAATTTCTTCCATCGTCATGCTGTAACGGGTGATATCCCGCTTCGGAAATTTTTTCGCTGTTAAAAACTCACGGACATGCTCGGAGAATTCGTCAATCGTTTCCGGGCTGAGAACTGCCTCGTAAGATTCATATTTTCTCATTTGTTTTCTCCCAGTCGAAAGAATAAGAGAATTATAGCAAAAAAAGCGAAAATAGCAAGAAAGAATCTTTCCTTTCGTTGGAAAAACTCAATTTTTCCTCTTGACAGGAAAAAAGCGCTGTGCTATAATCGCGTGGCTAAAAAGAAGTAGAGCGCAACACTCTCACCTCAAGCTTTGCGAAGAGGTCCCAGACAGTTCCGTCCCTCAGGGGCGTTTTCTGCGGTTGCGCTTTGCGCATCCGTTCTTTTTTTGCTATTTTTGCTTGGAGGTGTTTTCCCATCGCTAAATTAGAACATGAACTCAATGAGGAAATCCAGGATAAGGAGATCCGTGTCATTGGCCCGGACGGTGCCCAGCTTGGTATCATGGCTCCCGAAACTGCCCTGAAGATGGCAGAGGAGCAGGAGCTTGACTTGGTGAAGATTGCTCCCAATGCCGCGCCCCCCGTCTGCAGAATCATGGACTATAGCAAATTCCGCTTTGAACAGCTGAAGAAGGAAAAAGAAGCAAAGAAGAACCAGCATGTGGTTGAGGTCAAGGAAGTCCGCATGTCCCCGAACATTGACACCAACGATTTCAACACCAAGGTCAAGAGTGCTCAAAAGTTCCTGAAGGAAGGCAACCGCGTCAAGATCACAGTCCGTTTCCGCGGCCGTGAAATGGCGCATACCTCTCTCGGAACCGAGCTTTTGAATAACTTCGGCGTCCAGTGCTCCGAGATCGCATCGGTTGACAAGGCGCCCAAGCTGGAGGGAAGAAACATGTCCATGTTCCTCTCCCCCAAGTCCACAAAGCCATCTAAATAACATTTATTCACGGAAGGAGATACACCTATGCCTAAGATGAAAACCCACAGTGGTGCCAAGAAGAGATTTAACCTGACCAAGTCCGGTTTGGTCAAGAGAGCTCATGCTTTTAAGAGCCACATCCTCACCAAGAAAGATACCAAGCGCGGCCGTCGCCTGAGAACGACTACCTATGCTGACGTTACCAACCAGGATACCATCCACAAGATGATTCCTTACAAGTAAGCTTTACAGCCTGAAGATTTAGGAGGATATACAAATGGCAAGAGTTAAAGGCGCTATGATGACGCGCAAGAGAAGAAACAAGATGCTGAAGCTGGCTTCCGGTTACTGGGGAAGCAAGTCCAAGCACTTCAAGATGGCCAAAGAGGCTGTCTATAAATCCGGCAATTATGCTTTCGTTGGCCGTCGGCTGAAGAAGAGAGATTTCCGCCGTCTTTGGATCGCCAGAATCTCCGCTGCAGTTGCTCCCTATGACATCAACTACTCCCGTTTCATGAACGGACTGAAGAAGGCTAACATTGAGCTGAACCGCAAGGCTCTCTCCGAGATGGCTATCGCCGATCCCGCTGCTTTCAAGGCTCTGGTTGACGCTGCTAAGGCTGCTCTCTAATCCATGCTTTCATAACTGCATTTTCCTTCCGGAAGATGCAGTTTTTTCTTGCCCCTATGCGGAATCCTATGATATACTATCTCCGCTTTTGATGAATTCTGCCGAAAGGATCTTACAAAGATGATGAAATACAAAATGGAAGATTACCGGACCTCAGCCGCTGCCATTGAAGAGCGTCTGCAGGGCCGCAAGCCCAAGTTTTTGCTGGTCCTAGGCTCCGGCCTGGGCTATCTGGGAGACCTTGTGGAAGATGCCGTGATAATTCCCTACCGTGAGATTCCCTTCTTCCCGCTTTCCACTGCCCCCGGCCATGCGGGCCGTTTGGTGGTGGGAACTCTTGCGGGGAAAGAAGTTGCCGTGATGCAGGGCCGCTTCCACACCTATGAAGGCTATTCTGCGGAAGAAGTCGTCTATGCTCTGCGGGTCCTTCGCCTGCTGGGAGCCGAAACCCTGCTCGTAACCAACGCTGCCGGCGCGGTGAATACCGCTTTCCACGCGGGGCAGATCATTCTCATCAAGGACCATCTGAAATTCGGAGGCTTTAATCCTCTGGAGGGTCCTAACCTTCCGGAATTCGGTTCCCGCTTCGCGGACAGCTCCTATCTTTACACCCCTACACTCAGCGATTTAGCCAAGGAAACGGCGCGGGAATTGGGCATTGACCTGCAGGAGGGCATTTACGCATTCCTGCCCGGCCCTTCCTATGAAACCCCGGCCGAAATCCGCGCCTATCGCATACTGGGCGCCGATGCTGTGGGAATGAGCACCGTCCCGGAGGTCCTGGCTGCAGGGCACTGCGGCATGAAGGTCCTGGGCTTCAGCCTG
>JAZUFG010000111.1:0-5094 GCA_045640565.1 Oscillospiraceae bacterium | reverse complement strand
TTTTCAGTCTGCTGCCTGACTGCTTTATATTTTGTTTGCAGAGCGCCTTGCGGGACGCTCAGGTTATTACGCCCTTTTTCACCGTCTGCAAATTCCACATCTTTTCTCATTTTTGGGATTGACTTTTAATAGTTAGTCTTTTTCTATATTATACTGCCGGATTTGCGCCCGAACAAGTGATATTTTGTCCTTTTTTCTATATTTCACTTTGATTATTTTTGAAGAATATGATAAAATAATACAAGATATATCCATTGGAGGATACTATGCGCTTTTTGCTGATGCTGATTTTGGGCCTCTTTTACGGGCTGTGTGAATTTTTCCCCATATCCGGCTGTGGGATTTTTTACCTGATCTATTCCCTGAGCCCGTCTTCTTTGCCCACAGAGGATGCGTCTCTGCTTTTTTGTTTCTTGAATTTTGGCGTTCTTTTCTCTGTGGTGGTTTACTTCACCTTGAATGCCCCCTTTGAGCCGGAGCCGGAGATCGGGAAACGGCGCAGAAGAAAAAAGACGGGGAATCTTCTGCAGAATATTCCTGCACGGGTCCGCCCCTATTTTGTCCTCTCCCTGCTGCCTCTCTTTTTGGCGTTTTTCCGAATTCGTTCGGTCCTTGCCGTGGAGAAGGGGCATCTCCTGGGAGTGTCGCTTGCTTTCCTCCTTTCCGGAATTGCCCTGCTTGCCTCCTTCCGTTTTTCCAGAGGCGGAAAGAATATCTCTTCTTTGAAAACAAAGGAAGCCCTGGTCGTGGGATTCGGCCAGCTCTTATCTGTATTTCCGGGACTTTCCCGGGTGGTTTCCACCCTGACCTGCGGCCTCTACTGCGGGTTGGATTATGCCTTTACTCTGGATTATGCTTCTCTGATTTCCGTTCCGGCTTACCTTGCCGCTGCAGCATTGCTCTTTGTCCGTGCCACCGAACTGGGCCTCAACTGGGCCCTGATACCCGGCTGCTTTGGGGCTATGTTTGTTTCCGGACTGGGGGGCTACTGCTCCATTCATCTGATGAAAAAAGTCTTCCGCCCGGAAAACAATCGGGTGTTTGCATTGATTTCCCTTGGGCTCGGTGCCCTCACATTGGTGTTATCTATGATCCGCTGATTCTTCAATAGGTGTTTTTATGGCAAAAAAAGACAGTAAAAATTCAAGAGCGCCCAAAAAGCAGACCCGGGCAGCAAAATCTCCGGAGTGGCAGCATATCCTTTGGGGGATCGTCTGCGGCTTGCTGACGGTTTTCTGCGTCATGGGCTGGTTTTTGGAGGATGCCAAGGTCCTGAATCTTCTCACCAAGCTTCTCTGGGGTCTTTTCGGGATCGGCGTATATTTGATTCCTCTTGTTTTGGGGTTCTTGTGTTTCTTCCTTCTTTTCAAGGATATATCCGTGCTGATCAAAAGGGTTATTTTTATCTCGCTGCTTCCTTTGGAATTCGGCGCTTTGGTCTTCCTTTTCCGCTACCCGGAAACGCTTTGGGCGGAAGACTCTGTGGCGGGGCTTTGGATTCACGCCATTGAGGACAAAGTTCCCGGCGGTTTCTTCAGCGGATGCCTGGGCGCAGGCCTGCGCTGGTGCCTTTCCAATGTTGGTGCCGCAATCGTTCTTATTCTTCTCCTTGTAGGGGCCGCCTTTGCTGTTTTCGGGATCAAGCCCGTGCAGCTCATCATGGATGTTCGGAAGGCTATGCCCGGTCCGGAGGAGCAGGAGACGAAGGAAGAGCGCCTTGCCCGCAGGGCCGCAGAGCGGAAGTATGCCCGTCAGCAGGCAAAGGAGACCCACCGTCAGCTGACCATGGAAGATCTGGCCTCCCAGTATGCCGGCGGCACAGAGAGCCCCCGCCAAGAGGAAGAAATGAAGATGCGGGTCAAGAAGTCCAAGGAACCCATCCTTGTGGAAGAGCTTCCTCCGGATGAATTCTGGGAGGAAAGGACGCCTATTGAGGAGCAGCTTTTCTTCAAGAAGACTCCGGAGCCCTCTCTGGACGAGGATATTCACACGCTCAACACGAAAAAGCCCTATTTTGCGCCGGATTCCGATTTCGCCCAGGAAGGGGAGAGCAGCGGAGCAAGCTCCAAGGGAATTTCCGAAGATTTTGAATTGGTCACGGATAAGATTCGCAAAAAGCAGAATCTTGTCCGGGCAGAAGAAAACTCCTTTGAGCAGGACCTGGAGAGCGTAAAACGGGAAATGCAGGAGTTTGACAAGGACTCCTATATCAGCGAGCCCGGGGAAGGTTTTCCTGCGTCCTTTGATAGCTGGGACGGCATGGAAGAAGGAAAGGAAAAGAGCCCGGAAAGCTCTTTGGATATGGATCCCTTCTATCCTCCCGTAACGCCTCCTCAGGAGGAAGCACCCTCGGAAGAAGAGGAAGCGTTCCCGGATGAGAGCATTTATGAGGAGGAGCTTGAACAGGCAGAGAAACCGAAGGATAAGAAGCCCACGGAGAAAAAGGCTGCAGCGGCAGAAAAGAGCGCGCCTCAGGCTGCTCCCGCCGAAGAGGCACCCTCCTATGTATTCCCTCCTGTAGATCTGCTGCGTCCGGTAGCTTCCAAGGGAGCAGGAAACGGACGGGGTGTGGACGAAAACCAGGAGCATCTGGTGGAAACGCTCAACAGCTTCGGTGTAGAGCCTAATATTGTCGCTGTTGTGAAGGGGCCTACGGTCACTCGCTATGAGCTGAAGCTGAGCCCCGGTGTGAAGCTGAGCAAGATCACCGGCCTGGCGGACGATATTGCCCTGGCCCTGGGAGCCTCCGGCGTTCGTATCGCTGCCATTCCGGAGAAGATTTCCGTTGTCGGTATTGAAGTTCCGAATAAAACGGTGGATATTGTTACCCTCCGGGAGGTCATTGACTCTGAGGAGTTTGAAAAGAGCAAGTCCAAGATTTCCTTTGCCGTGGGCAAGGACATCGGCGGCAACAGAATTATGGGCAACATAGCCAAGCTGCCCCATCTTTTGATTGCCGGTACCACGGGTTCAGGTAAATCCGTCTGCATGAACTGCCTGATCACCTCCCTGCTCTATAAGGCCCTTCCCGATGAGGTCAAGCTCATCATGATAGACCCAAAAATGGTTGAGTTGGGTGTTTATAACGGAATTCCGCACCTGATGCTGCCGGTCATCACGGACCCCAAGAAGGCTTCCGGTTCCCTCCAGTGGGCCGTTTCGGAAATGCTGCGCCGCTACAGCCTGATGGCAGAATCCGGGACCCGCGATCTGGAAAGCTATAATAGGCTGGTTGAGGGCAATCCGGAGAGGAAAAAGATTCCCCAGCTGGTGGTTATTATCGATGAACTGGCGGATTTGATGATGGCGGCTGCCAAGGAAGTGGAAGAGTCCATCTGCCGTGTGGCTCAGATGGGGCGTGCAGCCGGTGTTCACTTGGTGATTGCCACGCAGCGTCCTTCTGCAAATGTCATCACAGGTCTTATGAAGGCGAACATTCCTTCCCGTATTGCCTTTGCGGTTTCCTCCGCTATGGAATCCCGTATCATTCTGGATGCTTCCGGCGCCGAAAAACTGGTGGGCCGCGGCGATATGCTCTTTGCTCCCTTGGGAGAAGGAAAAGCCAAGCGTATTCAGGGCTGTTATGTCAGTGACGAGGAAGTCCTGAAGGTCGTTACCTTTGTCAAGGCTTCTTCCGTTGTCTGCTATGATAAGGATATAGAAAAAGACATTGAAGAGAAGGCAAAGAACAGCGGAAAGCAGGCAGGCAATGCCTTTGCCCGTGAGATGGATGAAGGCGGCAGCGATGGGGAGCGAGACGAACTCCTTTTCGATGCAGTGGATGTTTTCATGGAAATCGGGCAGGCTTCCGTTTCCGTCCTGCAACGCCGTTTGAAGACAGGCTATGCCAGGTCGGCGCGAATCGTTGACCAGATGGAAGAAATGGGCATAGTCGGTCCCTCCAAGGGTTCCAAGCCCAGAGATATTTTGATCAGCAAGGAAAAATGGCAGGAGGTCAAGGATGGCCTCGTTGAGCTGGAAGAAGCCCTTGCTGAATCCTGAATTTTGCGGCAGACTGCGGCATTTTGCAGTCTGCCGTTTTCAGAAGGGGAAAGCATGCTGAATTTTTTGATCGGTGCCGAAAGAAGAACGGTAACAAAAGAACTCCTGAATATCATTGCGGAGTCTGCAAAGAAGAAGGAGCGTTCCATATTGGTAGTCCCGGAGCAGTATTCCTATGATGCGGAAAGGCTGCTCTGCGGGCGTCTGGGCTTCTGCTCCTCTCTGACGGCGGAATCCCTGAGTTTTTCCAGGCTGGCGGACCGGGCTGCGTCCCTTGCGGGAAAGTCCGGGATTCCTTCGCTGGATGACGGGGGAAAGTATGTCATTTGCCTGAATGCGCTGGAGCTTGCTCTGCCCCGGCTGAAGTTTTTTGCATCCTCCTTGAATCGACCGGAGCTGGTCATGGGATTGGTCCGCCAGATTGAGGAGTTTAAGCGTTTCGGCGTGACCTTTCAGAAATTGCGAGAGCTTGCCCTCAGCTTTGACGGCGTCTTTGCCGAGAAGCTGGAAGAGCTTTCTTTTATCTATGAATCCTATGACTACATTTCCGTATCGGGAGATTTTGACCCCTCCGACAAGCTCTCCTGCCTGCCGGAGCAGATCTGGGAGAATGAGCTTTTTTCCAATGTGAACTTTTATTTTGACGGTTTTACGGATTTCACGGTTCCTCAGATGCGTGTCATTGAGGTCCTTATGCAGATGGGCTGCCGGATGACTTTTTCCTTTGTCTATCTGCCGGAATTGGCCTCTGCCTCTGCCTTCTCAGCTGCGGAGCAGACAATCGGAAAACTGAAATCTCTCGCAAAGCGTTTCGGCGTGCAGGATTCTCTCCAACGAATTCCGGAGGAGAAAAGCTCCGTCTCCCTGGCAAAATGGATGGTTGCCGGTGTAAAATGCGGGGACATTTCCCGAGAAAAGCTCTCTTTTTTCCAGCTGCCTTCCATCTATGAGGAGTGCCGCCGGGCAGCGGAGGAAGTGAAGAAGCAGATCATGTCCGGCTGCCATTATCGGGATATTACCGTGGCTGCCGCAGACCCGAATGCTTATATTTTCTGCCTCAAGCCTCTTTTTGAAAGGCAGGGAATTCCCACG
>JAZUFG010000110.1:0-4089 GCA_045640565.1 Oscillospiraceae bacterium | reverse complement strand
TTTCCAGAGTTTGCTCGTCGGCAACGACCTGATCGGACATTTTTTCATATTCGGCGAGATCCCGGATGAACTGCAGGATCAGGGGGATATCTTCTCTGCAGGCATTTCTGAAGGACAGCTTTTCATTCATGGCAATGACCTCCCAAAGAGTTCAGATTTTTTCTGCGTTTTCTCTCACTCAAGCAGGTATGCAAGTCCCATCAGGAGGTAGAGAGGACCAAAACAGTAGGCCATGAAAAGGTCCCGGTGGGAAACCTTGCGGGTAAAATTATCGGTAAGGATGCCCAATTCAAAAAAGTATGCTATGGCGCCTGAAATGTAGGCAAAACCCCGGAGAAAGCTATGGGCATGATGAAGAAAAAAGCTCAGCAAAAAGAGGACCGTTGAGATGGCTGCGCAGATATTTCTTGCCGGAAGAAAGACGCGCTCGGTCATTTTATGACGGGATTGCCCGATGATCTCAGGCTCTTCAACGAGGTTTTCAATATCCTCAAGGACATCCTGTAACCGTTCTCCCATAAATCGGCTCCTTTTTCATGTTTTTGTCGGCTTGGAAAACAGCTCTGCCGTCTGAATTGCTTTTCGTGTTTTCGCCGTTGGGTCTTCTTCTCTGCGTATGATTATAATTGCGTTTTGATCGGCTTGTCAATCCGGGCTTCTCTCCCTTTTCCCGGGATCCGCGGCTGAAAAGGGCGGGGGAAATGCATGGCCGGGTCACGGTAAGAATCGTCCCGCACGCGCTGTCCGGAAGGATCCCTCTGTCCCGAGCGGTGTTTTGCAGATCCTTCGGCTCATTCGGCGCAGAGGATATCGTGATGCACCCGGCTGTAAAAGAGCTCTCTCGCCTTATCATAGTCGTTTGTCTGGCCGAGCACCCACATGAGCTTGGCGAGGGCTGCCTCGGAGGTCATGTCATGCGCCTCAAGGATCTTCAAGTTATCCTTGACGACTGCGCCGACCTTGTATACGGAAAGGTCGCTTCCCTCGTTGGGGACCTGGGTCGTCATGACAATGAGTTTTCCCATATCGGACGCCTCTTTTACCTGCTGATAATAGTCCGAGTATTCGGGGAGCCCGCCCACGCCGAAGCTTTCAATGACCAGCCCGTCGCAGCGGTCAAGCGCATAGCGCATGAAGCCGTTGTTCATGCCGGGAGTCAGTTTCACGAGGCCGACATTGGGGTCAATATAGTCGTAGAAGCGCATGTCTCCGTCCGTATGATCGGAAAAGAATCGGATAATACGGTGATTTTGTATCTGCGCAAGACAGGGGAAATTCACGCTTGCAAAGGCGGCAAAATTCTTGGAATAATTCTTCCTCGCCCTTGTTCCGGCAATGACATTTCCGTTGAATACGACGCAGACATGGTGGCTTTCATCATCTGAGGCATAGATCAGCGCATCAATAAGATTCTGCTTTGCGTCCGTTATGTCCTCTCCCATGGGCTTCTGTGCGCCTGTGAGAACGATTGGTTTTCTGCTGTTTTCCATTAGGTAGCTCAGTCCCGCAGCAGTGTATGCAAGCGTATCTGTGCCGTGTGTTATCACAAAGCCGTCATAGTCACTGTAATTTTCCTTGATAATGCTCACAAGCATGAGCCAATGTCCGGGGCGCACATTGGTACTGTCAAGCGAAAAAGCCTGCGTACATGATATCTCGCATATCGATGCGGCAAAGGGGACCGCTTTGAGCAGACTGTCGGCACTCAGAGCGGGAGCAAGCCCCTTTTCCGTCGGCGCCGAGGCGATAGTTCCGCCCGTGCCTATAACAAGTATCTTTTTCATTCTATCACCGTCTTTTTTTGTTTTTCATCGGGACGTCATACCCGATTTGTTCAGTACGCACTGTATATAGAATAATAACACACGATTTTCTTTTTTCAATGCTTTCGTGCATCGGTTTTTTGGCGGATTGTTGGCGCTTCTTCCCGGGAGAGGCTTTTCTTTGGAAAAATTTATGATATAATGAAAGGGAATTTGTGTGATCCGTGAGAGGAGGGCTTATCATGAAAATTAAAAATGCCGCGATTTGCCTTCTTCTTGCGGCAGTGCTTCTGATGGGGCTGCTTTCGGGCTGCGGCAAAAGCGCGGAAGAGAGCCCCGCGGAGGATCTTGCGGGCCAAAAGCTCGGCGTTGTGACCGGAACGGTTTTTGATACGGTTGCCGAAAGGCTTTTTCCTGAGGCGAAGATCACCTACTATAACAGCAACAATGACATGGCGGAGGCTCTGGAGAGCGGAAGGATCGATGCCTATCTGCTCGATGAGCCCATGGCCCGTGTGACGGTGCAGCCTTATGAGGACCAGTCCATTTCTCCCATACTGGAAGGGGCAGATTATGCATTCGCTTTTTCCAAGACCGGGGAAAGAGGGGAAAAACTTCGCGAAGAGCTGGATGAATTCATTCGGGAAAGCAGAAAGAACGGCGTGCTGGAGGAAATTGACAGCATCTGGTTCGGCACGGATGAAGCGCGCAAGACGGTTCCCTACGACCGGCTCACCGGTGAAAACGGGACGGTCCGCTTTGCCACTGCCACCGATGCCGGCGGCCCCTTCGCCTACTATAAGGACGGCGTTCTCGTGGGCTATGAGGTCGATCTCCTTGTGCGCTTCTGCATGGAAAAGGGTTATGCTCTGACGCTTTCGGACTATAACTTTTCCGCTCTTTTGACCGCTGTGACCAGTGAAAAAGATGATATTGCCGCCAGCGCTCTTGCCATCACCGAGGAGCGGCAGGCGACCCTGGATTTTTCCCTTCCCACCTATGAAGGCGGCGTGGTGCTGGTGACGAAAGGTGCGCCGGCCTACAGTGCAGAGAGCCTGTCCGGCAAAAAAGTCGGCATATTTATGGGCTCGGTTTTTGATACGATGCTTCTTGAGCAGGTCCCGGATGCGCAGCTGGAGTATATCAACAGCTATACCGATTTGGCCGCTTCCTTGGAGGCAGGAAAGCTGGATGCCTATGTGGCCGAAGAGCCTGTGATGCGGCTGCTGAGCAAGCAGTATCCGGATCAGAAGGATGTATTCCTGCTTGAAAATGCCGACTATGCCTTTATGTTCCCGAAGGGCAGCGAAAAGCATCTGAAGCTCTGCGGGGAATTCAATGACTTTCTGGCCAAAAGCTGGGAAGACGGCACCATTGAAGAGGTAGATTCCATTTGGTTTGGGGATGACGAAGCGCGCCAGACCGTGGACATGAGTGACCTCACGGCAGAAAACGGCGTCCTGGAGATGGCGGTTACCAGCGATGTGGGCGCCCCCTTTGCCTACCTTAAGAACGAACAGATGGTCGGCTACGATGTGGATCTGGCGGCGCGCTTCTGCCGCGCCTATGGCTACGGTCTGCATATTTCCGACTACAATTTTGCCGGGGTCTTGGGCGCGATCTCCACAGAGAAAGCGGACATGGCAGCCTGTTCTATCGTTGTCACTCCCGAGCGGCAGGAGTCCGCTCTGATGTCCGATCCGAATTACATCGGCAGCATCGTGGTCGTCGCGCGCGTTGAAGAGGAGGGCGGGGAAAAAGAGTCCTTCCGGGAAGCTCTGCGGGCCAGCTTTGTGCGCACCTTCCTGCGGGAAAACCGCTGGAAGCTCTTCCTGCGCGGCATTGGTGTGACCTTCCTCATTACGCTGACCAGCGTGGTCATCGGGTCTTTGGGGGGCTTCGCGGTCTATCGCGTCCTTCGCCGCGGGAACCGCTTCCTGAACGGCTTCTTTTTCATCTTTTCGGAGGTCCTGGGCCGAACACCCGTTGTCGTCATCCTGATGATCCTCTATTACCTCGTGTTCGGGAAAAGCAGCGTCAGCGGCGTATGGGTCTCCGTCATAGGCTTTACCGTGCTCTTTACCTGCACAGTGGCGGGGCTTTTGAAAATGGGCGCCGGAGCGGTGGATGCAGGACAGACGGAGGCAGCCCTTGCCATGGGCTATTCTGAGCGCCAGACCTATTACCGCATCATCTTCCCACAGTCGGTCGAGCATTTCCTGCCTGCCTACAAAAATGAGGTGATCACCCTTGTAAAGGCGACTGCCGTGGTGGGATACATTGCCGTCCAGGACCTCACGAAGATCAGCGACCTGGTCCGCTCACG
>JAZUFG010000109.1:0-6930 GCA_045640565.1 Oscillospiraceae bacterium | reverse complement strand
GGATATATCCATCGGAGATCTGGGCTCCCGGGGAGTGGATTCTGCCCGTGTATCGGCCGGGGTCGTTTCCGGTATTTCCTTCCTTTGCGCAGGGGTGATCATCCGGGTGGGCGGCAGTGTTCACGGACTGACGACAGCCGTGGGCCTTTGGCTGACCGCCGCCGTAGGACTCTCCATCGGTGCGGGTATGTATGGCCTGGGCATTTTTGCAACTGTCCTGATCGTAGGCTTCCAGTCCTTCCTGCACCATATCACCTTCGGGCAGGATTCCTTCCTCTACACCAATGTGAAGATCGTGGTGGGTTCGGAATTTGATTTTGAGAAGCTGAAAGCGTTGGTAACGGAAGGAACGGGCGGTATTATTGAGGATGTGGCGGCCGAGCATACGGCAGAAGAATCCGTCTTTGAGTTCGTGCTGCGTACCCGGAAGGCCGTTGGGGATGACGAGTGGAAAAGAATCATGCAGGAAGATCCGTCAATCCGGTCTATCTCTCATAAATCCGTGGCAAAATCTTAAAAGAATTATTATTGTGATTTCGGCCTTGCCGAAGGAAAGGAAAGAATATGCTGTTAGCCATTGAATCTTACCGGGCCTGGAGAGCCTACGGAATCGACGGAGGCCTGAAGGCCATTAAAGAAGCCGGTTTTGACGGGGTGGATTTCTCCTTCTACTGGGATGCCGCAAAGGAGCTTTGCGGAGAGGACTACCGGGAGAATGCAAAAAAGATCCGCGAAGCCTTGGACCGTTACGGCCTTGCCTGCAATCAGGCTCATGCGCCCTTTGATTTCCTGGTGGGGATGCCTCAGGATGACAGCTGCTTTGCCTATCTTTCCATCAAACGAGCCATTGAGATGGCCGGCATCATCGGGATCGACCATATTGTGGTCCACGGTGTCGCCCTCCCGGAAGGAGCGGTCTCCAGAGCCAGCCTGGATTACAACTACGCCTATTTTAGGAGCTTTGAGCCGCTGCTTCAGAGCTGCCATGTAAAGCTCGCTGTAGAGAATCTCATGGCCTCCTGTACCTATCCGGACATCTGGTCCGAGATGCTGACGCGCCTGGATTCCGAGTCCTATGTGGGTCTGGTGGATGTGGGTCACGCCTGGCTTCGCGCCGGCATGCAGCCCGGTGATTTCATCCGCCGCGTGAAGCCCGGATATCTGAAGGGCCTGCATATCCAGGATACCCATGGTATTGAGCGCAATATGGACGAGCATCTTGTGCCCTTCCTGGCAAACATAGATTTTGATGACCTGATCGCCGCCCTGAAGGAAGTGGGCTATGAGGGAGACTTCACGATGGAAGCTCCGAGATTCCTGGATTTCTATGCGAATCAGGGCCTTTTAGAGCCCGCACTCCGTTTTGCGGAGGAGATCGGCAGAAATCTGATCAAACGCTTCTGAGTTTATGGACTATGAGCTGATCCAATCCGAAAGGAAGACGCTTTCCCTGCAGGTGCGAGAGGATGGCAGTCTCCTTGTCCGGGCGCCTCTGCGCATGAAGAAGGAGCGGATCGAGGCCTTCCTCCGAGAAAAGTCAGCATGGATCGCCTCCTGCCGCAGACGCCTGGAAGAGCAGAAAATGCGGGCGGGGGAGCAGCAGACTTTGAAGGATTCAGAGCTCCGGGAGCTTCGGGAAGAGGCAAAAAAGCTTTTTCCTGACCTGGTGGCCAGCTACGCAGAGGGCTTGGGGGTTCCTTACGGAAAGATCACCGTCCGTTTTCAGCGGAGCCGCTGGGGAAGCTGTTCCCGGGAAGGGAATCTCAGCTTTAACGGCCTTCTCCTCCTGGCTCCCGAAGAAGTGCTGGAGAGCGTTGTGGCCCATGAGCTTTGCCACCTGCGTTACAAAGACCACGGGAAGGACTTTTACGCCTTGCTCTATTCCCTTTTTCCCGCGTACCCCCGATGCAGGAAATGGCTGAAAGAAAACGGCTCACTGCTGGTGAGCCGTCTGCCGAAATAAGAGTTAAAAAGCAGTTCGGATTTGTATCCGAACTGCTTTTCATCATGTATGGAGAAGAGCCGCAGTATCCCGGGCGATGACCAGCTCTTCATTGGTGAAGATCCGGAAGATCCGCACTTTTGAGCTCTCCTTCGAGAGAAGGATATCACCTTTGGCATGTAGGTTGCTGTCTGGATCCAAGGAAAGCCCCAGATAAGCGAGGGAGGAGCAGACGGATTCACGAAGGGCGGAATCCTCTTCCCCCCAACCGCCTGTAAAAGCAAGAGCATCCACGCCGTTCATGGCAGCAGCATAGCCGCCGACGGTTTTGATGACATTGTAGCGGAAAAGCTCCAGGGCCAGGAGGGCGCGTTCATTGCCTTCGGCAGCGGCCTTTTGAATATCCCGATAGCCGGAAGATATGCCGGCAACACTGAAGATCCCGGAGGCGTTGTTCAGTTCCTTCGTCAGAGCATGGATGTCCATGCCCCGGCGGTCCATGATGTATTCGAGAATGCTGGGGTCCAGATCACCGCAGCGGGTCCGCATGGGAAGCCCTGCCATGGCAGTGAAGCCCATGGAGGTGTCCACACTCTTTCCTCCCTGAATGGCGCAGATGGAGGACCCGCTGCCCAAATGGCAGCTGATGATTTTCAGCTCAGAGAGGGGCTTCTCCATGAGTTCAGCCACCCTGGACGCGATATAGCGGTGGGAGCTGCCGTGGAAACCGTAGCGGCGGATGCCGTCTTCCTCGGTGTATCGGTAGGGAATCGCATAGGTCGAGGCCTTCTTCGGCATAGTCTGATGGAAAGCTGTGTCAAACACTGCGGCCATGGGGATATCCCCCAGAAGCCTTCCGCATGCCCGGATGCCTATGAGGTGGGCGGGATTATGCAGAGGAGCAAGGGGGATGCAGACCTCAATATTCCGGATGACCTCGGGAGTAATCAAAACGGAACTGCCGTAGAAGCTGCCGCCGTGGACGATCCTGTGTCCTACGGCATCGATTTCCCAGAGGTCCTTGATTACACCCAATTCGGAATCAGTCAGCAGAGCTAAGGCTTTTTCCAGAGCTTCCAGATGGCTGGGAAAGGGGATTTCTTCATGCCGGGATCTCCCATCTCTGCCGCTGTGGGAGATGATGCCGCCGGATCCGATGCGCTCACACAGGCCCTTGGCCAGCACGCGCTCTCCCTCCATATCAAAGAGCTGATATTTGAGGGATGAGCTCCCGCAGTTTACAACCAGAATTTTCATGGAACAGCCTCCAAAGCTTTTTTACGGTCCTATTATCACTATTTGTCGGTGTGGCTCCGAATCCATTTGCCGCTCCGGAAACGGAGAAGAAAGATGACTGCCCGAACAGCCCAGTCCATAACCATGGCGATCCAGACACCTTTGACACCCATTCCGAGAATGGTCCCGAAAATGTAAGCGACACCTACCCGGAAAGCAAACATGGTGGCAACAGAACCTGCCAAGGTAAAGGTGGCGTCTCCGCCGCCTCGAAGGGCAGAAGGAAGGACCCAGGCCGGAGTGTAGAGGGGAAGCGCAAAGATACAGTAGAGGTAGAAGAGCCAGGCAGTAAGATCCAGGGTTTCGGCGGATCCTCCGAAAGCAGAAACCAAAAGGCGGCAGCCGAGGAAACAGGGAAGAGAAATGAGCAGGTGACAAAAATAGCTCATTTTCATAATGTGTTTCGTATAGCGCTTGGCCATATCCCGATCTCCTGCGCCTACATACTGGCCCACAACGACCAATGCCACGGTTCCCCAGCAGGAGGCAACGAGATAGTTAAAGGGCTGCAGCTGTTTTCCGATTCCGTTGGCAGCGGAATGAATGACCCCGTAACTGACGACAAAACGCTGGACCAGAAGAAGGCCTAATTGGAACATGGAGCTCTCCAACGCATTGGGGATGGAGAGCTGCAGGCTGGAGAGAAGCATTCTGCGGGAGAAAAAGGGGCTGCCTTCGCGGCGAAAAGAAACCTGTTTTTTTCCGTTGATGAGTCCGGGAAGCAGAAAAAATATGGAAAAAACCACACCGGTCAAATTGGAAAGACTGTAAGAGCTGACACCCAGTTTGAATACCGATATATAGAGATACTTCGCAGAAAGGGAGACCAAAAGAGTCAGCACAGAGCTGAACATAGGCCTTTTTGTATCCCCTTGAGCCCGGTAAACTGCCGTGCAGACATATTGAACGGAATAAATGGGGTAGCTGAGGACACTGATCCGAAAATAGTCCGTGGCATATTGTAATGTCTGTGGCTCAGGGCGACCCACCATGAGGCAGATGGCCTCGGAAGGATTGATGGAAAGGGTCAGGGTAAAGACTGCTGCGAAGGCAAAGCAGGAAAGAAGAGAAATGCGGGCACTGAGATTTGCCGCTTTGAAATCCCGTTTGCCGATCCATTGGGCAGTCAGCACGGAAGCACCTGCAGCCATGCCGCTGATGAAAGTTTTCATAATGGTGTCCACGGTGATGACATAACTGACACCTGCCGTGGCGGAGTCGCTCACTCGGGAAGCCAGAAGCGTATCCACAATTCCCAAAAGGCAGATGAGAAGCTGTTCAACCAAAAAAGGAAAGTAGATTCCAAGAAGCAATCGGTTGCTGAAGCGTCCGCCATCCGGAATTTTCAATATATTTTTCATAGAAGAAGCCCTTCTTCTCTGTCTATTCTCCGGCAATTCTAACACGGATTAAAGAAAAGTCAACCTTCAAAAGGGGTTTTGAAAACAAAGAAGGACTGCGGCTGCAGTCCTTCTTTTTCAATGTCTGCTTTCATCCTGATAACACTCGCAGAAGCGGGCGTGGAAGGAAGTCTCCATTCCCTTGATGTAGAGGTGGCTGGTGTCCCCGAAGGAAGTGATCCGCCAGGAGGCAAGGCCGGCTTCCCGCTCCTCCGTGAAGACTGTTGTCACTCCCGAGGGAGCGGAACAGAATCCGTGCCAAAGAATCATGGGGGAGACATTGACGAGATGGGAGAGAAGCACGCACTCAATGCCGAAGTGGCAGTAAAAAACATATGTGTGGTGGTTTGCCTGCTTCACCCGGTAGTTCAGGCCCTCCCGCTGATAGCCCCGCTCTTCCAAAAATCTGTCCAACTCTCCGCAGACTCTGTCATATTCTTCCCGGACATGGACGTCTTTCAGCTCCGCTTCCTCTGTCCACTTGTCCTTGTCGTAGAAATTGGGTCTTGAGGCCAGGTCCACCGGGTACCAATCCCAGACACAGTCTCCGTCATACTGGGGTTCCTGCCTGGGGCGCTGAACGGGAAGATTGAATTCCTGCAGCCAGTCCGTGACTTTTGCGGACCTTCCTGTGTTTTGCAGGGCGATTTCTGCGGTTTTTCGGGCCCGGCCCAGAGGAGAAACAAAATCTCCGTCGGAAAAAATCTTTTCCATCCGTTCCCGAAGAGCTTCCGCCTCCCGAAAACCTGTTGGGGTCAGGGAGTCAACGGAATAATCCGGGTCGGCATGGCGCACAAAAATAAGTTGCATGGTTCAGCCTTTCAAAGATTCTTTATTCTGCTTTTTTCTTTTTGCAGAGGCGGCAGGCGCAGGCTCCGGCAGTGAAAATAAGGATTGCGGACAAGGCATAGAGCCCGCCATTGCTTTGCTTTTCGGTCATCAGGGAAGGATTCCCGGAAAGTAAAACGGTTCCTTCTTTCTGGGAAGAAAGCCCAGTCCCGCCTTCTGCAGGGGTGATATCCAAACCGGTCTGGGGGGACTTTGGTCCGCTGGGATCGGGACCGCTGGGATCGGGACCGGTGGGCTCTTCTCCACCGCCGAGCTCTTCACAGAGCTTCAGATAGGAAGTCAGAGGATCGTAGCCGTCGTTGCCCTTAAGTTTGGGATCCAGAGGAATGGATACAATGATGTTGTAGTCGTTTTGTGCGTATCCGGTATCGTAATGGTCAAATTTTCCGCTGCTGCTGCGCTCCATGCTGCTTGTGAAATTCTTGGAATCGGCAGGGCCTGCAAAGAAGGCTGCTTCATCGTAGAACCAGTAGCTATGGGTCTGGCCGTAAACAGCGCTTGCCAGGAGAACTTTATTGGATTCCAGCTTTCCGCTTGCGGGGTTATAGACGGTTCCGGTAAGCTTCTTGCTGTTATAGATGTACTCCGGATCGGCATCGTCCGGATAGTCATCTTCATCGGAGGTCAGGGTCACAACTCTGTCGCCGGCGTAATCATCGCCGATGATGTTGATGGATTTCAGCTTGATATTTCCGTCCAGGGGCATGTTTTTGGGCTCAGAGAAGCTTGTTACGATCCCTCCCAAGTCACGCACATTCAAATATGCTCCGGCATTCTTCAAGAGATAGTCATGGATATCCGTCACACCGTTGCTCTGCAGGGTATAGAAGAGGAGAAGTCCGTTCACATCACCGACCTGAGAAATTTTTTCTTTCTGTATCGCAGCCACATCTACGGAGATGGGTTCGGTTGTGTAGCCTAAATAATTTTCTTTGTCATTATAGATGTTTTCGGTATGGACTGTGGTTTCCACGCTGAATATTGCCCGGGAATAGCGGAGCTCCGCATTGATGAGGTAGCAGTAGCGGTCATTCCCCGTCAGACAGAAGTCCAAAGCATCCTGGAGATCCTCTGTGGCCTTGCAGAAGCTTCCGGCCGTGCTGAGCTTAACGCTGTCACGGGCTGTGTCCGACATGCCCATGATGTCCATGAGGAAGGTGCCGTAGACACCGGTTTTCAGCAGCATCCGGTTCAGAAAATCCGGAAGATCCTCTTTTACCTCGGATTCAAGGGCGTGGGTCAGGTAGATAGAGTTGATCATGGCGTCAACACCCTCGCCGGGGGCAGTGAGATGGGCACAGTAGTTTGTAAAGGCATCTGCAACGGCATTTGTGAAGCGGGAATCCCGGTTTACTTCCGTACAGGAAATGCGGTAGACAAGTTCACTGACGGCATCTGCTGCTACCTGGTTCAGGATTTCTTCATCCAGAGGAGCTTCTCCGG
>JAZUFG010000108.1:0-5956 GCA_045640565.1 Oscillospiraceae bacterium | reverse complement strand
AAGCATCCCTCTTACCTGGACCTCTCAGGACAATGAACTGACCCTTACCGGCGCCGACCGGGCAGTTCGCTGCAGCGTGACGGAAGATGGCTTTACCCTTCCCTATGAAGGCTTAACTCTTCACTTTTTGAGAAATACTTTCTCAGCCTCCCAACCGGCTTTCTCCAAACGGGATGTCCTGAACGGCGCTCTGGATGAGCTCCTATATTCCCTGTCCGGGGAAGATGATCCCGATTTACAAAGCCGCGCAGAATTGGAGCGTATCCGGCGCTATTGGCTGGGAAACTGGTACGGCAGCATGGAGCTTTCCGGCTGCGGGGGCTCCTATGCCTTTCTGGAGAGTTCCCTGTTTGATGCCGTTCTTTCCGCCCAAATCGGCGAGGATGGAAAGGGAAATCTCTCTTTCTACGAGCCCGCAGGAATGCTGACCGCAGAAGAGGAGCATCACCTCTGCGCAGCTCTGGAGGTCCATGCGGACAGCGGACATTTGGTCGTGGACTCCGGGGAGCTTTTCGGGCAGCCGGTCCGCAGTGAGGATTGGCATTTTCTGGAAGAATTTGACCCTGCCGATCCTGTGAACAAAATTGAATGTTCCTTTTCCTCCGGTGAAAATGCCTTTGACTGTGTTTTTCTTCTCATGCCCTGGGGAGATGAAAGTCTTCCGGAGGCAGAGTACATCAAGGACCTCCCGGGCTATTCAAACTATCTGGATTCAACTCAGGAAGATGCGGCAGAGGGTTCCGCGCAGGACAAGTTCTCAGAGATCCTGGATTACAAAAACCTAGGCGAGATCTGCCTCTCCTACCCCGGTGAAAACTGGAAAATCAAGGAAGAGTATTCTCTGATCAAAAACAAGGACTCGGGAACAGTGATCCGGTTGATCCCCTATTATAACCCGAAAAACTTTGAAGAATACCGTTCTCTCCTAAAAGAGAACTTTGAAGATGCCGATTCATATTCTTTGCAGGAAACGGATCTCAACGGTCTCCGCTCCCTCTCCTGCCGGTATTCGGATATTCTCGGTTACCATCTGGAGATTATTGCGGACTTTGGTATCCAGTTGGAAGCGACATCTGCCTTTGGCCTTCGCCTCTCTGTCAGTGGCGACAGCCCGGAGGCCTGTATCAATGAGGAAGTTCTTTCCATCCTGCACACGCTCTCCCCTTCTTTTCCCGTTTACCCTCTCCGTTTCAACGAAGAATGATCCCCTTCTCCGGCGTAACGGACGATAAAAAAGCAATTATTTTCAGCAATATTATTATAAGGAGTTGGTTTTTCCTTTATGGACAGCGACAGTCGATTGCCTTGGATATTTGTGGGAATTCTCCTTGTCCTGGCAGCATTTTTTGCCGCCTCAGAAGCGGCGATTTCCGCAGTTTCCAGAAACAAAGTCAAATTAGCAGCAGACCGGGGTGACCCTCGGGGGAAAAATGCCCTTTTCGTGCTGGACAATTTTGACTGGGCAATCACCAGCATTTTAATTTCAACCAATCTTGTTCATATAGCCGCCGCTTCCCTGGTCACCGTAGCTGTGAACAAACGTTGGGGTGTAACTGCCGTTACACTGAGTACCGCCCTCTTTACCATTGTTGTCTTTCTTTTTGCGGAAATGCTCCCCAAGAGCTACAGCAAAAAAAAGAGCGAAAAGGTTGCTCTGGGCTGCTGCGGGATCATCCGTTTCTGCATGATCCTTTTGAAGCCTTTGGCAGTCTGCCTCAGCGCTCTCGGACGGTTAGCCTCTCGGTTTGGCCCCAAGGAGACGGATGTCTCCGTCACGGAGGAGGAGCTCTACGACATCATTGAGGACATGACGGAAGAAGGCGCCCTGGCAGAAGAGGAAGGGGAACTGATCTCCTCTGCCCTTCAATTCGGAGATGTGACCGTGGAGAGCATTTTGACGCCCCGGGTAGATCTGGACGCCATTGACTGTGAAGATTCCCCGCTGGAAATCCTGGAAGCCTGCAAAAAGACCACCCACAGCCGTCTTCCCGTTTATGAAGGCAGCGTGGACCATCTCGTGGGGGTTCTTCAGATCCGCAAGTACATAAAGACCTATTTGCGGGACGGAGAAAAGACTGATCTTCGTAAGCTCCTGGATGCGGTCCTCTATGTTCACCAGAGCACAAAGATCGACGACCTCCTGGATATGCTCATTCGCCGCAAGGTCAATCTGGCAGTGGTAACCGACAATTACGGCGGCACTGTCGGTGTCGTTACCGTCGAAGATATTCTGGAAGAGTTGGTCGGAGAAATCTGGGATGAAGAAGATATCGTAGAGGAGAGCATTGTCTCCGCCGGGGAAAATCTCTGGCTCATTGACGCCGAAGAAAGTGTCAGCGATGTTTTTGACTCCTTGGAATACGAAGACCCTGAGGAAAACGACGACCTGCTCAACACACAGATGGGAGAATGGGCTTATGAAAACTTCTCTCAAATCCCCTCTGTGGGCCAAAGCTTCTCTTATCACCGTCTGGAGGTAACCGTCTCCAAAATGGAGGAAAACCGAATCCTGCAGCTGCGGGTGCGGCTCCTTCCCGAGAGTCCGGAAGGAGGTCCTGCGGAATGAATACGCTTTTGATATGTCTGGGCATTTTCTTTTGCATTGTCTGCTCTGCTTTCTTCTCCGCCGCAGAGATGTGCTTCTCCTCCTGCAATACGCTCCGTCTTCAAAATGCCAAGGACGACGGAGACCGAAGAGCGGCCAAAGCTCTCCGTGTTTTGGAAAACTATGACGATGCTCTCAGCAGCATTCTGATCGGCAACAACCTTGCAAATATCAGCGCATCCTCTTTGGCTTCTCTGCTGATCATCGCCCTTCTCGGCTCCGGGTACACGTGGATCTCCACCTTGGGGATCACCGTTCTCGTGATCATCTTCGGGGAAACCATTCCGAAGATCACGGCAAAGAAGAGCGCTAACCGACTTTCTCTTCGTTTTGCCCCCATCATTCGCATCCTCAGCATTCTCCTGCTTCCTCTTGTTCGTCTGACCGTATTTCTGATTCATCTGATTCTTTCCGGAGTGAAAGAGGAGGAATCCGATGACCCGGAAGAAGCGGTGGAAGAACTGCAGTCCATCATTGAGACCGCCGAGGATGAGGCCGTATTGGACGGAGATCAAACAGAACTGATTCAGGCCGCCATAGACTTTTCGGACATTTCCGCAGCAGAGGTAATGACTGCCCGGGTTGACATCTTCTCCCTGAATATAGACGATTCTTGGGAAGACCTCTGTGAAAAGCTGGATGCCTCTCCCTTCTCCCGGATCCCGGTATATGAGGAATCCGTTGATAAGATCGTAGGTATTCTTTCCCTGAATCGCTTTCTGAAAGCCAGAACGGAAGAGAAAATGCTGGACCTCCGCTCACTCCTTATGCCTCCCTGCTTCCTCTATAAAACCACAAAGCTTCCCGATGTTCTGAAAGAACTGAAAAAGACCCGTCAGCATTTAGCCATCGTTACGGATGAATACGGCGGCACCCTTGGGCTTGTAACTATGGAGGATGTTCTGGAGGAACTTGTCGGCGACATTTGGGATGAAAATGATACCGTGGAAGAAGAAGTCATCCCCAGACCCGGCGGGGAATATGAGCTGGATGGGGACATGGATATTCCTGACTTCCTGGAGCTCTTGGAACTTTCCGATGAAGATTTTGACTTTGAAAGTGAGACTGTTGGCGGTTGGGTCCTGGAATCTTTCGGCTATTTCCCCAAATCCGGTGAGAGTTTTGATTTCCTGGACTGGAAGGTAACAGCTTTGGCCGTTGATGAACACCGCGTTGACAAAGTTTTGATTCAAAAGAACAAATAATAAGCAAAAGCGAGAGGACATGGCGTCCTCTCGCTTTCCGTTATTTCAGCATAGCTTCAATTCTCTCTATCGGCTGATAGCCAATAGAAGTTTTTACGATTTTTCCGTCCTTCATGAGAAAAAGTGCCGGAATGCTATCCACATGAAATGAAACCGCAAGCCCGGGTTCCTCATCCACATTGACCTTTCCCACTTTAACTTTCCCCTCATACTTTCTTGCGATCTCCTCCACTGCGGGAGAAAGCATTTTGCAGGGTCCGCACCAGTTGGCCCAAAAATCCAAAAGCACCGGAACCTCCGAATTCATAACTTCCTTTTCAAAATTCAATCCCGTAACCGTGATTTCAGCCATTTTCTTATCCTCCCAGGTTATTTTCTTTTGTAGTAGAGCATACAGTGGCAGAAGCCCTCAAAATCAGGGTCTGCTATCTGCGCTTTAAACTCTTCACAGATACACTTATACTCCTCTTTTTTCTCTCTGCGGCAGGGACAATAGCCTCCTGTCCGTTTCAGTCCCTCTTTTACCGTCTGAACGATTTCTTCATCCGGATTCAATGAAAGATTCATATCGGAACTCCTTTCCTTCAAAGGTCAATCTATCCTGCTCTCAATCTCCTTGCTCAGGCAGCGGCCTGTGCTTGGCCGTGTAGCTGTCACATTCCACCCGGATCACACTGACGATTGAGACCAGGCGCTCGTTAAACTCAAAATCTTTCCCTGTTTGTTCCTTCATCAGCAAGGTTAATGCCTTTATCTTCTCCCCGGGATCTTCCACAATATGAGCAGTTCCAAAGCCCTCCAGAGAATAATAACTATAGCCGTACTGACAGGCAACTTTTCCCTCTATCAGCTGTCCCTCACACTCCATTTGGACACAGCAGGTCGGATTCTTGCGGATAATGTCCAGCTTCCGTCCCTCCCGGGCCGCATGCAGATAGAAGAAAAGTTTTTCTCCTCGAAATTCATACCCATAATTCATGGGAACGATATAGGGCTTTCCGTCCTCTACGACCCCCAGGTGAAGAACCTTACAGGAATTCAGAATATACTGAATTTCCGCAAAATCCGTAACCTCTCTGTCTCTTCTACGCATAAATCCGCCCCCTTTCCTTACAGCCTTAATATATCATGAAGGAATTCTCTTTACAAGATAAAAAAGCAGAGTCTCCTAATGCCACAGCCACATAAAGAAGTAATTTCAAAATGGCGTGGCACGGCAAAAGCAAAGAAAACAGACACCATGAATTGCAGAAATGCTTTTCACGGTGCCTGTTTTTTATATGCTAAAATCCGTACATTCGATTTATCCGCTTATTTCCACTACAATAAAGGGGAAATCAAACAAGGAGGTCGAAAGAGTATGAAAGAAAAACGAAGATATTTTTATTTAGATGACTTTAATCACAGAGTTCTAATCGGTTGTCTAATGACAGCACGGAACGAGTACATTCACGAGGGTAAACCGATTGAGAATGTCAATGAAACACGCATAACAGACGCACGGCGGTAAGGATAGATCCCTGCCGCCGTGTTTCGTTTTAATACTTCTTCTTTACAGCGATCCACAGCCCCACAGCCAGAACAGCAAACGATACGCCGACCGAAATCCATTTTGCCGCATCCGATGATGCGGACGGAGTATCGGGAGCCGCGCCGTCACGCGGGCTGAAGCTCATATCTTCTCCGGGACGAGAGCTGCCTTGCCGGTCTTTCTGCTCGAAGCGCGAAGGATCAAAGCTGCCGGCGGGCCTTTCTTCGGCATTTCCTTCCTGCGTCGGCAAATCAACCGATGTGTCAGCCATATTGTCGTCAGACACTTCGGAATCTGTCCGACTTGACTTACCGTCTCTCTGTTCGCCGCTCATAGCGGAAAAATCGAAGTCCCGATTCTTAAGTCGGAGGCCAGCGGTCTTAGGAAGACAATTTCATCACACAACCCCTTGGCTCACAGAACGACATGGCTACGATCCGACTTATCTCTAAAAGTCCATCCGCCAATCCAAGAGCAGTCTCAATAGAATCAGTAAGTCTTGTCTCCATGCCTTCCCGGATTACAAGTCTGTCTACTACTATTTCAATGCTATGCTTAATATTTTTATCAAGAGTAATATCCTCATCCAGGTCATACAAATTGCCATCGAGTCTC
>JAZUFG010000107.1:0-9855 GCA_045640565.1 Oscillospiraceae bacterium | reverse complement strand
TTCCTCACGCGTTACTCACCCGTTCGCCACTAGGTTTACTCCCGAAGGAATAAACCCCGTTCGACTTGCATGTGTTAGGCACGCCGCCAGCGTTCGTCCTGAGCCAGGATCAAACTCTCAATAAATGGTATCTTAAAGCTTTTCAGCTCTAAAATCTACCTTATTGAATAATTCGCTCTTAGCTATTACTCAAGAAATTACGTTGGCTGTTCTTGACATCAAGAACAACTTTCGTTTAAAAAATTGTCCAAAGGTGCTATCTTTCTTTGCATTGTTTAATTTTCAAGGTACACTCGCCTCTCGCGAAGCGCAAGCCGAATTCTATCACAGAAAAAAGATCTTGTCAAGAAGAATTTTTTCTTTTTTTTGATCTTTTTAACCGGCTTGGACGCAAGTGCCCGCAGATAATACCACCTGTTCAGCGGCTTGTCAAGACCTGTTTTTACAAGACAGTAAAAATTGCAGGAGCAGATCTCTCTGCTCCTGCAAATCATAAATATTTTAGCTAATCCGTCCCGGTTTCATCCAGCTCCTGCATGATGTCATCCATGATCGCTTTATAGATGTAAGCTGCGTTCTTCTGAAGGACTGCGGACAGTTTTCTTGCCTGTGCCTTATCCGGTGCGGCAAGTTCTAATTTCATAAGAGGTCCGAAATTATCTTTCAGCTCTACAGCTGCGGAAATCAAGTCACCGTTTTCATGCAGGGAAGCAGAAATAAACTCTCCTTTTTTTGCCTCCGCCAGATCCTCTGCAACAGCTTTGGCCGCTTTGGAGCGCAGGGTATATGCCAGAGAATTCGCCGTGATCTCAATATTGTTCAGTCCTTTTTCGGTGATAGCGAAAAGCTTTCCCGGCAGTTCCTCCGCGTGTCCGCTTGCGACCAGCTGCGGCAGGACCTCACAAATATCAAAATACGTCAGGCGGTTATCCACATAACAAAGTTCATATATTCTCTGAAGCTCCAAAGGTCTGTCTGCAAGCTTCAGAACATATAAAACCAGAACTTTGACATCCAAAATGTCACGAATGAATCCATTTTCCATAATATTATACCAAAATCCTTCCCATGTACTCCGATATTATACGGAGCAGATTCTGCAATTGCAAGGGGAAATGTTTATATAATCCGGATATTCATTACATTTATTTACAATTTGTTTGGTTGCCTTTTCTTTCGCTTTCATATAAAATGTAGATAACACCGCAAAGGAAGGATCATCATGAACACAATAAAATCCAAACTTAACCGTTTCTTTTTAAAGAACCGCAACAAGGGCATTCCGAATCTCATGCTCTATATTGCCGTAGGAAATTTGGTTGTGTGGGCATTTTCTGTTTTCGGAGGCAATATCAATCTTTACAGTTTCCTCCGATTTGACAGAAATTCTATTCTTCACGGCCAAATATGGCGTCTTTTCAGCTATGTGTTTACCTATTTATTAGATGTAAACGGATGGAACCTGATCATTCTTTTGATTTCCCTGTTATGCTACTATTTCATAGGGAGAAATCTGGAACAGTACTGGGGCAGTTTCCGCTTCAATTGCTACTACTTTACAGGTCTCATCCTCATGGATCTCTGTTCTCTTTTCATTGGCTGCGAAGCAAGCACCTATTATCTGAACCTCAGCCTGTTTTTAGCGATTGCCACGATAGCGCCGGATATCCGATTCCTTCTCTTCTATATTATTCCCGTAAAAGCAAAGTATCTTGCCTGGCTTGATATCGGAATTACCCTTTATGATGTCATTACAAACCTGCTAACCTGCATACGGCTCCATGCTCCCCTGGCCTATTACGGCTATGCCCTGATGCCTATCATCGTTCTTTTGAACTATATTCTATTCCTCGGAAGTGAGATCCCCAATATTCTTCCGGATGCGCTTCGCTATCGCAAAAGCAAAACGCAGCAGAATTTCCGCAGCTACCAAGCCAGTCAGTCCCATGCCTCTCAGCAGGCAAGTGCCGGTGCAGGATACCGGCATAAATGTACCGTATGCGGCAGAACCGATATCAGCAACCCAAATCTGGAATTCCGCTATTGCTCCAAATGCAAAGGCTTCCACTGCTACTGCATGGACCACATCAACAATCATGTCCATATTGATTTTGAGTAAATTCTGTCCTTTCCGCGAAATTTCCTTTACAAGATAAGCTTTCTTTGCTATAGTTAACTGCCGAAATTGACTTAGGAGCGAAACTTCATGATTGAATTTGAAGACTATAAAGTAAAACTGAATGATCTTGCCCCAAAGCTTGAGGACCTGAAAGCTTCATTAAATATTGACAAAGCTTTGGAGGACCTGGAACGGCTCCACTCCATGCAGGAATCCGAAGGATTCTGGGATGACACCGCAAAAAGCCAAAAAATCGTCCACCAGACACGCACCCTTGAAAACACCGTGGAAAGCTACAAGAGCATGCAGTCTCTTTGGGATGACCTCATGACCATTTGCGAAATGGCCATTGAGGAAGACGACGATTCCATGCTGGAAGAGCTTGTCAGCGGTTTTGAAAAGCTGCAGACCAGAATGGAGAATGCCCGTCTTCAAACCCTGCTTACCGGTGAATACGACAATTCCAATGCTCTGGTATCCTTCCATGCCGGTGCCGGCGGAACAGAAGCACAGGATTGGTGCCAGATGCTATACCGAATGTACACGCATTGGGCTGAAAGCCGAGGGTTTACCTATAAAATTCTGGACTATCAGGACGGAGATGAAGCCGGTATTAAATCAGCCGACATCATGATCGAAGGGCCCAACGCCTTCGGCTTCCTAAAGAGTGAAGCCGGAGTACACCGCCTTGTACGGGTTTCCCCCTTCGATGCCAATGCAAGAAGACACACCTCTTTCTCTGCTGTGGAGGTAATTCCGGAAATTGATGACGACATGGAAGTGGATATTCGGCCTGAGGATATTGAAATGCAGGTCTACCGTTCCTCCGGTGCAGGCGGCCAGCATATCAACAAGACTTCTTCTGCCGTTCGTTTGATCCATAAGCCGACCGGAATCGTTGTCTCCTGCCAGACTCAGCGTGATCAATTCCAAAACAAAGCTACCTGTATGCGCATGCTGCGATCCAAGCTTGTGGAAATCAAGGAACGCGAGCATTTTGACAAGATTTCCGATATTAAGGGTGTTCAGCAAAAAATCGAATGGGGCAGCCAAATCCGGAACTATGTTTTTATGCCCTATACCCTGGTCAAGGATACCCGGACCGGTTATGAGACTTCCAACATTGATTCCGTTATGGACGGAAATCTGGATGCTTTCATCAATGCCTATCTCACCTGTGCAGCCACAGGAAATTGGGTCACAAAGTAAACGGTCACAATGTGGATCCAAAAAAATCTCTTGCAATTTCAATTTTTCATGCTATAATTGAATAGCTATAGAATTGGGGCACGAAGATGCCCTATGGAGGTATATTAGAATGAGTGCTCTGACAATCGTAGTAATGATTCTGCAGGTCATCTGCGCAGTTGCTCTGATTGCAATCGTTACCCTACAGTCCAGCAAGGATTCCGGCCTCTCCGGTGCTATCGGCGGCGGCAGCAGTGATTCTTTCTTTGGCAAAGGGAAGTCCAAATCCCGTGACGCTATTTTGGCTTCCGCAACGAAGTGGGTTGCAACAGCGTTTATTGTGCTGACTTTCCTGCTCAGCCTGATTTAATTTCTCAGCATTCTCTGCGGTGTGGCCCCGGTCACACCGCATTTTTCATATTCGGAGGGGATATCCATGATCTCTTTTCAGGATCCGATTACCGTTCTGCCCGGAATAGGTGCAAAACGGGCAAAGCTTTTTGAAAAACTGAATATTCGCTCCATCTATGATCTGATCACACACTATCCGCGGACTTATGAGGACCGCAGAACACTGGTGGAAATAGCTGACCTGCGGGAGGACTTTCCGAGCTGTTTTGAGGCTATGGTATGCTCTCAGCCCTACAGCCGACTGATCCGAAAAGGGTTGGAAATCACCCAGGTGACCGTTGCCGACAGCAGCGGCAGGTTAAAACTCACATTTTTCAACCAAAAATACCGTGCTGAACAGCTGACCTACGGGGAGAGCTACAGTTTCTTTGGGGCACTCAGCCCTGACGGCTATGGACTCAGTATGCTGAACCCCTCCTTTGAACCCATCGGAGAAAGCGGCGTTACAACGCGCTGCATTCTTCCCGTTTATCCCCTTACTGCAGGAATATCCCCCGTGCTTCTGAAAAACAGCATTCAAAATGCACTGGAGCAATGCCTTTCCGAGCTTCCGGAATTGCTTCCCCCGGAGGTCATTCGGGATTTCGGCCTTTGCAGCGGAAAAGAAGCGCTCCGTCTCATTCACGCTCCATCCTCCTTTGAAGACATTGCCAGCGCCAAAAGGCGGCTGATTTTTGAGGAGTATTTTGTTTTTTCCTGCTGTCTGGGTTTAAGCAGACAGCGCAGAGAGGAATACCGCCGAGAGCCCTTCCTGAATCTTAATATGGATGATTTCTATGCTCTGCTCCCCTACTCTCTCACAGAAGCACAAAAGCGGGCAATCGGCGACATCCTGCTGGATTTTTCCAGCGGGGTTCCCATGAACCGTCTGCTTCAGGGTGATGTGGGCAGCGGCAAAACCGTTGTTGCTGCTGCGGCAATTGTTGCAGCTGCAAGAAACGGCTGCCAAAGCGCCATTATGGCACCTACTGAAATTCTTGCCGAACAGCATTTCAAGTTTCTGAGTCCGCTTCTCCAAAAGCTGGGCTTCTCCTGCGGAATCCTGACAGGTTCCAGCTCTTCTGCTGAGCGGAAGCGCACTCTTTCCGATCTGCAGGAAGGAAGGCTCGACTGCATTGTCGGAACCCATGCTCTCTTTTCCGAAAGCGTTCAATATGAAAGATTAGGCCTGGTCATTGCCGACGAACAGCACCGTTTCGGCGTAGCCCAACGGGATGCCCTCCAGCAAAAAGGTGACCACCCCCATCTCCTTGTAATGTCAGCCACACCTATTCCCCGGACCTTAGCCCTGATCGCTTACGGAGACCTGAACCTATCCATTTTGAATGAAAAGCCCGCCGGCAGAAAAGCCATTCTGACATATCTGGTTTCAGAGAATATGCGAGCCAGGATCAACGCTTTCATCCGGAAACAGGTTCAGGAGGGCCACCAGGTCTATATTGTCTGCCCGGCTGTTGAAGAAGATGAAGAAAACAACCTCAAATCCGTTGAAAGCTGGGCGGAAACCCTCCAGCAGACTGTCTTCCCGGACATGAAAGTATTGCTGCTCCATGGGCAGATGAAAGGCGAAGAGAAAGAAAGGATCATGGCCGACTTCTCCGCCGGAAAGGGAGATATTCTCGTTGCAACTACGGTGATAGAGGTTGGCGTGGATGTTAAGGGCGCTACCCTCATGGTTGTGGAAAATGCCGAGAGATTTGGCCTGAGCCAACTACACCAACTTCGCGGAAGAGTTGGCAGAAACGATGCGCAAAGCTACTGTGTTCTTTTCACCAGTTCCAAAAATCCGGAAACGCTGGAGCGCCTCAAAACACTATGCAGATCCGAAGACGGATTTGCTATTGCTGAATCCGATCTTAGTATGCGCGGTCCCGGAGATTTCTTCGGCTCCCGTCAAAGCGGTCTTCCTGTTTTCCGGACAGCAGACTTGTCCAGTGACCTGGAGATCCTCACACAGGCAAAAGAAGCGGCAGACAAATATCTTTTGAATCCTCTTCCCTACGAGGGGCGGGATTTGCTCCGCTTCCGTGTCGGGGATCTTTATTCCCATAGCGGAGACAATCTCAACTGAGTGAGACAGATATTATTTTGCCGGAAAAGGGAAAAGACTTGAAAGGAAAAAGAAAATCGTGTAAAATAACACAGAATTTTGTGTTTGCGGGGTCTATCCCTGCTCGGAGGTAAAAAAATGAAAAAACCTGTTGTTTTAGTTGTTATGGACGGTGTCGGTAAAGGCGATGGCGGCAGCGGCGATGCTGTGGCAGTTGCAAAAACTCCGAATCTTGATAAGCTTTTTGCTTCCTGTCCGTATACATGGCTGAAAGCGCACGGAACCGCTGTCGGTCTGCCCAGTGACGAAGACATGGGCAACTCCGAGGTTGGCCATAATGCTTTGGGCTGCGGCCAGGTATATTCCCAGGGTGCAAAGCTTGTGGAAGAATCCATCGAAAACGGAAGCCTTTTTGCCTCCGAGACCTGGAAATCCCTGATTGCAAACTGTCTTAACAACGGAAAAGCCTTCCACTTCCTCGGTCTCCTTTCCGATGGCAATGTTCACTCCAATATTTCTCATCTTCTTGCCCTTCTCCGCAAGGCAAAGGAATCCGGGGTCAAGAAAGCATTCTGCCACATCCTTTTGGACGGCCGTGATGTTCCCGCATGTTCTGCTTTGGAGTATGTTGCTCAGCTGGAAGCTGTTCTCTCCGAGCTCAGCTCCGACGGTGCCTGTTATAAAATTGCCTCCGGCGGCGGCAGAATGACTATTACCATGGACCGCTACCAGGCAAACTGGGCCATGGTGGAAGCCGGCTGGAAGACCCATGTTTTGGGGCAGGGACGGCAGTTTGCCTCCGCAAAGGAAGCAATTGAATGCTACCGCGCCGAAACAGGCTGTATTGACCAGGACCTTCCCGCCTTTGTCATTGCCTCCGAAGGGAAGCCCGTCGGAACCATTGAAAACGGAGACAGCGTGGTCCTCTATAATTTCCGCGGTGACCGGGCACAGGAGATTTCCCTTGCCTTTGACCGCAAGGATTTCACCGCTTTTGACCGTCCCGGATATACCGGAGTCAAGTTTGCCGGCATGCTGCAATACGATGGGGATCTTAAAATTCCCGAGAACTATCTCGTTCAGCCTCCGGTAATCCGCAACACTCTGACAGAGCTGCTTTGCGAAAACGGTATCCGCGAGTATGCACTTTCCGAGACTCAGAAATACGGCCATGTTACTTATTTCTGGAACGGAAACCGTTCCGGCAAGGTCGATGAGGCTCTGGAAACCTATGTGGAAATTCCTTCTGATGTATGCCCATTTGAAGAAAAGCCCATGATGAAAGCTGTGGAGATCACCGATGCTATGGTTGAAGCCATGGCCAGCGGGAAATATGATTTCCTCCGCTGCAATTTCCCCAACGGTGATATGGTGGGGCATACGGGCGTTATGGAAGCAGTCGTGACCGCTATGGAATATGTGGACGCCGGCGTTGGCAGAATTATGGAAGCTGCCGACAAATACGGGTATACGCTTCTCATTACAGCAGACCACGGCAACGCCGACCAGATGACAGAAACCAAAAAGGGCAAGACCTCTGTCCGCACTGCACATTCTCTCAATCCCGTTCCCTTCATTATCTACGACAAGGACACTGCATACACAATCAAGGAAGGCAGCTACGGACTCTCTAATGTGGCTCCCACTGTTGCAGCTCTTATGGACATTCAGGCACCTGAATGCTGGGATGCTTCCATGATTTAACAGAAAGGCTTTTGACTGAAAAGGAGACTTCAGATGACAAGTCATTCCACATCCCTTGGTTCTATTCGGTTGGAAAGCAGCGTATATCGGAATATTGCCGGTTTGGCAGCATCCAACTGCTTCGGCGTTAAGGGCATGGCCGCCCGTTCCCGAGCAGATGGGCTTTTCTACCTTCTGCGAAAGGAATCTGCTAACAAGGGTGTTTCCGTAACCTTTTTTGAGGATGATTCCATAGCAATTGACCTGCACATTGTGGTAAATCACGGAGTTAATATCCCCGTGATAAGTTCTTCCATTATCAACGAAGTGCGGTATTATGTGATGAAATCAACCGGAACGGAAGTCAAGACTGTCAATGTCCATGTTGACTCCATCACCTTGGAAAAAGAAGGATAATCGGGGGCTAAACCAATGATTCAAAAAATAGACGGCGCGTCATTTATCCGCATGATGCAAAGTGCTGCCGCCAATGTTGAGAACAATAAGCAGCTGATCAATGACCTAAATGTATTCCCTGTTCCCGACGGCGATACCGGCACCAATATGACGATGACCTTGAATAACGGTATTAAAGAACTTGAAAAGCTTTCTGCCTGCAGTGTCAGCAAGGCCGCCGACAGTTTTGCCTCTGCTTTGCTCCGAGGTGCCAGGGGAAATTCCGGTGTCATCCTTTCTCTTCTCTTCCGAGGTTTTTCCAAAGCCTGGAAAGGACTCGAAGAAGCCGACGGAAAGGCTCTTTCCGCTGCTTTAACAGCGGGCATGGAGGCAGCTTATGCAGCCATCATGAAGCCTGCAAACGGAACGATCTTGAGTGTCTCCCGGGATTGTGCAAATCAGGCGAAGGCTTCTCTTGAACAGTCCGAGGATTTTGAAGCCGTGCTGGAAGCTGCCCTGGACAGTGCCGCAGTTTCTCTGTCTGAAAGCACAATGCAGAACCCTGTTCTAAAAAAGGCGGGTGTTGTGGATGCCGGCGGAAAAGGGTTCCTCTGCATTCTGGAAGCCATGATGTCCAGCCTGAGAGGGAAGGATATTCCCCGGAAGGATGACAGCGACAGCGTTAAAGCAAAAGCTGATTTTTCTGATTTTGCAGAAGAAGATATCCATTTCTCCTACTGCACGGAATTTATTGTTTCCAGAGAAAACTTCAAGAATCCGGATGTTCTTCATGACTATCTTTCCGGCATGGGCGACTGCCTTGTTCAAGTGAATGACTCTGATATCATCAAGGTACACATTCACACCAATGAACCGGGAAATGTACTGACCCACGCTTTGGAGTACGGTTCTCTTCTGACCGTTAAAATTGAAAACATGAAAGAACAGCACACCAGTAAGGTCCTTTCCGATTCGGAAAAGGCGCCCAAGGTTGCAGCTCCGGAGAAAAAATACGGTATCGTATCTGTTTGTGCAGGCCCCGGACTCGCAGCTGCATTCCGGGATTTGGGCGCAGACCAAATCGTGGACGGCGGGCAGACCATGAACCCCTCTACAGAGGACATCCTAAAAGCCATCAACCTCACTCCTGCCGAGATCGTATATGTCTTCCCCAATAACGGAAACATTATCCTGGCGGCAGAGCAGGCCGTTCCCCTTTCGGAGAAAAAAGTAATCGTGATCCGGACGAAAACCGTCCCTCAGGGCATTACAGCTCTGCTGAATTTCGATCCTGAGCTCTCCGAGGGCATGCTTACAGAAACTTTCACGGAAGCCTTTGCCAATGTGGACACCATGCAGATCACCTATGCCGCCAGAGATTCCGAGTATGACGGAATGCATATCGCTGCCGGGGAATACCTGGGGCTTTACAACGGAGCTCTCTTCAAGAACAGCTCCGATGTGAAGGAAGTTTTGGCCTCGGTTGCCAAGAAGGCTTATGAGAATGCCAAAGACTACATCACCATTTACTACGGGGCAAACATCAGTGAGGAAAAAGCTGCTGAAGAAGCTGCTGCTGCGTTTGAATCCTATTGTCCCGATGCAGAAGTCAGTCTGGTCAACGGAGGACAGCCGGTCTATTACTATTTGATATCCGCTGAATAGGACATAAATAACATAATAACGCCGCCGTTCGGGCGCACGCCTTAGGGATTTTTTGACCGCGATACCGGCAAGATACAAAGATTAAGAACCCCTGTTTTCTTCTCCTCCGGCTTGAATCTGATTATATTGCGGTTAAAAAATAGAAGAATGGACGGAAAGAAAGCGAGAGGACGCCATGTCCTCTCGCTTTTGCCTTTGCATGATTTCGGCTCTTAGCGTACCTATGTAAATCCCGCAATCTCGCGGTCCCTCTCTCCCTAAGGCGCACACCCGTTTGCGGGAGTGTCCTTCTGAACGCTCTGCAAACGGCGGCAATTATTATGGAAAAGAGTTATTCGTGCTT
>JAZUFG010000106.1:0-9709 GCA_045640565.1 Oscillospiraceae bacterium | reverse complement strand
GTTCTCTGGAAATGTGCGAAAAATTCTTGACACAACCCGAAAGGGTGGGCTGATTTTTTTGCATAGATGTGGATTTGAACCCGAGGGCACTTGGCAAGGCGCCGGGGACGCCAAAAGCCCGAGAAAACCGGGGGACGATTTCGCGTCCCCCGGTTTTCGTTTATCTGTATGCGGTTAAACTGGCCGGTCAGGCCTGCGCTTTGCTCTCTTCATAGTGTTTTATCTGTTTTTCCTTCTGAGTAAGTTTGATTATCCAGGGGAATACCAAAACAATATAGAACATTTGCAGGAAGCTTGCAACGATCGTTGCAAGATTTCCCGTAATAAAGAGTTTAAGTACATTACATACGATCAGATTAACGATATAGAATCCGAGTAATCCGCCGACAAGTCGAACCATGCGTTCCTGAATGGTCCCGTCGGATGTATACTGTACATATCTTCTTTCAATAATCGCTCCGATAAAGAACCCAAGATTCCAGCCTACCCCTTTGAAGCTGTCTACTGCCATTTTATGCCCGTCAACAAGTATTTTACCTTCCGCATCATAATCTACCGGATATGATTTGACGGATGCATAGATCGCGATAGCAATACCGATTACAACACAAATCGAAGCAATGACAATATCCGCATTCTTTTTGTTTTTTGTCTTGTCCAGCACGATCCGACAAAGAAACATAATCACAATGGATGCGCCTAATCCCACGAATACATCCAGGGGAGTATGAACACCCAGATACAATCGGCTGAAAGCATTACATAATAAGACGATTATACACAATACTCTTAACGATGTTTTGACCTCTCCCTTTTTCTTTAAGGCAATACCGCCGAAAAACGAGCCGGCATTTGTAGCGTGTCCGCTCGGAAAAGAATAACCGGTTGCCGTAGATACAGCGGACGCATCCGGAACTATTCTTGCATCCGAAATCCACGGTCTATAGATACAGGCTGTTATTTTTAAGAAGCCGTTCAGCAAACGGTTCCAGCACCAGCCGGTCATAAGAAAATTGCCGGTCTCCTTGTCTATGCACCAATAAACGATGGCAAGAAGCACTAATACCGTGTTTAATTCTCCGAAAAATGTCGCCTTTTGAAAAAAGGACGTTAATAATCCGTTGGTGCTTTCTCTGAAGTTTTGTAATAAAAGCAAAAAGTCCATATCCTATAATTTCTCCTTATGGATGCCGCGGCGTTTTTACCCGAGAAAAAGCTCATACAGCCTTAGAAAACCGCTTTTTTTATAAACGCATCTCCGTTTGCGATCTTAGAATAATTCACGGATCTTCTTTTGTCAAGACTATACGCCGGCATTATTATAAAATAGGCAGCATCATTTCGGAGCATAGCGACGAAACATCATTAGCCGCTAACGGCGGCGGCATTATTGATTTTTTTAATTAAAATGCAGTATATATAGATCGGAGGCAATGCCTATGAAAGAAGCTGCCTTTGTATCTCATCACGGCGTCAGCCGTGCATTTCCTTTTCTGCGGTTTGATGATAATATCACCCAGAAACGCCTTCGTAGTGACTTTGCCGGTCGCAGATGAAGGCGTTTTTGCTTGTTTTGTGCCATAGCGTTTAAAATATTAGGATGTCAAAGTAAAACATTGATTATTCGGACCGAATTTGCTATACTATTATCGGAGGCGATACCATGGAAAAAAGGAAAGCAAAAATCAGCATCAGTGCTGCAGGCGGAACGGCCGGCAAGGGTGCGAAAACATATAAACTTACGATCCCGTCTGTGTGGATCGCAGCGATGGGAATTACCGAGGATGACCGCGAGGTAGAGCTGAGCTTTGACGGGGATAAGCTCGTTGTTGCCCGCCCGATGAATATGTCGCAGTTCGCGCGGAAAAAGAAAGAACACGATGTGAAAACGTTTCTGTATCGGGATGGCCGGAAAATCTGCACACAGATATTTGCGGATTTTACCGACAAAACCGTATGCATTGAAAACCGCACGAAGAATCTCGTGAAGACCGCTTTCGGCAAGAATACCATGCCGACCTGGGATGACTTCATGGCTTTTCTGGAGGAACGCTGTGTGCCGCGTGAAAGAGCCGGGATCCGCGAGTATCTGGAGGCGTTGGGGCTGGACGAGTATGACCCGCTGGAGATCGTGATGCGGACGCAGGGGCGTATGGCAGAGGATGATCAGTGGATCGAGGTGCTTTAAATGAACGTAAAATTTGTGACGGATGAAAAGATTGCGGAGACCTCCTCCAAGGGGAATCAGGAAAAATGGTACGAGGACGGCCGCTGGTACAAGCTGGATCAGTTTGGCTATGAGGCGTTGGCAGAGGCGCTGATCTCCCGTCTGTTGGAGAAAAGCAATATCAAACGCGACACGCCGTTCCGGTATACGACCTATCTGATGGAGCGCATGAATGTCCACGGGCGTGAGCGTACCGGCTGCAGCAGCGGGGATTTCCTGCTGCCCGGGCAGTCGATCATCACACTGAGTCATCTGTTCAAAAGAACAGGCAGCGTGCCGCTCAAGGACATTCTCGCCCGGCAAACAAGTGACAAGAAGCGCATTGCGTATCTGGCGGAAGCCACGGCGGAGCTGACCGGCTTGAAGCTGTTCCCTAAATATCTGACCCTGCTTTTTGAAGTGGACGCGCTGTTTCTCAACGATGACCGACATTTGAATAATATCGCTGTTCTGGAGCAGAACGGAAAATATGATTACTGCCCGATCTTCGATAACGGCGCGGCATTGCTGTCCAACGTGCAGCTGTCGCCCATGGATATCGACCCGAAGGCGCTGATCGCTGCACAGCGGGCAAGACCGTTCAACACGACCTTCAATCGTCAAATCGGTACTGTGCACAGTCTGTACGGGCAGGTGCTTCGTATGCCTAAGTTGACGCAGGAGGAACTGCGCTCGCAGCTTGCTCCGCTGCTGCCCTATTACCCCGAACGCGATAGAGGGATCATTACGGACAGAGTGTGCGAGACGATTCTGTTGAGGCAGAAATACTAATTTGCTTGAGGCAATTGCGTTATCCGGCTGGGAAGGACTGCCTGTCTGATCAAGGTATCATCATTCAAACAGGTATTCGCATCTGAAATAAAATACTGAAAAAAGCCAAACGCCGGAAAGCAAAAAAACATGGCTGCCTGATTTGTCCGCCGGACAGACCGGGCATTTTTTCTTGTTAACTGAAATGCCGTGTGATAAAATAAAAAACGCAAAAGTTTATTTGCGGAGAAAAATAAGCCGTATTTTATCTCTTGACTCGTCCCTTAGAGGATAGATTAGAGTGGCAGATGTGGAAAGGAGATGCAAGAAAATGCTGAAAATAAGCGAGTTTTCAAAGCTTTCACATCTGACCGTTAAAGCCCTGAGATTTTACGAAAAGGAAGGTCTTCTGAAGCCTGCCTCCGTTGACGAATGGAGCGGCTACAGGTTTTACGAAAGCTCTCAGCTTGAAATCGCCGCGAAGATAAAGTCATACAGACAGCTTGACCTGTCCATTGAAGAAATCAAAGCGGTTTTTTCCGGATCTGATGTGAAGGTGATCCTGCAGGAAAAGCTCAAATCACTTGCAAAAGAAAAGCAGCTATTGGAATCTCGTCTTTCCATAATCAAATCCATTCTGGAGGACAAAGAGATGAAATACCAGGTAACAGAAAAAGTGATCCCCGAAAAGATCGTTTATACCGCAGAAACGGTATTAAAGACTTATTCGGACAGCATGCAGTGGATCCCGTCTGTCGGGGAGGAGTGCCTCAAACTGAATCCGGGAATGAAGTGTGCGGAGCCGCCTTATGAGTTCTGCGAGTATCTTGATGGCGAGTATAAAGAAACGGACATTCGTATCCGGCACAATGAAGCCGTGACAGCGTTCGGAAAAGAAAGCGAGCTTATCAAGTTCAAAACACTCCCGGAAACAAAGGTCCTGAGCATATACCACAAGGGAGCCTATGACAAAATCGGTGAGGCATACGCATTTCTCATGAAATACACCGAGCAGAACGGATACAAGGCAGCAGGGCTTGCCCGCGAATGCTACATTGACGGAATTTGGAATAAAGAATCGGAGGAAGACTGGCTGACCGAGATTCAGCTGCCGATAGAATAAGCTGATGATCGATGACATTCTGGACTGACAATAAGCCCCAAGAATATCCGACCGAACTGTCCGCATGACCTTCCCGGTTCGTCCTGCAGGTCTAAGGCATCCTTTCCCTTCAACTTTAAAAAGTGCATCCGAAGGGATGCGCTTTTTTTCTGCTCCAACTGAGGGTGGAAAAAGACGGAAAGGGCTGCTGGGGAGAGGCGGGGAAAAACAGGCAGAGAAAGAGGGGCGGAGCTTTCTTTTTTCATCCATAAAACCCGTAAAAATGAGGCTCCCACATTTTTTCTTGCTATTATCACAGAGTTAAGTTATTATGAAGGCAGTATTATGAATTGCCGTAAACTGAGACAGGAGAAGATAAAATGCTGCGTAAAGGTATCCGTATAATCGTTCCGGTCCTCCTTGCGAGCATGCTTTGTTCATGCGCTTCTTATCATAGGGACCCGGGGAAAAGGGTATTTGGCTTTACATCCATGAATAACTCCAATCCCTATTTCGTCGCCATGCTGGACGAGATGCGGGAGGCAGTCGAGGCCCACGGAGATGAACTGATCGCAGTGGACGGCGCCTTGAGCCAGGAAAAGCAGCTGAACGGGATTGAGAATCTCATCGTACAGAATATTGACGGCATTTTTCTCAATCCGGTTGAGGCTGTCGGGATCGAGCCTGCTTTGGATGCCCTGAATAACGCAGGAATCCCGATCATCAATTATGACAGTCCGGTGGCAGCGCAGGATAAGGTCGTGACCTATGTCGGGTCGGATAATGTCAACGCAGGTTTCGTCTGCGGCGAGGATCTGGTAAAAAAGCTGCCGAATGGGGGCGATGTCCTCATCATCACCCAGGCCACTGCAGATGCCGTTGTGGACCGGGCAAACGGATTCAAAAAAGCCATTGAGGGCCACGGATTCCGCGTAGTCGGGGAAAGTGATTCCAAGGGCGACCAGACAACTGCGATGAACGATGCTGCGGATCTTCTGCAGGCAAATCCGGGTGTTGTCGCCATTTTCTGCGGTTCAGATCCCATGGCCCTGGGTGCCCTTGTCGCCGCCGAAGGCGGGGGGTACGATCTTCTCATATACGGTGTTGACGGGTCCCCCCAGGTGAAGGGCGAAATGATAAAAGGAAATAAGCTGCTTGCAGGAGAAGGGGCTCAAACGCCTCTCATCACTGCGAGAAAAGCCGTCGAGCTTATGTATGATTATCTGGACGGAAAAAAGCTGGAAAAGAACTACCCCGTTGCAACCTTCCTGATGAATGAGGAAAATGTGCGGGAATACAGCATAGACGGCTGGCAATGACGGCAGGATGAAGACTGCAGTGTCCGTGAGGTGATAGCGTGGAAAATGGAACGGCGGAAAAGAAGCTTCCCCTTCTGGAGATGAAGAATATCAACAAAACCTTCGGTATCAGCCATGTGCTCAAGGATGCCTGTTTTGAGCTGCAGGCCGGAGAGGTACATGCCCTGATGGGAGGAAACGGTGCGGGCAAATCCACCCTTGTCAAATGCCTGACCGGCGTTTTTCAGAAGGACAGCGGGGATATCTATATACGCGGCGAACGGGTCAATATCCGAAATGTAAATGATGCCCACAGGCATGGAATATCCATGATCAGCCAGGAGCTGTCCCTGGCACCGGATATGTCCGTCGCGGACAATATCTTTCTCGGAAGAGAGAAGACAAAATGGGGATTTACAAACAAAAAGGCGGCCATAGAAGCGAGCAGAAAGGTCATCGCGGAGCTGGAACTGGACATTGATCCGGAAATGCTTGTGAAAAACCTTCCGCCTGCCAAACAGCAGCTTGTGGAGATCGGGAAAGCCGTTTCCTGCAGTCCCGATATTCTCATCATGGATGAACCTAGCTCCTCCCTCTCCGAAGGAGAGGTCAAAATCCTTTTCCGCATGATTCATAAGCTCAAATCGGAGGGAGTCGGAATTATCTACACGACCCACAAGATGGACGAGCTGGATATCATCTGTGACAGGGTGACGGTTCTTTGCGACGGCCGCAACACCGGAACGGAAAATGTCAAGGATCTTACCAGGGATCAAATCATTAAAATGATGACGGGCCGAGATATCGGAGACTACTATCCCAGGGAATTCCTTCCCCGAGGGGAAACTGCCATCAGATGCGAGGATCTCACCTATTCTCATGCCGTCATGGGTGCAAGCTTTGAAGCCTTTCATGGGGAAATCGTGGGCTTTGCCGGGTTGGTCAGCTCGGGAAGGACCCAGCTCATGAATACCCTGTTCGGCATGCATAAGGACTATTCCGGCAGGATTTTCATCAACGGAAAGGAAGTAAGCATTCACAGCCCCCAGGATGCTGTTCAGAACAAAATTGCAATGGTTGCCGAGGACAGAAACCGGCAGGGACTCTTCAAAAAGCACGATGTTGCCTTCAATACGTCCCTGGAAGTTCTGGAACGCTTTATCAAGGCACCGAGGGTGGACAAAAAGAAAGAAACGGAAATTACTCAAAAGTATGTGGATGTCTTTGAGACCCGCTGCTCGTCCCTGGCAAGGCCGGTCGGACCTCTCTCCGGCGGAAACCAGCAGAAAATACTGATTTCCAGATCTCTGGCAGCAGAACCGGACATTCTGATCCTGGATGAACCCACAAGAGGCATCGATGTCGCAGCCAAGGTCAAAATTTATTCAGTCATGAATGAATTGGTCAAGCAGGGCATGTGCATTCTCATGGTATCTTCCGAGCTTCGGGAGGTCATCAACATGAGTGACAGGGTTTATATCATGCGGGACGGAAAGATCGTTGGAGAGCTGAACCATGAGGAAGTAACCCGGGAAAAAATCATGCAGCTGGCAACGAACTGATAGGAGAAGGCTATGAAGAATAAAAAAGCAGAAAATCCGGTCAAGAGATTTTTTTCTGATAATCAGAGTGCCCTGATCGCAATGCTCGCCCTTGTTTTGTTTTGTGCTGTCAATCCCATAACCAGCGCATCCTTCCTGCAGGCAAAAAACGCCTCCAACATCTTCCGGCAGATCGCTCCCAATGTGGTTATTGCCTGCGGTATGACTATGGTCATTATACTCGGCGGGATTGATTTGAGTGTTGGCTCCGTAGTAGCCATATCCGGCTGCCTTGCTGCGGGCCTGGTAACGAAGCATTCCGTTCCGGTGGAACTTGCCATGATTATAGGCGTCCTTGTGGGAACGGGATTCGGCGTCGTCAACGGCTTGATCATCAGCCAGACCAGCATTCAGCCCTTCATTGTGACCCTTGCCACCATGAATATCGGCAGAGGTCTTGCGAAGGTTTATACCGGCGGGGGGCCCATCAGTGTTTCTCAGGATTCCTGGAAGGTCATCGGCACAGGCCGCACCCTGGGCATCTCCAACAGTGTCTGGCTCATGCTGATCATCTTCCTCCTTACGGCAGTCATTATGTACCGCACGAAATTCGGAAGACACCTTTATGCCGTGGGAGATAACCCAAGCGCCGCCGTCTATTCGGGAATCCGTGTCAAAAGGATCAAATTTGCCGTATATGTGCTCTCCGGCACTTTAGCCGGTATTGCGGGCATGATGACAGCATCCCGCATGTACACAGGCAGTCCCACCGCAGGTGAAGCCGCAGAAATGGATGCCATTGCGGCAGTTGTGCTTGGCGGTACCGCCATGAGCGGAGGCAGCGGCGGCATTGCGGGGACTCTCATCGGCTGCATCACTCTGGGTATCATCAGCACTGGCCTGAACCTCATGCATGTAGATACCCTTTGGCAGGATGTCATCAAAGGCATCGTCATTTTGATTGCAGTCTATTATGACTTCGTGAGGGTGCGCAATAACGAAAAAAACAAACGCCACAGAAGATAATTGCAGGCTGAAAAATAAAAGAAAGCGAGAGGACATCCTCTCGCTTTTGCCTTTGCATGATTTCGGTTCTCAGCATCTGAACCCCATTCTTGCAAAGGAAAAAATTTTATGCTAAAATTTCAGAAAAAGTCAGCCTTTTATCCCGTTTCTTCGTATATGGGAACAGAAAGCAAAAAAGGAGCATTTATCCATGAAAAAACTCATTTCCATCCTGCTGGCTATCCTTCTGCTGGTGAGCGTCCTTCCCATGGCAGCCTTTGCCGAAGAAGAGTTGACAGATACCCTTGAATTCGTAAACAGCAAAACTGTAACAAGCAAAAGCGGACTGTTCACGCTGACCACAAATCGTGTTGACAATGACGGTTGGTTCGGCGGCAGTCACTACGACCTCACAATTCGTGCCGAAGAGGATGCTCTTCTAATTAAGTCCATTGAGGCCGAGATTGGTTGGTATTCCCATCTTTACGGTGGAGTCGGCGTTAGCGGCACTGCAGTCAAGGAGGAGCCTTATCCAACCGAGGATGGCCAAACCGTCACCGTGTCCAACATCAACAGTTTGGAATTTTCTTTCGCCGGCGGCAGCTATCCTGTCCAGTTCAAGGATATCACGGTTCACTATACGAAGCATAGCCACAGCTTCGATGAAAACAATATGTGCGTCTGCGGCGCAAGGGGCTGCGACGGCGGGCAGCACGTTTTTGACAACGGCATCTGCGTGATCTGCCATTATTTTGATGAAACGAAGCACACACATATCTTTGATGACAACAATGTATGCGCTTGCGGCGTAAAGGGCTGCGACATCGGGGAGCATAGCTACAAATATACTTGCGAATTTTGCGGCGAGGAAGCACCCGAAAACGATACACCCGAGGGCGCCGCTTCCACCGCTTCCATCTTCTTCCATGGCAATCTCGCCATCATCACCGCAATAGCCGGACTGGCTGTCGGTGTTGCGGGAACTCTGTTGATCACGAAGAAGAAAAAGTCTGCATAATTGCATGGCTGCTTTCCTCCCTCCGGCTCCTGCCGGAGGGATTTTTTCGTCCTTCCCCGTTTCTCCCCGGTTACTTTTGTATCATCCCGTAACCCTTTGGTGTCAATTAGGACAGTTACCACTGACAAAAACGGGACGATGTGGGCATCGTAAACGGGACGATGTGGGCATCGTAAACGGGACGATGTGGACATCATAAACGGGACGATGTGGGCATCGTCCCCTACAGTTTCACAAAAAAATTCCTTTCCTTTTTTGCTCTATGTAACTTTTTTCAAAAATTTCGGGCCCGGATTCCTACGAGCCCGTTTTTTCATGTGCCTTTGTCTTTCTCTGTGTCCTCCCGCGCTGAACGGCGCAGCGCATGGCCGGAGGCTCATTCGGTGCTGATTCCCCGAAGAATCTTCTTCCCGTCCCGGCGGCGCGGGTCTGCCGCGATCCTGATCCGGCGGATGAGCCATGTGAGCACAAGCGTGAGCAGCAGATAGATGATGGCAGTGGCGATCAGCGGGAAAAAAGCCTCATAGGTGCGTGAACGGACCAGGTCGCTGATCTTCGTGAGGTCCTGTACGGCAATGTATCCCACCACAGCGGTCGCCTTTATAAGGGAAACAACCTCATTTTTATAGGCAGGCAGGAAATGCTCAACCGACTGGGGGAAGATGATGCGGTAATAGGTCTGGCGCTCAGAATAGCCCATAGCAAGGGCTGCCTCCGCTTGCCCCTTACTCACTGCCCCGGCCCCCATTTTCAAAAGCCCCGCCACTG
>JAZUFG010000105.1:0-1536 GCA_045640565.1 Oscillospiraceae bacterium | reverse complement strand
CGACGGACGGTATTTATCATAGACCTGCCGGCTTGCCGCGTTGGTCGGGTCATCCTCCCGGTTCGGGAACGGATGGTTCCAGAAAAGCGCCAGCGCCCCGCCGGGGCGAAGGATCTTTTTCACTTTCTGAAGGGATTCCTCCGCCGGAAGCCAGTGAAATGCCGTTGCTGAAAACACGAGGTCACAGGAATCCGTCGCCAGCTCCACATCGCAGAAGTCCCCCGTGATGATCCGGAAGTTTTCATACGCACCGAATTTCTGCCGCGCATACTCACTCAGCCTGTCTCCCAGCTCGATCCCGGTCACTTTGCAGCCTTTCTGAAGAAACGGGAGCGTCGCCTGGCCGGTCCCCGTCCCGATCTCGATCACAAAGCTGCCCTGTTTCAGCCCGGCATAAAAAAAGATATCGGAAAACAGCTCCTCCGGATAACCGGGGCGGAATCTGTCATAGTTTTCTTCACTTGTATTGAACGTTTCTCTGAGTTCCATCGCTTTTCTACTGCCTGGCGCTCCTCTTACTGCCGGTGCTCTTCTTACTGCCTAACGCTCTTCCTGCTGTATGATTCTGAACCATTCTGAAAATATTTATTATCTTACCATATCTTTGTCAGCGGGTCTTTGCATTTCATTTACATTTTCCTTGATTTCTCTTTCCTGTGACCCTCCTCAAAACTGTGCGAAAACCGGCATGTGAGCCTCCGGGCACTTTCTATTTTCTCATGAATTTGAACCGGTAAGAGTGCAAGCCGCATATGCTTTTTCAGTGGTAAGTAGAACCTATGGACAATCATTGCTTTCCTGGCATACATTTTCTCTGGCCCCGGTAGAGCCAAACAGGCGCTTTTGCGGAAATGGCATGCATTCCATAGTCGTTTCATATACCGTTTCCCACGTGAACACCGATTTCGGCTGAGATATGTGGGATGAAAAAAGGGCGCTTTTCGGCTTTCCCACCGATACCACCTTTTGGAGCCTGTTCGGTGGGATGACTTTTTGCGTTTTCCCACACAGAAGGCTGTTTCAGGCCTCTCGGGTGGGATGCCTCAGAAAGTGTCCCACATAACCCCTGCTTTTCAGTCATTTATGTGGGACGGTGTCTCCGCTTTTCCCACCGGAATGGTCAAAACAGGGGGCTTATGTGGGATTTTGCTTTTTCGGGCTTGCGGCGGCAGGCGGCTGCTATGCGGAAGCTCCCCATCGCATTTGCCGGACGGGCAATATAAAACCGCACCCCGATAAAATCGGGATGCGGTCCTTTATGCTTTTCAGTTTGCCGGTTCAGGCCTGCTGTATACGGATCAATACTTTCCAAGAGATCCGGAAAGCTTGTCGTTGGGCTCTTCGGGATCACGCTTGTCGGGAAGGATGGCGTTAAGCAGGATGCCTACGATGGAAGCTACTGCCAGACCGGAAAGGCTTACGGAGCCGAGCACGATAGCTCCGTCGGTGGAGTAGTTGATACCGATGGCCAGACCGATGATCAGAGCAGCGATGATAACGTTACGTGACTTCTGGAAATCGGTGTGGTTCTCTACC
>JAZUFG010000104.1:0-51778 GCA_045640565.1 Oscillospiraceae bacterium | reverse complement strand
GCTTTCAAATCCCGGGCCAGAGTGGCCGGGTCACAGGAAACATAGACGATTCTTTCCGGTTTCATGGCAAATATTGCGTCGATCACATCCCGGCTGACGCCCTTTCGGGGCGGATCCATGACAATGACATCCGGGTGGACTCCTTCCTCTGCCAAACGCTTGGCTGCCTCTCCTGCATCCGCGCAGAAAAAGCGGCTGTTGCCGATTCCGTTCCGCTCTGCATTTTCGTTGGCATCCCGGATGGCACTCTCTATGATCTCCACACCGATGACCTGCTTAGCCTCCTTGGCTAGACAAAGGGTGATCGTCCCGGTTCCGCAATAGAGATCCAGCACCGTTTCTTTCCCCGTCAGGGCTGCCAGATTCTGCGCGCAGAGGTAGAGCCGCTCCGCCTGGTCGTGATTCACCTGGTAAAAGGACTGGGGAGACAGACGGAAGCGCAGGCCGCAAAGGGTATCCTCAATGGTTCCGGGGCCAAAGAGCGTCCGGTATTCCCGGCCGAGGACAACATTTCCCGCTTCCTTATGGATGCTGAGAACAAGTGAGGTCAGCCCCGGCACCTTTTCCTGCAGACGCTTGACAAGCTCCTTTTCCCGGGGAAGCTTATCTGCCGCTGCGACCAAACAGGCAAGGATCTGCCCGCTGACTGCCCCTGTCCGGACATAAATATGGCGGATCAGGCCCGTTTTCGTCTTCTCATCATAGGGGGAAACGGCATAGTCCCGCATCCATTCCACTACCGCTTTCCGGACAGATTCTGCGGATTCCATCTGAATGCGGCAGCGAGTCACCGGAATGACCTCATGGGTCTTCTGGCGGAAGAAACCGGCATCCGCCTGTCCCTTACAGAGGGCAACGGGATACTGAGCCTTATTGCGATAGCCGAAAATAGAGTCCGCTCCTGTGATCTTTACTTCCGGAAGCTCAAAGCCCCCGATCCGCTCCAGGGCATCCCGGACCCGCTGTGCCTTCAGGCGCAGCTCCTCCTCATAGTCCATGTGCAGGAACGCACAGCCCCCGCAGTCCCTGGCATATTTACAGGTGGAACGGACCCGGTTGGGCGAGGGCTTTTTTATTTCAAGGATTCCCGCAAGGGAAAAGCTCTTCATCACTTTTTCAATGCGGATCTCACACAGTTCCCCCTCAATAGCTTCCGGGATAAAAACCACCTGGCCGTCGATCCTCGCCACGCCGTACCCTTCACTGGTATAGCCGCTTACAGTCACTGTATATTTTTCGTTCTTTTTCAGCATAGACGCCTCAAATCCTTTTCCGATGTTTCACGTGAAACATGCTTTCATTTCTTGCCCCCATTATATCAGTCCCTTGCAGTTTTCACAAGATAATGCTATACTTTCCAAAACGAAATTTCGGAGGTTTCCTATGGATTTAATGCAGGAATTCCTTTCCCTTTTGGCAATTTCTTCTCCCTCTCACGGCGAACGGGCCATGGCTGACTGTCTAAAGGAAAAACTCCTTGCCTTGGGCTGCCGGGTTTATGAAGACGACGCCGGAGAGAAAAGCGGCGGAAATGCAGGGAATCTGATTGCAAAGCTCCCGGGAACCGGGGCCTATTCTCATGCAGAGCCCCTTCTTTTTGCCGCCCACATGGACCGGGTTCCCGGCGGGGATGATATTCATCCCGTCATCTCCGAAGAAAAAATCACCTCTGACGGAAGCACGATTTTAGCTGCGGACGATCTATCCGGAGTTGCTGCCATCCTGGCAGGCGTGGAACGGGTCCTCGGCAGGGATCACTGCCCTTTGGAAATCGTTTTTACGGTATCTGAAGAGCTTCTGACTCTGGGAGCAAAATATCTGGACTATTCCAAATTATCCGCCAAATACGCCTGCTGCATGGATTCCTCCGGAAGGATCGGCAGGATCGTTATCGGAGCCCCGGCTATTGACCATCTGCAAATTGAAGTTTTTGGGAAGAAGGCTCACGCCGGTGCTTCCCCCGAAAAGGGGATCAATGCCCTCAAGGCCGCTGCCGCCTTCCTCTCCTCCGTCCGTGAGGGTCGCCTGGACCCGGAGAGCACTGCCAACTATGGCGTCATCCGGGCGGGAGAAGTAACCAACGTGATCTGTGACCATGTGCTCATTCGCGGCGAAGCCAGAAGCCACAAGGAAGAAAAACTTGCCGCTTATGAGCAGTATGCCGAAAAGCTCCTAAAAGAATGCGTGCAGCCTTTTGGCGCAAGGGCAGAATTTCAGCGGATCCCCAACCACGGCAGCTTTTATGTTGCTCCGGAGGAGGATATCGTCAAAGCTCTGCTTGCGAGCATGGAAGAGATCGGCGTGAAAGGCTATGCAGAGATTGGGGGAGGCGGCATGGACGCCAACACCTTCTTTGCTCATGGGATCCGGACCGTCGGCGTAGCCACCGGTTATCTGAAAAACCACACTTCCGAGGAAGAACTCTATCTTGATGATTTCCGAAAGTCTGCGGACCTGGTGGAAAAACTGATCCTGGTCTGGTCTCAGAGGGGAACGCCATGCTGACTTATGAAAAATGTGCCCTGTGCCCCCGCCGCTGCGGTGTAAACCGAGCCGCAGGTCAGCTGGGCTATTGCAAAATGCCGGGAAAAATCTTTGCCGCCCGGGCCGCCGCTCACTATTGGGAGGAGCCTGTTATTTCCGGCGGTTTCGGCTCCGGGGCCGTTTTCTTCTCAGGCTGCACCCTGGGCTGCAAATTTTGCCAAAACGAAACGATCAGCCACGGAGGCAAGGGAAAAGAGATCACGAGTTCCCGCCTTCGGGAAATTTTTGAAGAGCTGATCGACCAGGGCGTCAGCAACATCAATCTTGTCACAGCGACCCATTTTCTCCCTTCCATTCTCCCCGCTTTAACGCCCAAGCTTCCCGTTCCGGTGGTCTTCAACAGCAGCGGCTATGAATCCTTGGACACCTTGAAAGCCTTGGACGGTCTTATAGATGTCTATCTCCCGGATTTCAAATATGCCACCCCGGAGCTGGCCCGAAGCCTGGCCTCTGCCCCGGACTATCCCTCTGCTGCCGCCGCCGCCATTCGGGAAATGGTCCGCCAAACCGGGCCCGTCCGGATTGAAGACGGCATCCTGAAAAAAGGAACTCTGATCCGGCACCTTTTGCTCCCCGGCCAGGTCGATAATGCTTTGGCCGTTATTGATTGGGTCGCGGACAGTTTTCCGAAGGGCTCGGTTCTCTTCTCTCTCATGCGGCAATATACGCCCGCAGGCGAGCTTTCCCATACGCCGCCCTTTGACCGTCCGGTAACTGAGGAAGAATATGACGGAGCCCTCAGCTGGATGGAGCTTCGCGGTCTGGAAGACGGTTTTACCCAGGAGGCCGACGCTGCCGACGCTGCCTTTGTGCCTCCTTTTGACGGAGAAGGCCTTTGATGTTTCACGTGAAACATTCTGTTTTTTGCATTGCAAATAAGACCGTCCGCTGATATAATATGCGAAGGAAAAATCGGAAGGGAGGCTCCCCCATGGGCGAGATCATTACCGTTGTCAATCAAAAGGGCGGCGTGGGAAAAACCACCACTGCCGTGAATCTGACCGCCGCTTTAGCCGCCATGGGCAAAAAAGTCCTTCTCTGCGATTTTGACCCTCAGGCAAATGCCAGTTCCGGTCTCGGCATCAGCCGCAGCAAGATCAAAGGTTCCACCTATGATTTGATCCTCGGAGAAAAATATGCCGAAGATATCTGTATCCATACAAAATATGGGGACGTTCTCCCCTCCACCGGGGCTCTTTCCGGTGCTTCCGTGGAGTTGGTAGATCTGGAACGGCGGGAGTTCCGCCTGAAGGATGCTCTGCTGCCCCTGAAGGATGCCTACGATTACATATTCATTGACTGCCCTCCCTCCTTGGAGCTTTTGACCTTGAACGGCCTTTGCGCGGCAGATCGGGTTCTGATTCCCGTTCAGTGCGAGTATTATGCCCTGGAAGGCCTCAGCGACCTTATGGGCACTCTCCGGGCCGTTAAGAAAAAGCTGAATCCCGGCATTGATATTTTTGGTCTTCTCCTCACGATGTTTGACGGAAGGACCAATTTCAGCATGCAGGTCGCGGAAGAGGTCCGGCGCCATTTCCCCGGAAAGGTCTTCGGAACCGTCATCCCGCGCAATGTCCGCCTGGCAGAATGCCCCAGCCACGGGCTGCCTGTCAACGCCTATGACCGTTTCAGCAAAGGCGCCATCGCCTATCAGAAGCTGGCGGAAGAAGTTTTGGAGAAAAACGCATGAGCAAACAGCAAAAAGGTCTCGGGCGCGGCTTAGGCGCTCTTTTGGGAGATTTGCCGGAAGAAACGGTTTCTTCCCCCTCCAACCTCCTGCCTCTGCATAAAATTGAACCCAACCCCAACCAGCCCCGAAAGGTTTTCGATGAGGAAGCCCTGGAGGATCTGGCAGAGTCCATCCGGGAGCATGGCCTGATCCAGCCCATTGCCGTCCGTCCGGAGGAAAACGGCTATTACCGGATCATCGCCGGTGAGCGCCGCTGGCGCGCAGCCAGAATGGCAGGACTTGCAGAGGTTCCCGTCCTGATCCTGAACGCAGATGATAAAGCCGTCATGGAATTGGCCATGATCGAAAACCTCCAGAGGAAAGACCTGAACCCCATTGAAGAAGCCCGAGGCTACCAGACCCTCATGGATGAATATGGCCTCACCCAGGAAGAGGCGGCCGAAAGGGTCGGGAAATCCCGGCCTGCCGTGGCCAACGCCCTCCGTCTTCTTCTGCTGCCCAGGGAATTGCAGGATATGCTCGTCTCCGGAGAGTTAAGCGCCGGCCATGCCAGAGCGCTCCTGGCTCTGCCTAAGAAATCCCAGCAGCTGCAGGCTGCGCAAAAGGTCGTCTGCCTGCACCTCTCCGTCCGCCAGACGGAATCCCTCTGCAAAAACATGCAGAAGGAAGAGAAGACCCCTAAAAAAGCGGCTTTTCAGGTGGACTATATCGGCGAGTGTGAGAAAGAGCTCTCCTCCAGATATGGCCGTAAGGTTCAGATCATCCCCGGAAAGCGCAAAGGCCATTTAGATATAGAATATTATGGAAACGACGATTTACAGGTTCTTTTGGACCTTTTAAATGGAAAAAAGTAAGAATTTTATAGGAAAAGGAAGAAGCCTATTATGTTGGATATTCGTTTTGTTCGTGAGAATCCGGATGCCGTTAAGGAAAACATCCGCAAGAAATTTCAGGATGAAAAGCTGCCCTTGGTGGACGAGGTTTTGGCCCTGGATTCCGAAAAGCGCGCTATCATCACGGAAAGTGAAGGCCTGAAGGCCGCAAGAAACAAGCTCTCCAAAGCCAACGGCCCCCTCTTCGGTCAGCTGAAAGCCTGCCGGGATGATGCCAAAAAGGCCGAGCTCCAGGCCCAGATCGAAGCAAACAACGCCGCAGTCAAAGCCAATGCGGACAGAATGGCCGAATTGGATGCCCGCCTTGCAGTCGTCAGCGAAAAACTGACCAAGGACATGATGGTCATCCCCCAGATGATCGATGACTCTGTTCCCATTGGTCCTGATGACAGCTGCAATGTGGAAGTTCAGCGTTTCGGTGAGCCCAAGGTCCCCGAATTTGAAATTCCCTATCATACGGACATCATGGAGCGCTTTGACGGAATCGACATGGACGCAGCCGGCAGAGTTTCCGGCAATGGCTTCTATTACCTCATGGGCGATATTGCCCGCCTCCACAGCGCCATGACCGCCTATGCCCGGGATTTCATGATCGGCAAGGGCTTCACCTACTGCATCCCTCCCTTCATGATCCGCGGCAATGTGGTGACCGGTGTCATGAGCTTCACCGAAATGGACGCCATGATGTATAAAATTGAAGGGGAAGACCTTTATCTGATCGGCACCAGCGAGCATTCCATGATCGGCAAATTTATTGATCAGCTGATTCCCGAAGAAAAGCTGCCCCAGACTCTCACCTCCTACAGCCCCTGCTTCCGAAAGGAAAAAGGTGCCCACGGCATTGAAGAGCGGGGTGTCTATCGGATCCATCAGTTTGAAAAGCAGGAAATGATCGTTGTATGCAAGCCCGAGGACAGCAAAAAATGGTATGAGCAGATGTGGCAGTACAGTGTTGAGCTCTTCCGCAGCCTGGATATTCCCGTCCGTCAGTTGGAGTGCTGCTCCGGAGATCTGGCTGACCTCAAGTGCAAATCCTGCGACATTGAAGCCTGGTCCCCCCGTCAGAAAAAATATTTTGAAGTTTGCTCCTGCTCCAATTTGGGCGACGCCCAGGCCCGCCGCCTCCGCATTCGCGTCAAGGGTGAAGACGGCAAGCCCTATCTGCCCCATACCCTCAACAATACCGTTGTCGCTCCTCCCCGTATGCTCATAGCCTTCCTGGAAAACAATCTGCAGGCAGACGGAACCGTCCTGATTCCCAAGGCTCTCCGTCCTTACATGGGCGGAATGGAGCTTCTGACCCCGAAGCACTAAAGCAAAAGCGTTTTTATTCATAAAAAGAAGGAGATTAAAAACATGAAAAAGTTCTTCAAAGAGTTTAAAGACTTCATCAGCCGCGGCAATGTGCTGGATATGGCCATCGGTGTCATCATCGCAGGTGCCTTCGGCAAAATCACCTCTTCCCTGGTCAATGACATCCTGCTCCCCTTCATCAGCTATCTTTTCGGTGCCCGGGATATGACTGCTCTCAATGTCATGATCCGTCCCGCCGAACTGGATGAAGCAGGTGAAGTCGTCAAGGAAGCCATTACTCTTGGCTTCGGCACCTTCGTCGGCACGATCATTGATTTCATTCTGGTTGCTTTCGTGGTCTTCCTGATCGTCAAAGCTTTCAACAAAGCCCACGACCTCGCGGAGAAGAAAAAGGTTGCCGAGGCTGAGGCTGCTGCCCCCGAGGAGCCCAAGCCCACCGCTGAGGATCTGCTCACCGAAATCCGCGATCTTCTGAAGAAAGAATAATCCCGGCTTTTTCCAATATTCAGCCCCGACGCGGAAACCGCGCCGGGGCTTTCAAAAAGGAATCATCTCCATGAAAAAACGCAAATATCTCCTGCTTTTCCTCCTCTGCTACCTTTCCTACTGCTCCACCTATGTTGCCCGCCTGAATCTTTCCGTGGCTGCGCCTTTGATGATCGAAGACGGTGTTCTCAATGCTGCGGTTTATGGCCTGATGGGGAGCTGTTTTTCTGCCTGTTATGCCTGCTGCCGCCTTTTCAGCGGCTATTTCAGTGATCGGATCCGTCCTGCCTGGATGATCGGAAGCGGGCTCTTCATTGCCGCCCTCAGCAATCTGCTTCTGGGCTTTCTTCCGCCGATTCCCGCCATGCTGGTCCTCTGGAGCTGCAACGCTTTGGCGCAGGCCCTGCTTTGGGGCGCCATTCTCCGGATGATGGCTTTCGTGGTCCCTTCGGAAAAAGTCAGCCGCTATACCTCCTTTATGGGCACCTCCGTCTGCACCGGCAATATCCTGGGCTTCCTCATCAACAGCTTCAGTGTCAGCAATTGGGGTTATACCTTTGCCTTCTTTGTTCCGGGTTTTCTCTGCCTGATTTTCTGCACCTTTATTCTTCTCTCCTCCCATGATGTGAAGCCGCCCATCACCGCGGCAAAAGGGCAGGTCATGCCGAAGGAGATTTTTCTGCCCCGAAATATTGCGGGCCGTCTCCTTCCCGCCTGGATTCACGGCATTATGAAGGATAATATCACCCTCTGGCTTCCCATGTTTATCCTGACCCGCTACCGTGTGGATGTGGAAAATTCCACCCTTTTTCTCGTTTTGGTTCCCCTGGTCGGTTTTTTTGCAAGAGCATCTTATCCGGCCCTTTCCCGGCTGGTGAAAAATGACGACCGCATTCGCTGCGGCTGTTTCCTGCTTTGTCTTGCGTCCTCTTTTTTGCTCTCTGCGCTTACGGGATCCCCTCTGTCTGCCGCCCTTCTTTTCGGCTTTGTCTATGCCGCAGTCTCCGTCATCAACACCACCTTCCTTTCCATTTATCCCCTTCGTTTTCCCTCTGCCATCGCGTCTGTCAGCGGCATTATGGACCTTTTGACCTATCTCGGGGCCGCTGCAGGCTCCGCAATCTACGGTTTTGTGGTGGACAGCTACGGCTTTATTCCCATGTTGGTCTCCTGGTGCGCACTTTCCGCCATTGCGGCTCTTTGCGTTCTCTTCTTTGGGAGAGAGAAAAGCCCAAAAGCGGGTTGACTTTACTGCGCTAAGATGCTACCATAGCCTTATCACCGAGAAAGAAGGCAGCGCTATGAGCTTCCCCCATAATGACTCCGTTGACCGTCTCTTTGATTCTTTTTTATCTTTAAAGAATCGTGAAGAATGCTATCAGTATTTTGAGGACCTCTGCACGGTAAAAGAAGTTCTCTCCATGGCCCAGCGTCTGGATGTTGCCCATCTGCTCCTGGAGGGGGAGTCCTACCTTGCCGTGTCTGATGAAACCGGCGTCAGCTCTGCTACGGTTGGCCGCGTCAAGCGCTGCTTGGATTACGGCAGCGGGGGTTACCGCCTGGTCATAGACCGGGAAAAGAAATAAAATTTTCTCCGCAGAGTCAATTCCTCTGCGGAGTTTTTTACATAGGGGCTTTTATTGTTTTCAGAATCTTTACAAGTCCCCTTCTATCTGTGTTATAATCACCCTATCCTGCCAAATGCTTCGGAAAGGAGGCTGCCTATGTCCGGGAAATCCAATGCGTCCCGCCGTCTGCTGGCGAAACTGAGAGAATCCCTCAGTGCCGTGCTCCCCATTCTTATTATTGTTCTGGCTCTGTGCTTCAGCATCGTTCCGGTTTCCGGCAGCACCCTTCTCTGCTTCCTGATCGGTTCCGTTCTGCTGATCATGGGCATGATGTTTTTCACCTTAGGGGCAGAGCTTTCCATGTCTCCAATCGGAGAGCAAATGGGCAGCCATATCACAAGAAGCCGCAAGCTTTCCGTCATTATCGCCATCTCTTTCCTTTTGGGTTTTCTTGTTACGATTGCGGAGCCGGACCTGCAGGTTCTTTCCGATCAGGTTCCCTCCATTCCACGCAGTGTTCTGATCCTCACCATTGCGGCAGGTGTGGGACTCTTCCTGGTTCTGGCTCTTCTCCGCATGCTTTTCGGAATTTCTCTGAACACACTCCTGCTCTTCTTCTACATCCTGGTATTCCTTTTTGCCGTCTTTGTCCCGAAGGATCTGCTTCCCCTTGCCTTTGACGCCGGCGGTGTCACCACCGGCCCCATGACCGTTCCTTTCATCATGGCTTTGGGCGTAGGTGTTTCCGCCATCCGAAGCGACAAAAATGCTGCGGATGATTCCTTCGGTCTTGTTGCCCTTTGTTCCGTGGGGCCTATTTTGACCGTCATGCTTCTCAGCCTGATCTATGCTCCCCAGGGAGGTTCCGTCACTGCCGCGGTCATTCCGGAAATTCGGGATTCTCTGGAGCTCTCCTCCCTCTTCCGGGCAGGATTCCCTGTCTATTTCCGGGAAATGCTCCTTTCCATCCTGCCCATTGCCGGCTTTTTTGCCGTTTTCCAAATCTTTTTCCTGCGTTTGCCCCGGCAGCCGCTGATCAAGATCCTTATCGGCCTCGCCTATACGTATATCGGCCTTGTTCTCTTCCTCACCGGAGCCAATGTGGGCTTCATGCCTGCCGGAAAAGCCCTGGGGGCCGCCCTGGCCGACTGCAGAAATCCCTGGTTTTCCGTCCCGGTCGCCATGGTCATCGGTTTCTTCGTCGTCCGGGCAGAGCCCGCCGTCTATGTTCTCAATAAGCAGGTCGAAGAGATCACCGACGGAGGCATATCCTCCAAAACCATGGGGCTCAGTCTTTCCATCGGCGTGGCTGTTTCTTTGGGCCTGTCCATGGTCCGGGTTCTGACGGGGATCTCCATTCTCTTCTTCCTGATTCCGGGTTACTGCATTGCAATCCTTACCTCCTTTTTCGTTCCCAAGCTTTATACCGCCATTGCATTTGACTCCGGCGGTGTTTGTTCCGGCCCAATGACGGCAGCTTTTCTTCTGCCCCTGACACAGGGCGTCTGTATCGCCGTGGGCGGGGATCCTGCCAAGGATGCCTTCGGTGTGGTTGCCATGGTGGCCATGACTCCCCTGATTACCATACAGATTCTCGGATTCTTCTCCCAAATGAAGGAGAAGCGCAAAGCCGTTCAGCCCTGCGCTGCCGGATCCGATTTTGACAGTCTCCCGGATGACGCCATTCTGGAGCTTTGATTGGGGGAGAAAAAGATGAGCGAATTTTATTACATGATCACCATAGCCGAGCGAAGCAAGCTCCGGCTCTTCTTGAATTTTTACCAAAGATCCGGCATTCCCGTCGGCTTGGTCAGCCTGGCCTACGGAACCGCCGTCAGTGACACGCTGAATTCTCTGGGCCTGGAAGCAACGGAAAAAGTGGTCATTACTTCCTTTATGACCCGGGAAAGCTGGAACCGCATCAAGCCCGGCCTGAAAAAGGAACTGGATATTGACTTGCCGGGAACAGGCATCGTCTTCCTGGTTCCCATGAGCAGTATCGGCGGGAAAAAGCAATTGGCTTTCCTGACCGGCTGCCAGAACTTCACCCTAAAGGAGGAATCCAAAATGACAGATACCAAATATGAGCTCCTGATCGTTATCTCCAACATCGGCTATTCCGAGCGCGTGATGGATGCCGCCCGAAGCGCCAACGCAGGCGGCGGGACCGTGCTTCATGCCAAGGGGACCGGAATGCAGGGCGCCGAGCAATTTTTGGGCGTCACCCTGGCCTCCGAAAAGGAAATGATCTATATCGTCGTCCAAAAAGAAAACAAAAACGCAGTCATGCGCGCCATCATGGACCAGGTCGGCATGGACAGCAAGGCCCAGTCCATTGTCTTCTCTCTTCCTGTCAGTTCTACTGCCGGGATCCGCTTCCCGGAACCGGAGACAGAAGATCTTCCGGAACCTCAAAAGGACGCCGAATAAACCATATCAATCAGAAACAAGAAGCCTGTTCCGAATGGAACAGGCTTCTTGTTTCTTTACACGCTTATGAACAATGTGCCAAATATTTCTCTACAGCACGGGCAACAAGCTGATTTAAAGAAATGTGCTCACTGGCCGCAGTCATTGCACTCTTTTTATGAAGTTCCGGAGAAAGGCGAACATTGAATACGCCTTTATAGGGTTTTTCCGGCACCGTAGAGGTATCCTCACAGAATGCAAGATAATCATCTACCGCCTCCTGAAAGGCCCTCTCCACATCCTTGCCCTCTTCGCACTCGAAATTTACGAGATCATTGATCCCTTCTATTTTCCCATGAAGAAGCTGGTCTTCTGCACTGTATTCCACGCTTGTAAAATAGCCCTTATATTCTATTACATTTTTCATTCAAAATCACCGTTTCCTTTAAATGCTTCTAATAAATCACGGACTGCATATTTTTTCATAACATCACCGGGGTGGGGCTTGTGAAGCATAATTTTTCTTTGATCTCTTTCCCGAAAGAAAAGCACACGAGAACCCGAGGTCTTCCCCTTGTTCCGTTCCTCATACCCCAGTTGTCTTGCCAACGCCCTTGCCTCAGAGAAAGTATAATCGCTCGGCAGTTGTTTAAGCCTCTCAATTTCCTTTTCTTTTTTCCCCATTGCTAACTCCATGTAACTGATTTATGGTACTATTATACAGCTTATATTTCAAAAGTCAACGTTTCTAAAGAGACAAGCCTAAAGAATGTTCCTTGGCTTGCCTCTTTTCTGCATAAAACTCTGCTTTATGCCACCTTCGGGCATTGTCAACGTTGCTTTTCTACCACGAAAACACGGATTGCTTATCGCTATAGGACTTCTTTACTCTCACATAGCGCTCAAATATTGCAAGAATTTGTATTTTCTCTTGCGCTCTGTTTCCTCTTATGCTACTATGGGATTGCGACACAAGTTTATATTTGGACCAATCATAGGGTTGCGTTTTTACATGGGTAAAAATGCATCCTCTGTTTCGCATCCCTTGTGGTTGGTCAGAAACTTGTGTCGCAGCAATCGAGGCTCTGCATTTTTCGTGCGCAGCTTCGGCTGCGCACTTTTTTCATACAAGGAGTCAAGGGATGCGGTTTGGATCAATTATAAACAAAATAAAAGGGAAGTTCCAAAATGAGCAAAAATCTCAGTTTATTACAGCATTTGTCGCTGTCTTCATCTGGGGCATACTTGCCCATGCTTATGGGATATTAAACCTAACAATATCTCATGATTCACTTCAGGAATTTTATGCATCTAATAGTGATATCTTACACCGAGTAGGACTCGGCCGCTTTATGGTGCCAATATATCAGCTTGTCTTTCACGGGCGCGTATCATTACCTTGGCTAAACGGCCTACTGTCTCTTTGTTGGCTTTCTCTTGGTGTTTGGTTGACAGCATATATTTTTTCAATCCGAGACAAAATTCAGATAGTTCTTATCGCGGGAATATTTACCGTAAATATCACCGTTACTGCTCTTACTGCCACATATATTCATGATTTGGATGCAGATATGTTCTCTGTGCTGCTCGCTATTTGCTCGGTTCTTCTGTGGTATAGGGGGCGAAAATCTGCTTGGTTTAGCATACCCCTTCTTGTAATGGTACTGGGTTTTTATCAAAGTAATCTCTCGGTTTCTATCGCTCTCGTTATGTTCTCATCTATTCTCACCCTGTTGCAAGGAGAAGATGCATTAAAAGTAGTCAAAAAAGGACTTTCTTTCATTGGCATTACTATTATTGCGGGGGCAATATATCTCTTTGCCGTGAAACTCTCTTGTTCACTCGCAGGAATAGAACTATCTTCTGCTTATAACGGATTAACTCTTCTCTTTGAATCAAAGGGAGGGTTGCCACAATTCCTACGGCTGATGATTCGAGCATACAATAGCTGGATTGAGGTCTTCACCCGCTCGTCTCATTCCTTGTATTGCATGCTCTTCCTCCATTCGTTGCTGGCGCTTCCTGTCGTTATCGCGGTGGTTCACGCTATCGGCAAAGAAAAATTACCTGTCATAAATAAGATTCTCGTCTTGGCTTTAGGCTCGCTATTGCCGCTTGGAATGAATATTTCTTATTTGGCAGATGGAGGCATGGTACATGATTTAATGTTTTTTGCTGCGTGGCTAATATATTTGCTGGCAATTCTAATGGCAAACTGGTATATAGCCTCCTCTTCAAGCAAAAAAAGGCTGCCTAGGTTGTGCTATATTGTCACATTTCTCACACTGCTTTTTATTCTATACACCGATGTCCAAACGGCAAACTGTGCTTATGTGAAAAAGGATTTGGAACGCCAGTCAACGCTTTCGATAATGGCAATGGTAAGTGCAGATATAGAAAAAACAGAAAATTATGTTGCAGGAGAAACGGAAGTCATTTTTACTGGAACCCCACAAACTGGAACCTATCATTTGTTCCCATATCTTTCTAGAATTACAGGTTTAGGCTCAACTTCACAGATTACATATTACGAAACATATTATTCTTATTTCTCCTACATTTTACAAAACCCAATTCGGAAAGGAAAAAACAATATCCCAAAGGATTTCACAGAATCAATGGCGGCATTTCCCAAGCAAGGGTACATTCAATGGTACGGCGATACTCTTGTGGTTAAACTATCAAACTGACAATCCGGATTGGAGCATAGAAACATGAAGCTAACTTTGATCGTTCCCTGCTATAACGAAGAGGCAGCCTTGCCAATATTCTATCAGGAAAGCAACCGAATTTTGCAGACGCTTAACTATGATTATGAATATCTGCTCGTCAATGATGGCTCAAAAGACGGGACTTTAGCATGTATGAAAAAACTGGCCGCAGAGGACAGCCATGTGAAGTATATATCCTTTTCCCGCAACTTCGGAAAGGAATCTGCCATGTATGCCGGTTTCTGTAACGCAAAGGGTGATTATGTTGCTGTAATGGATGCGGACATGCAGGACCCGCCCTCCCTGCTTCCGGAAATGCTGCGGATTATAGAGAGCGGAGAATATGACAGTGTGGCAACTCGCCGTGTCAGTCGGGCCGGAGAGCCCCCTATTCGAAGCTGGTTCGCCCGGAAATTCTATCATATTATCAACCGAATCTCCGATGCGGATGTGGTAGACGGTGCCCGGGATTTCCGCCTAATGAAGCGAGAAATGGTAGATGCTATCGTTTCTATGAGTGAACGAAATCGCTTTTCTAAGGGTATTTTTGGCTGGATCGGTTTTCGGACCTATTGGCTGCCCTATGAAAATATAGAGAGGGTTGCAGGTGAAACCAAGTGGAGTTTTTGGAAGCTCTTCAAGTATGCCATTGACGGAATTATCAATTTCTCACAGGTTCCTTTGAGTATTGCCTCCTGGTCAGGACTGTTTTTGACTGTTTGCTCGTTCTTTGCTCTTCTCATTGTTATTATTCGCAGGCTCTCCTTGGGCTATCTCCTTGCGAGCTGGGCTGTTGCTGTTTGCGTCATTGTTTTTATTGGTGGTATCCAACTCACCTGCCTTGGAATCATAGGGCAATATATTGCAAAAACCTTTTTGGAGATTAAAAAAAGGCCCCATTATATTATTTCAGAAAGCAATCAAGCTGGAGTTGAACGGGTAAACTAGGATGAAAATTCAAGAAATCTGTCAAAAGTATAAATCACTTATTCTCTATGTCGTTTTTGGTGTTCTGACAACGGCGGTTAATACGCTTGCCTATTTGCTGTGCTTTCAAATACTGGGATGGTCCAATCTTCTCAGTACCGCAGTTGCGTGGTTCACATCCGTTCTTTTTGCCTTTTTCACGAACAAGCTGTGGGTATTTGGGAGCAAGTCCTTTACCGGAAAGATCTTAATTCGCGAGCTGATTTCTTTCTTCTCCTGCCGAATTGCCACCGGGGCATTGGATATGGCAATTATGTACATTGCTGTTGACAAATTGGCTCTGAATGAGCTTCTTTGGAAACTGTTGTCAAATATTATCGTTATTGTTCTGAATTACATTGCCAGCAAGCTTCTTATTTTTAAGCCTCATTCAAAAGATACACAATGAAAAACTTTCGCATGCTTTTCTTCGTTTTCCTCTGCTCTTGAGCATGATAAAACGGTACAGCCCAAGCTATACCGTTTTGAAAACCGTCTATTTCAAAGGAGCAAGCCATTGGCTTGCTCCTTTGTGCTTTTTTATATTCTTAGATTTCCAGGTCCATCTCGGAAATAATGGCAGCGCAGCGGGGGCAAAGTCCCGTTTCTGCCTGAGCCTCTGTGCTGTGCTTCCAGCAGCGGGGACACTTTTCACCGGCAGCTTCGGAAACCTCAATGACCAGGCCGTGATAGCTTTCTCCGTTCCCCAGGATCTTTTCGGAGTCGGGTTTGCCTTCGGCAAGACGGCAATCCGAAATGATGAAGATATCTGCAAGATTCAGGCCGTTAATTGCCTTGAGGGCTTCGGCTGCATCTGCATCTTCGGCAAAGAGGCGAACTTCGGCTTCCAGAGATTTGCCGATGCGCTTATCCGCACGGGCCTGCTCCAGGGTACCGTTCACATCACTGCGGACCTTCATGACGGTGGCCCATTTTTCCATTGCTTCCTCGGGGAGAGCATAGTCCGTGAAGGGCTTGTTCATCTCGTTGAGGAGAATATTCCGGCCGTCATCCCCGGTGCGGTGGTTCATCTGCAGCCAGATCTCATCACAGGTGAAGGCCAGGATGGGGGCAAAGAGCTTGGTCATGGTATCCAGCACCAGGAAGAGAGCCGTTTGGGCAGCCCGGCGGGATTTGCTTTCCTTGCCTTCGCAGTAGAGGCGGTCCTTGACAATGTCAATGTAGAAGGAGCTCAAATCCACTACGCAGAAATCATTGATGGCGTGGGTGATGGTGTGGAACTCAAAGTCTTCATAGCCCTTGATGCAGGTTTCCGTCAAAGCGTTCAGGCGGGTGATGACCCAACGGTCCAGCTCCTCCAGCTCTGCAGCGGGCAGGAGGGCATTGGGATCAAAGTCCACAAGGTTATCCAGGATAAACTTGGAGGTGTTGCGGAACTTGAGGTAATTCTGGCTGAGCTGCTTGAAAATATCGTCACTGCAGCGGACATCCACATGGTAATCTGCGGAACCGGCCCAAAGGCGAAGGATATCCGCACCCATCTTATTGATGATATCGTTGGGATCCATGCCATTGCCCAGAGACTTATGCATGGCTCTTCCCTGTCCGTCTACGGTCCAGCCGTGGGTCAGGCAGTATTTGAAGGGGGCGCCCTTCCCCAATGCGCCAACAGCCGTCAGGAGGGAGGACTGGAACCAGCCGCGATACTGGTCCGCACCCTCCAGATACATATCGGAGGGCCAGAAGCCCTGATCCCGCTGCATGGAAGCAAAATGGGTAGAGCCGGAATCGAACCAGCCGTCCAGGGTGTCGGTTTCTTTATCAAAGCTCTTGCCGCCGCAATGAGGACAGGTAAAGCCCTTGGGAAGGATCTCCATGGCATCCATCTCAAACCAGGAGTTGGAGCCCTTTTCGCCAAAGAGAGCAGAAACGGCGGCAATGGTCTCATCGGTGCAGATGGGCTTCCCGCAATCCTTGCAGTAGAACACCGGGATGGGCAGGCCCCAACGGCGCTGACGGGAAATGCACCAGTCGGCACGCTCACGGATCATGGAGATCATGCGATCCTTGCCCCAGGCGGGGAGCCAGGTCACATCTTCGCAGGCGGCAGAGGCTTCATCCTTGGAGGGCTCCACAGAACAGAACCACTGGGGAGTTGCACGGAAGATAATGGGGTTCTTGCAGCGCCAGCAATGGGGGTAGCTGTGGATGATCTCCTCGGAGGCGAAGAGCACGCCGGCTTCCTTCATGTCGTTCAGGATCACGGAGTTGGACTCATCTGTCTTCATTCCTGCATATTTGCCGGCATATTCGGTATGGCGGCCCTGATCGTTCACGGGAACGATCAGATCCATGCCATAACGGCGGCAGGTCTGATAGTCATCTGCGCCGAAACCGGGAGCAGTATGGACGCAGCCGGTGCCGCTTTCCATGGTGACATATTCTGCATTCAGAATGCGGGAGGTCTTGGGAAGGAAGGGATGGTTCGCCAGCATGTTCTCATAGAAATATCCGGGATGGGATTCCAGGATCTCATAGCTGTCAAAGCCGCCGACCTTCATAACTCTGGAAACCAGAGGCTCTGCCATGATATACATTTCCCCGTTGGGAGCCTTGACAATGGCATAACTCTCTGCGGGGTGCAGGGAAATCGCCAGGTTGCCGGGCAGGGTCCAGATGGTGGTCGTCCAAATCACGAAATAGAGCTTGCTGAGGTCCAGGTGGCTCAGCTGACCCTTATCGTCATTCATGGAGAATTTGACATATACCGTGGTGCAGGGGTCATCCTGATACTCGATCTCAGCCTCTGCCAAAGCGGTTTCATCCTTGGGGCACCAATAAACAGGCTTCAGGCCCTTATAGATATAGCCCTTCTTATACATCTCGCCAAAGACCTTGACCTCTTCCGCCTCAAAGCCCTTGTTCATGGTCTTATAGGGATGGGCCCAGTCGCCCACGACACCCATACGGCGGAAGCCGGCCATCTGGCGGTCAATATAATCCTGGGCAAACTGCTGGCAGGCACTGCGGAATTCGGGAATGGGCATTGCCTTATGGTTCAGTTTATTTTTCTTGATGATTGCGGATTCGATCGGCATGCCGTGGTTATCCCAGCCGGGGATATAGGGGGTATAATAGCCCCGCATGGCGTAGCTGCGGATAATGAAGTCCTTCAGGGCCTTATTCAGGGCATGACCCATGTGGATATCGCCGTTGGAAAAAGGAGGGCCGTCATGAAGGGAAAAACGGGGCTTGCCGTCGTTCTTCTTCAGGAGCTCACCGTAGAGGTCCATCTCGTTCCAATGGGCCAGCATGTCCGGCTCTCTCTGGGGCAGGCCTGCCCGCATGGGGAAGCCGCTCTTGCTCATGTTCAGTGTTTCTTTGTATTCCATATTCTAAGTCCTTTCGGTCAGTATTTTCTTACGAAAAATACAGGTGTTCCTGCCTCCTAAGAGACAAAGAACACCTGTTCTCTGCGGTACCACTCTTCTTGCCGGCTTGCGCCGACCGCTCAAAACCGATAACGGGGTTATCCGTCCTTGCTTACTCCGTTCAGCAGGAAGCTCCGGGGTGATATTCCTCCGGCTGCGCAACCGCATCTCAGCAAACTGCGGCTCTCTGAATGCGCTCTTCCGGATTACTCGTCCCCATCCCAGCTCTGTAATATAGTTTATTCCTCGGGAAGATTGAAATCGTCGTCCAGATTCAGTTGCTCAATGAAGGAAGCTCTTGCCTTCTGGTTGGTTTTCTCAATTTCTTCCACGGTAGCGCCGATTTCCGTAGCCAGGTCCATCTCTGCAGCCTTTGCGGGCGCAGCCTCTTCCTCGGCAGGAGCCGCCGCCTGAACAGGAGCGGGCTCAGCCTTGGGGGCAGGAGCCTGGTAGCCGGCGAGACCCTTCAAACGTTCCAGGATCTCACTGTGCTGCTTGACATCCTTCTCGATTGCAGCAATAAAGGAGCTTGCCGCAGTTCTTGCCTGGGAAATCTTTGCTTCGGAAAGGGCCGTTTCTTTTTCTGCTTCCGCAACTTTTGCAGCAGCCGCATTTTCGGCGTCATTCAAAATCTTGGATGCTTTCTTCTGCGCGTCGGCAATCACATTATCAGCAGTTGTCTGGGCAGTGATCAGAGCCTTCTTCAGGGAAGCTTCCTGATTCCGGTACTCCTCGAGCTTGTCAACGAGAACCTTCATCTTGCTCTTCAAAACGGAGTTCTCTTTATAAAGAGTTCCGTAATCTGCAGTAACCTGCTCCAGAAATTCATCAACGGTTTTCATTTCATAGCCGCTGAAGGCCTTTGCAAAGGTCTGTTCCTGAATGTCTTTCGGCGTTAACATTTTTATTTCCTCCCGATTTTTCGAAATCAGTAGCTGATGGCGTTGTTTTCAATATTTTCCGCTGCCAGCTCACCGACCAGATCCACATTATAGGGGGTGATAACATAGGTGCTGGTGGCAACCTTGCGGATATTGCCTTCCAGAGCATAAGCGCAGCCGGAAAGGAAATCCACCAAACGCTTTGCAGTGGCATGATCCGTCGCTTCCAGATTCAGAACGACGGCATTCTTATTGCGGAGGTGATCTGCAACCTCGGAAACCTCTTCATAGCGTTCAGGCTTTACAAGGATCATCTGCAGGCTGCTATTCGTGCGGAGGCCGGAAACGGGCATCGCAGGACGAGCGGACGCAGTCTTGGGCGCTGCAGTGGGAGCATCTCTCCGAAGAACAGGGCGAGCCTCTTCGACTTCCTCTATTTCTTCGTCCTCTTCTGCTTCTTCTGCAACCTCGTCGGCTTCTTCCATTTCTTCATCAAAATCGTCTTCATCCTCGCTGTAAGGGCGTGCAAGGCGCTTGAGTTCGTCCATCAATCCCATGATTCTTTCCTCCAATGTATTTTCACAGATTATAGTTGCGGGCGCCGAAAATCGCCGTTCCGACCCGCACCATTGTGCTTCCTTCCTGAATGGCATCTTCAAAATCGTTGCTCATTCCCATAGATAGACACACCATGGACACATTATCCAACTTTTTACCCGCAATGTCAATAAAAAGCTGCCGCATTGCGGAAAAATATTTGCAATTTTCTCCCGGAAATTCCGAAATCGGGGGAATCGCCATAAGCCCCATAAGATGCACCCCGGGATACTCTTTCATGCGCTCTGCGGTTTTCACCGCCTCCTCCGGAGAATAGCCGGATTTGCTCTCCTCTTCGCCGATATTGACCTCCAAAAGGATCTCCTGGACCAGGCCCTTCTTCCGCGCTTCCTTATCGATAGCCAAAAGCAGTTCTTCCCGGTCCACGGACTGGATCAAATCAACCTTGCCCACCACCTTGTTCACCTTGTTTGTCTGCAGATGACCGATGAAATGGACCGGTTTCCCGGTATAGGCGCCCTTGGGCTGCTTTTCCTGCAGCTCCTGAACGCGGTTTTCGCCGCAGCAGTCCACTCCCGCAAGAACTGCTTCGCGGACGCGCTCCGCGTCATTCATCTTGCTGGCGGCGCAAAGGAGGATATCCTCCGCGTTTCTTCCGGCTTTTTCTGCCGCCAGGGCTATCTTCTCCCGGACTGCTTTTACATTTTCGCTGATCTCAGACATCATCATACGCCTCTTTTATTGAAATGCCTTCTCTGCAAGGCAAATGGCCTTTTCGATTACCGCGGAAAAGGATTCTTCCTCATCCGGATAAAGCCAGTTTATTTTTTCATTCCTTCGGAACCAGCTCAACTGCCGCTTGGCATATCGCCTGCTTTCCATCTGAAGCTTGGCAACGGCTTCTTCCGTGCTCTCTTCTCCCCGCCTTGCGGCCAGGAATTCTTTATAGCCTATGGCCTGCATGGCCGTAGCATCCACCCGAATCCCGGAGGCCAGGAGCCTTTCCAATTCCTCCCGCAGGCCGGCTTCCAGCATTTTTTCCGCCCGTAGATTGATCCTGTCATAGAGCTTCTGCCGGTCCCGATAATTCAGGCCAAGCCAAAGGGGCTCATACTTGTTCGGAAGCTGCCTGCTTTCCGCATCGTGCTCCGTCGCGGTTTTTCCGCTTTCCAAATATATCTCCGCAGCGCGGATTATCCTCTTTTCATCCCTTGGAGAAAGCTTCGCTGCCCGCTCCGGATCAGCCTTCCGCAGGATCTCCAGAACGGCGCCGATCCCTTCTTTTTCCGCCAGTTCCGTGAGCTCCCGGCGTTTCCCGCTTTCGGGAGCCGCTGCAAAGGTCCTTCCCGCCATCAGGGAATCCATATATAGGCCCGTTCCCCCGCAAACGATCACGGTTTTTCCCTTGGATAAAAGGTCCTGCAGAATGGCGTCCGCTTCTTCCACGTAGCGGCCTACGGAATAGGCCTCATTGGGATCCACACAGTCAATCATATGGTGGGGGATCCCCCGCATCTCTTCCTTTGTGGGCTTCGCTGTGCCGATGTCCATCCCCCTGTAAATCTGCATCGAATCACAGGAGAGGACTTCTCCCCCGAAATGTTCGGCCAACGCCACGGAAAGTGCTGTCTTCCCGGAAGCCGTCGGACCCGCCACGCAAATAATACGGTCCATACTCAGCTCCTCTTAAACTGGTGGCGAAGATTTTCCTCCGTCAGCCGAATGCAAATCGGGCGGCCATGGGGACAGTACTTCAGATCATCCCGGGAAAGCACTTCCCGAACCAGCGCTTCCCGCTCCGCAGCTTCTGTGTGCCAGCCGGCTTTGATGGCAGCCTTGCAGGCTATCGTGTGCAGCAAAGCATCCCGCCTTGCAGAGGGATCACAGTTTTTCCCCGTCAGCAGCCCTTCCGCAAGGGAACAGAGCAGGCTTTCCGCCTCTTCCGGGTCCAGATCATCGGGGATCGCCCGAATGAGCACAGTGTGGTCCCCGAAATCCTGAATATCAAAACCGCACTCCTCCATAAGAGGAATATTTTCCAATACCGCTGCAGCCTCTTCCCTGCTGAGATTGGCAGAAAGGGGCTCCAAAAGCTGCTGGGACATGGCCCGGTTATCCTGCTTTTTCAGCTTTTCAAAAAGGATACGCTCATGGGCCGCATGTTTATCAATGAAGAGGATCTCTCCTCCCTCTTCCACAACGAAGAAGCTGTCTAAAACCTCCCCCACGATCCGATACTCGGGAATTGCGGCTGCTTTCTCCGGAATCGTAATCTGCTCCGGCTCCGCAGCCTTCTCCGCAGCTTCTTCCCGGATGGGTTCAACAGCCCGGGGAGGTGTGTCCTCTTCTTTAAGCAGCGTTTTTTCTTCCTTGATTGCCCCGGGCTTGGGTTCAAAGAAGACTTCCTTTCGGACAGAGGGCGCCTCCGAAGCTTTTGCCGGAACTTTTTTCTCTTCCGGCTTGTGCATCTGCGCCGTCGCTGCCGCTTTGGGCTGCAAAAGCTCCGCTGCCTCAGGCGACGGTTTTGCAATTTTGCCCAATTCGGACATGGCCCGGTATTCCTCCGCGCTCATTTGCCGGTAAAAGTCCTGCTTGCCCCCGACTTCTGCCCGGGCAAGCTTCTTTTCAGGCTCTTCCCGCCGTTCTCCAAGCGTCATGTCCTTTCTTCCGGATTCTCCGTTGAGGGCTGCCAAAACGCCGTAATAAACGCAGTCAAAAATGGTTTTCTCGCCAATAAAGCGGACTTCCGTTTTTGCCGGATGGACATTCACATCCACCATCGTCAAGGGGACCTGGATATTCAGCACACAGAAGGGGAACCGGCCGGACATCATTCGGTTCCGGTATGCCTCCTCCAAAGCAGCAGTCAAGGTCTTGGATTTGATATATCTTCCGTTTACATAAAAAGTCTGCGCCGTTCTGTTGCCTCTGCTTGCCGTAGGCTTGGAAACAAAACCCGTCACCCGGGCCTTCTCCCAGCAATTGTCCACAGGGATCATTTCCTTCGCTGTCTGCCGTCCATAGATGGAATAGATGACCGCCAGAAGGTCTCCGTCTCCCACGGTGGAAAGGACCTCCTGCCCGTCCCGGATCAGCCGGAAGGCAATCTCCGGATGGGCCGCGGCAATATGCTGCAGCACAGAGGACACATTTGCGCCCTCTGCCAGATCCGTTTTCATGAATTTCAGCCGGGCCGGGGTATTATAGAAGAGGTCCTTCACCAGAATCGTGGTTCCCTTGGGACAGCCCGCAGGTTCACAGGAAAGGATCACGCCTCCCTCTAATTCTACCGCTGTTCCCTCGGAATCCTCCTTGCGGCAGGTGAGCAAACGCAGCCTGGAAACTGCGGAAATGGCAGCCAGGGCCTCGCCCCGGAAACCCAAGGTTCCGATGGCCGCCAGGTCCTCCTCTTTGCGAAGCTTACTGGTGGCATGGCGGAGAAAAGCCGTCTGGGCATCCGCCCGCTCCATGCCGCAGCCATCATCTGTCACCCGAATCAGAGTCATGCCGCCATTTTGGATCTCCACGGTGATCCGGCTTGCACCGGCATCAATGGAGTTCTCCACCAGCTCTTTTACCACAGAACCGGGGCGCTCCACAACCTCACCGGCAGCTATCAAATCCGCCAGATGAGGAGATAGTTGAAAAATCCGAGCCATAGTCAACCTCCGAATCCGTAAAGGAAGGATGTGATCATCAGGGAGATCAGGTTAATGCTGCCGTGCAGAACCATGGGCGCAAAGATGGAATCGCAGCGCTCATAAATCCTGCAGAGGAAAAAAGTCGCCGGCAAATATTGGAGAAGGCTCACTATAATCTGCAGAGGAGCCATATCCGCGGCGTAATCCACCACATGAATGGCAGAGAAGCAGAGAATCGTTACCGCATAGGCGAGAAAGCGACTCGCTCTTTGAAGATTGCTGAAGATCAATCCCCGGAAAATGCTTTCCTCAACCAAGGGTGCCAAAATCACCGCAATGGGGAAGAGCATCCAGCTTCTCCCGGAAAAAATATCAATGAGAGCACTGTCATTCCGGTTTTCCAGGCTTACGCCCGTTTCGTTCTCCAGGATGATCGTCAAAAGACCAAAGGCCAAAGCAACCAGATAATAACGGGCCAGAAAGAGGATAAGCTCTTTTATAAAGCCCCGCTCGTTCATCAAAATCCGGAAATTGTCATTCAGAAAATCCCGGAAAACAGCCAAAACGCAAATACCGCAGAGGATAAAATGGATGAGATTCCAGGAATCCGCATCGAGGGTCGGGAAAAACTCCGCGGCAAAAAAGCGGATGGCAAGCCCGAAAAGGAAGAGATAGCAGGGCAGAAAGAGAAGGCCGAGGATCCATTCTCTGCGCTTCATCGTTACACTCAGTTTCTTTCCCCGCATCGCTTTCTCTCCTTTTACAGCATTTGTTTCAGTTCGTATAGAATATTCATTGCCTCAATGGGCGTCAGCGTCTCCACGGTAATGCTCTCCAAACGCTGACGGATCTCCTCGCTCCCCATATCCAGCATGGAGAGCTGGTCCGTTTCTTCCCTGACCACAACTTTCTTTTGGATAGGCTGTCCCTCCTGCAAGCTCTGCAGGATCGCTCTTGCCCGGGTCACCACCGGGCCGGGAAGTCCGGCCAGCTTTGCGACCTCAATACCGAAGGAATCATCCGTTCCTCCGGGAACGATCTTCCGGAGAAATACCACTTCATCCCGGCGCTTCTTGACCGCAATATTGAAGTTTTTGACCTCCGGAAGTTCCTCTTCCAAAACCGTCAGCTCGTGATAGTGGGTGGCAAACATCGTCCGGGCGCCCAGCTTCTTCGGGTCTGCCACATGCTCCACCACGGCTTTGGCAATGGACATGCCGTCATAGGTGGAGGTTCCTCTGCCGATTTCATCCAAAATCAGCAGAGAGCGGGGAGTTGCATTTTTCAGGATCTCGGAAACCTCGCTCATTTCCACCATGAAGGTGGACTGCCCGGAGCCCAGGTCATCACTGGCGCCGATTCTTGTAAAGATCCGGTCTACAACGCCGATCCGGGCAGATTCTGCGGGCACAAAGCAGCCAATCTGCGCCATGAGAACGATCAGGGCTGTCTGCCGCATATAGGTGGACTTGCCCGCCATATTGGGGCCGGTGATGATAGCCACCTTGCAGCCGGGGACGCCCAAAGAGACATCGTTGGCCACAAAAAGGGAGTTTGTAAGCATCCGCTCCACCACGGGATGTCGGCCTGCCTCTATGAGGATCTCTCCTCCCAGATCCACCTCCGGCTTACAATAGTTATAATCCGAAGCGATCCTGGCAAAGCAGGCAAGAACATCCAATGCGCCGATGGCATGGGCGGTCCGGAGCACCCGTTCGGACTGCTCCACCAGTGCCGTCCGGACTTCCTGGAAAAGCTCATATTCCAAGGCTGTCACACGATCCTTGGCTGTCAGGATCGTGTTTTCCAGCTCTTTCAGTTCCTCCGTGATATAACGCTCCCCGGTAGTCAGGGTTTGTTTCCGGATATAATCCGCCGGAACCATGCCCACCTGGCCCTTGGCGACCTCAATATAATAGCCGAAGACCCGATTATAGCCTACCCGCAGATTGCGGATCCCGGTGCGTTCCTTTTCTCTCGTCTCAATCCCGGTCAGCAGGCCCTTGCCCCCGTTCATGATATCCCGAAGCTTATCCACCTCTTCGTTATAGCCCTTGCGGATCATCCCGCCTTCCCGCAGGGAAAAGGGCGGATCCTCCACAATAGCCCGGTCGATCAGGTTCTTCATATCCTCCAAAGGATCCAATTCCTCCCGGAGAACGCCTAAAAGAGGTGCTTTAAACCCCTCGGAGAGGGCCAGAATTTCCGGTATTCTTTCTAAGCCGGAAGAGAGGCTGACCATATCGCGGCAGTTCGCAGAGCCTGTGACCAGTCTGGCCATGATCCGCTCCAGGTCCGTAACCTCCCGCAGAGCCTCTGTCATATCCTCCCGGACCATGGTGCTCTTCCGAAGCTCTTCCACGGCATTCAGGCGCTGACCAATGGCATTGGGATTCAAAAGCGGCCTTTCCAGCCAGCTCCGAAGCATGCGGCCTCCCATGGGTGTTTTCGTCTTATCCAGGACCCAAAGAAGGCTGCCCTTTTTTTCTTTGCTGCGAAGGGTCTCCGTCAACTCCAGATTGCGCCGGGCCGTCAGATCCAGCTCCATAAATTTCCCGGAAAGATAGAATTCCGGGACCCGCAAATGGCTGAGAGAACTCTTCTGGGTCTCCTTCATCTTATGCAGCAGGGCTCCGGCAGCCAAAAGGGCGCACCGGCAGGAATCCAGCTGCTCCGGAATTCCGGAAAACTGGCAAAGCAGCTCCTGCCTGCAGAGTGCTTCCTCAAAAAGGCTCTCCTCCCCGCTTTCGGAAAGGCAGGGAAGCTGCTCACTCAGGATTTTTTTCAGTGCCGGATCCTCGGCCACGGTCCCGCCGCGCAAAAGCTCTGCAGGAGAGAATCGGCCCAGTTCAGCCACTACCTGGTCCAAAAGGTTTTCCCCGGAAAGGCAGGTGGCCAAGAATTCACCGGTGGAAACATCCGCAAAGGCAAGGCCGCAGCTTTCTCCCTCTCCGTAAACGCAGGCAAAATAGTTGTTCTTTCCTTCCTCCAGCATGGAGCTTTCGGTCACGGTTCCCGGCGTTACGATTCGGATGATCTCTCTTTTTACCAGACCCTTTGCCAGGGCAGGATCCTCCATCTGCTCACAGATGGCAACCTTATAGCCCCGATTTACCAGACGGGCAACATAACCCTCCGCACTGTGGAAGGGCACTCCGCACATGGGGATCTTATCCTCCTGCGCCTTGTTCTTGTCATGGTCCCGGGAGGTGAGCGTCAGATCCAATTCGCGGGAGGCCGTCTTTGCATCCTCTCCGAAAAGCTCGTAAAAATCACCCAAACGGAAAAAGAGGAGGCAGTCCGGATTCTGTTCTTTTGTCTCGAGGTATTGCCGCATCATGGGGGTGATCGTTTGTTCCGCCATCTTTTTCTCCTTATTCCGCAAGCTCCCCGGTCAGGGACCAGGTGCTGCTGCCCGTAATTTTAACGGTGTGATAAGCTCCGATCAGGCAATCCGGTCCCGGGAAACGAACCAGGCGGCCGCCTTCCGTGCGAGCTGTCAAAAGCTCTCCGTCTTTCCCGTCCACCAGAGCACGGAAGCTCTTGCCCAGATAGTTTTTGTGACGGGCAGCAGAAATAGCATCCTGACTGTCACAGAGTTCCTTGAACCAGGCATTTTTTTCTTCCCGACTGACGGGATCCGGCAGTTTGGCCGCGGGGGTTCCCGGGCGGGGAGAGTAAATGAAGGTAAATAGGGCGTCATAGCCCACTTCTTTGATAAGAGATACCGTGTCCTCAAATTCCTCCTTGCTTTCTCCGGGAAATCCCACAATCACATCGGAGGTCAGAACCAGATCCGGCATGGCTTCTCTCGCCAGCTTTACCAGATTCAAATAACGCTCTCTGTCATAGTGCCGGTTCATCGCCTTTAAGATCCTGTCATTTCCGGACTGGAAGGGAAGGTGAAGCTGATGGGCAATATGGGGGTTGGAAGCCATTGTTCTGAAAAGCTTTTCGGAGGCGTCCTTGGGGTGTGATGTCATGAAGCGGATCAGGTAATCCCCCGGGATCTCTGCCACGGCAGCCAAAAGGTCCGCAAAATCGTAATCGAGATCCAGGTCCTTGCCATAGGAATTCACATTCTGCCCCAAAAGGGTGATTTCTTTATAGCCGGCTTCGATCAGTCCCCGGCATTCTTCGATCACTGCCTCCGGACGGCGGCTCCGCTCCCGCCCCCGCACATAGGGCACAATGCAGTAAGAACAAAAATTATTGCAGCCGTACATCACGGAGACCCAGGCTTTGATCGGATTGGTCCGGACAACGGGAATTCCCTCCGCCAGATTGCCGGCACTGTCCTCCACGGCAAAGGAGCGCTTCCCTCCCTGCAGTCTGCCCAGGAGCTGGCCGGGAAATTCCCAAAGATGGTGGGTGTTAAAAACTCCGTCCACATAGGGAAAGCTTTTGCGAATCCGCTCCACCACCTCCGGCTGTCCTGCCATGCAGCCGCAGAGATAGATTTTCTGCTCCGGATGGCGGCGCTTGCTGTGGGTCAGAGCGCCGAGGTTTCCGAAGACCCGCTGCTCGGCGTGTTCCCGGACGGCGCAGGTGTTCATGATCACCAGGTCGGCTCCTTCTTCATTTTCCCGGAAGCCATAGCCGGCCTCTGCAAGCATGCCCCGGATTCTCTCGGAATCGGCTTCGTTCTGCTGGCAGCCATAGGTGTCGATATATGCAAAGGGTTTTCTTCCCTCTTTTTCCCAATAAGCCCGGATCGCTCTGCAGTTCTCTTTTTGGACCTGCAGCTCCTCTTCCGAGATGATCGCTGTCTTTGTTTCCAAGGTCACATGCCCCCAAAATATACTTCAAAGTATTTTAGCATGAAAGTCCTGAAAATTCAAGGAAAAGCCCCCTGTTTTTCGGAAAATCCCGGCCTTTTCCTTCCTGCTTTTTCTCTTGTATGCGGGCAAGTTTTCTGCTATAATGGTAGCTTGATATGATATGCAAACTTGTAATGGGATGATGCGTTTTTGAGCTATTTTCTGGATCGTTATGATGTGGCCGTCGTAGGCGCCGGACACGCCGGGATCGAAGCCGCTCTGGCCTCTGCCCGTCTGGGCCTTCGTACCGTCATTTTTACCATCAGTCTGGACTCCGTAGGCAATATGCCCTGCAATCCTGCCATCGGCGGAACGGGAAAGGGCCATTTGGTCCGTGAGTTGGACGCCCTGGGCGGCGAGATGGGCTGGGCAGCAGACCACTGCTGCATTCAGTACAGGATGCTGAACCGGGGAAAGGGTCCTGCTGTCCATTCCCTCCGGGCCCAGGCAGACCGCCGGGCCTACCAGGAGTTCATGAAGCATTCCCTGGAAATTCAGGAGAATCTGGACCTGAAGCAGGGGATGGTCGTGGACATTTTAACGGAAAACGGTTCTGTTTCCGGCGTGCAGACCCAGCTCGGTGCTGTCTATGCCTGCAAAGCCGTGATTTTAGCCACGGGAACCTACCTGGAATCCGATATTATCATCGGGGAAAATGTCATTCCCTCCGGTCCGGACGGCATGCACCCCGCCAAGGGACTGACAGCCCGTCTTAGCGCCTTGGGGCACACCATGCGGCGTTTCAAAACAGGAACTCCCCCCAGAGTCAACCGGCGGAGCATCGATTTTTCCGCCATGGAGGTCCAGCCCGGGGATGAAGAAATCATGCCCTTCTCCTACCGGACAGCCCGGGCTCCGGAAAATCAGGCGATCTGTCATCTCACCTATACCACCGAGGAAACCCATCAAATCATCCGGGATAACCTTTCCAGGAGCCCCATCTACGACGGTTCCATCAAGGGCATCGGCCCCCGTTACTGCCCCTCTATTGAAACGAAAGTCGTTCGCTTTTCGGAAAAGCCCAGGCATCAGCTCTTTGTGGAGCCCTGCGGCCTCAAAACGGACGAAATGTATATCCAGGGCTTCTCCTCCTCCATGCCGGAGGATGTGCAGCTCCAAATGCTACACAGCGTGAAAGGTCTGGAGCATGCGGAGATCATGCGCCCCGCCTATGCCATCGAGTATGACTGTGTAGACCCAACAGAGCTGCTTCCTACCCTGGAATCCAAAAAAGTTTCCGGTCTCTACGGGGCAGGGCAGTTCAACGGCTCTTCTGGCTATGAAGAAGCCGCCGTCCAGGGCTTCGTGGCGGGGGTCAATGCCGCCCTGAAGCTCTTGGGAAGAGAGCCCCTGATCCTTCGCCGCAGCGATTGCTATATCGGCATTCTGGTGGATGACCTGGTCACCAAAGGAACCAATGAGCCCTACCGGATCATGACCTCCCGCAGCGAGTACCGCCTTCTGCATCGCCAGGACAATGCAGACGCCCGCTTAACGGAGATCGGCTATCGGATCGGCCTGATTCCGGAGGAACGCCTTCTGGCTGTCCGGAAAAAGTACGAAGAAATTGCCGCGGAAATCCAACGTCTTGAAAGCAGCGGGATCCCCGGTTCTCCGGAGCTCAATGCGGTCCTTTTGGCGGCAGGCACCAGCTCCGTGGAAAACTCCGTCCGTCTTTCGGATCTCCTCCGCCGCCCTCAGGTTCACTATGAAGATATCATTCCCTTTGATAAAGGCTATCAACCCCTCAGCCGGGAGATCCGGGATGAGGTGGAAATTCAGCTGAAATACGAAGGCTACCTGGGCCGCCAGACCAAACAAGTGGCTGAATTTGAAAAGGCAGAGGCACGGCTCCTTCCTTCGGATATGGATTATTCCGCAATCAAAGGTCTCCGTCTGGAGGCTGCGGAAAAGCTTTCCGAGATCCGGCCTCTTTCTATCGGCCAGGCTTCCCGCATATCCGGTGTCAGCCCGGCAGACATTGCCGTTCTTCTTATCTATCTTCAGCAAAGGGGGCAATGAGCTTGTTCTTTGATTCCCATGCCCACATAAACGACCCCGTTCTCCTGGATAAGCGGGAAGAGATCTTCTCTGCCATGAGGCGTGAGCAGGTGAGCGGCCTTATGAATGTGGGCTGCTGCGAAGAGAGCTCCCGGGACTGCGTTGCCCTTGCTGAGAAATATCCCTTTATCTATGCCGCCATCGGCAGCCATCCGGATGACGCCGCATCCGTAACGCCGGAGCTGATAGAACGATACCGCGCTCTGGCAGATCACCCCGGGGTGAAGGCCATCGGGGAAATCGGCCTGGACTATCACTATGAAAGCGTTCCCCGGGAAGTTCAGCAGCAAGCCTTCCGTATGCAGCTTGCTCTTGCCGGGGATTTGGGTCTTCCCGTCATTGTCCATGAGCGGGAAGCTCATGATGACGGTCTTCGGATCGTCCGGGAATTTCCGGAACTGAAGGGCGTTTTCCACTGCTTTTCCGGCTCCTGGGAGTTTGCCAAGGTTTTGCTCAAAGAGGGCTGGTACTTAGGCTTCACCGGTGTTTTAACCTTTAAAAACGCCAGGAAGGCCGTCGAGGTCGCCGCCCGGGCCCCCCTGGACCGGATCCTGATCGAAACCGATTGCCCCTTTATGGCGCCGGAGCCCTTCCGAGGCAGACCCAGCAATCCTTCCCAGGTTCCTCTTGTGGCTGCCAAGCTGGCAGAGATCAGAGGGATTTCCGTGGAGGAAGCTGCCGCCACCACCAGGGAAAATGCATTGCGGCTCTTCCGCATTTAATTTTGTATTATTGTAGGAGGTAAGAACCATGTGCGATTCTTGCAAGAAACCCTTTTATATCACGACCCCTATTTACTACCCTTCCTCTAAGCTTCATATCGGCCATAGCTACTGCACCGTAGCCACCGATGTCCTTGCCCGCTATAAGCGTCTCCGCGGCTATGATGTCATGTTCCTGACAGGGACGGATGAGCACGGGCAGAAAATCGAAACCAAAGCGAAGGAAGCCGGCGTCACTCCCAAGGAGTTCGTAGACAACATCGTCACCGGCGACAAGGGCGTGCTGGACCTCTGGAAGCTCATGAACATCTCCAACGATCGCTTTATCCGCACCACGGATGACTATCATGTGGAGTCCATCCAGAAAATTTTCAAGAAGATGTACGACAACGGGGATATCTATAAGGGCTACTATGAGGGCCTTTACTGCACCCCCTGCGAATCCTTCTGGACGGAAAGCCAGCTCGTTGACGGCAAATGCCCCGACTGCGGCCGCGAAGTCAAGCCCGCCAAGGAGGAAGCCTATTTCTTCCGTCTTTCCAAGTATGCCGGCCGTATTCAGGACCTGCTGGAAAACACGGACTTCCTGGAGCCCCGTTCCCGGGTCAACGAAATGGTCAATAATTTCATCAAACCCGGTCTGGACGACCTCTGCGTCTCCCGCACGTCTTTCACCTGGGGTGTTCCCGTGGACTTTGACCCCGGTCATGTTGTCTATGTCTGGGTGGATGCCCTCTTTAACTACCTGACAGCCCTGGGCTATCAAAACTCCGAGTACGGTGATGTGGAAAAGTACTGGCCCGCAGATGTCCATATTGTGGGCAAGGAAATTGTCCGTTTCCACTCCATCATCTGGCCCGCCATGCTTATGAGCGTAGGCATGCCCCTTCCCAAGAAGGTCTATGGCCACGGCTGGCTCCTCCTGGACGGCGGCAAAATGTCCAAATCCAAGGGCAATGTGGTCGATCCCTATTTGCTGTCCGAGCGCTACGGCGTGGATTCCCTCCGTTTCTTCCTTCTCCGTTCCTTCCCCTTCGGCTCGGACGGAAACTTCTCCAATGAGCTTTTGATCAACTGCATCAATACCGACCTTGCGAATGATCTGGGCAACCTGGTCTCCCGGACCACCGCCATGGTTCAGAAATATTTTGACGGAAAGCTTCCCGCCGAACAGGAAGCAGATGAGGCAATGGACTCCGAATTAATCGCCATGGCCTCTTCCCTCGGCGGCAAGGTGGAAGAAGAAATGGAGCATTTTGCTCCCCAGAATGCCCTCTCCGAGATCTTCAAGGTCATCAGCCGCGCCAATAAATACATTGATGAAAACACTCCCTGGACCCTTGCCAAGGATGAGAGCAAAAAGGCCCGTTTGGGCAAGGTCCTCTATAATCTGCTGGAATCCGTTCGTATCTCCGCAGGTCTTCTCAGCCCCTTCATGCCCGCCACCTGTGAGGAAATCACCCGGCGGATCGGCGCTCAGGTTCCGGATTGGGATGCCATGTGTACCTATGGAGTCCTTCCCACGGAGGCCAGCGTAAGTGTCGGCCCTGCCCTCTTCCCCAGAATCGACATGGAAAAAGAGCTGGCTGAATTGGAGGCCATGAAGCAGGCCGCTGCTCCCAAGCAGGAGGATCCTCTGCCGGAGCCTTTGCCGGAGATCACCTTCGATAGCTTTGAAAAAGTTGAAATGACCGTGGTAAAGGTCCTTGCCTGCGAGAATGTCAAGAAGTCCGAAAAGCTCCTGAAGTTCCAGCTGGATGACGGCAGCGGAACGCCCCGCCAGATCCTTTCCGGCATTGCCAAATACTATAAGCCGGAAGAGCTTCTCGGCAAGACCCTGGTGGCGGTCACCAATTTGGCTCCCAGGAAGATGATGGGGCAGGAATCCCGCGGCATGCTCCTCTCCGCGGAACGGGGCGACAAGCTGAACCTTGTCATTCTGGATGACAAGATCCCCGCCGGCTCCCGACTGGTATAGTTACAGCTGCAAGCTGCAAGAAGGGCGCACAAAATCAGAAAACAGGCTGACAATGAAAAGTCAGCCTGTTTTTCTGTTCACTTGGTGTTTTAAGGGTAATATCTGCCTGCATCAAGATGCAAGCTGTGAGTCTTTTTGGGCATGAAAATGCCCCGCCCGAAAGCAAGATCTTCCTCTTCCTTCCGAGCGGGGCTCTTTTATTTTCTTATTCCTTATTGAAAAGCTTGTAGTAGTGCTCCAGGAGCTCCACGCTGCCATCGATGCCCAGCTTGCCGCTGTCGATCAAAAGATGGTAGCTGTCCTTGTCGCCCCAGCGGTGCTGGGTGTTGGTGTTGTAATAGAGAGCGCGCTTCTTGTCCGTCTGCTGAATGGTCTTGATGGCATTCCGCTCGTCCAGGTGGTAGCGCTCCATGACGGTCTTGATCCTGCTCTTCATGTCCGAATAGATAAAGACATTCAAAACATCGTCTCTGCCCTTCAGGATATAGTCTGCACAGCGTCCAACGAAAACGCCGCTTCCCTCGTTTGCTTTATCCAGAATAAACTCGGACTGAGCGGTGGAAACCCGCAGTTCAGCGGGAACCATATCGTCGTTCAGAGAAGAAGAGTAGGAATACATTGCCATGGAGAAAAGGAAACTTCCGGTAGGCTTTTCTTCAACCTGACGAACATACTCGGGGCTAAAGCCCAGCTTGTCCGCAACATGATCGATCATGTTCTTGTCATAATATGGAATGTTCAGCTGTTCTGCAATTCTGCGTCCGATTTCGCTGCCGCCGCTGCCAAACTGTCTTCCGATTGTAATAATCATTTGAAAGTCCTCCTTTTTCAAATCTTTTGGGGCTTTTTAAAGGCCTTATTTTCATTTCCATTATAATAAATGTGCAGAATCTTGTCAATTTGAAATTTGAATCGGCCTCTTCAGTCTTTTTAACCCCGCGCTGCCGCTGCCGCGGCTACCGCCATCTTGTCGCAGCGATTATTGTAGGGGTTTTCCGCGTGCCCCTTCACCCAATGATAGCAGACTTCATGCTTGGCTATGAGCTCCAGAAGCTCTTCCCAAAGGTCCGTGTTCAATGCCGGCTTTTTATCTGATTTTATCCAACCTCTTTTTTTCCATCCGTAAACCCAGCCCTTTTCAAGGGCGTTGATCACATAGGAAGAATCCGAATACAGATCCACATGGCAGGACTCTTTCAGACAGGCAAGCGCCCGAATGACCGCCGTCAGCTCCATGCGATTATTGGTGGTATCGGCTTCCCCTCCGGAGAGTTCCTTTTCCGTTCCCTGATAGGAAAGGATCGCTGCCCAGCCCCCGGGCCCCGGATTCCCGCTGCACGCTCCGTCTGTATAAATGCTTACTTCTTTCATGCTTTCCTCCGGCAAAAAGCGGCTTGCAAAGGCAAGCCGCTTTGCGCTTTATTCTTCGCTGTTTTCCTCGGGGATTTCTTCGGAAGATCCGGCCTCTTCTGCCGTTTCTTCTTCCTCCCGGGCTAAGCTGGTAACAGCGATCACTTGATTCCCTTCCTCCAGCCTCATCACGCGGACACCCACGGTGTCTCTGCCATAGATGTTGATGTTGGAAGCGGGCATCCGGATGATAACGCCGCCTGTCTCCGTCAGCATCACATCATCCTCTTCCGTCACAACGGCAACTCCTGCGACCTTGCCGGTCTTTTCCGTAATGCAGTAGTTCAGCATACCCTTGCCGCCGCGGGACTGAGGCGCGCGATTTTCGCTGCTGCCACGGAGATAAGCCTCCACAGGCGTTCTCTTGCCGTAGCCGTTTTCCGTTACTGTCAGGAGAGAACAGCCCTCCTTATAGAGCTCAGCGCCAACAACACAATCTCCCTCATTCAGGAGGATTCCGCGAACGCCGCAGGCTTCCCGACCCATGGGCCGCACGTCCTGCTCCGCAAAGCAGAGGCAGAGGCCGTTATGGGTAGCAACCAGAACCTTATCTTCGCCCTCTGTCCGGAAGACGGAAACCAGTTCGTCACCCTCTTCCAGCGTCAAAGCCCGTATGCCGGTTTTGCGGTTGGTATCAAGGGAGCTGAGAAGCATTCTCTTGGCGGTACCGTTTCTGGTAATCATCACCAGGTATTCATTCTCGGCAAACTCCCGAAGCAGTACTCCGGCCGTCACATATTCTCCCTCTTCCAGAGGCAGGATATTCACCATTGCCGTTCCGCGGGCCGTGCGGGAGCACTCCGGAATCTTATAGCCTTTTCTGTTATGAACTCTTCCCTTGTTGGTGAAGAAGAGGATGCTGTCATGGGTAGAAGCGGAGAAGATGGTCTTCACGCTGTCTTCTTCCTTCAGGTTCTGCCCGTTCACACCGCGGCCCCCGCGACGCTGGCTGCGATAAGTATCTGCAGTCATCCGCTTGATGTAGCCCTGGACGGACATAGTAAAGACGCAGTCCTTCTCTTCAATAAGGTCCTCATCCTCAATATCTTCCACGATATCCAGGATCTCTGTTCTGCGCTCGTCGCCGAAGCGGTCCCGGATCTTGATGATCTCCTCCTTCAGGATATCCTTTACCATTTCCGGAGTCTCCAGGACCTTTTTATAATAGGCAATCTTTTCTTCCAGCTCCTTATATTCGGCTTCCAGTTTTTCCCGGTCCAGACCCTGGAGGGCTTTCAGGCGCATATCCAAAATGGCCTGTGCCTGAACATCGCTGAGGCCAAAGCGCTTCATCAGGTTTTCCTTGGCATCGTCATAGCTGGAGCGAATAATCCGGATTACTTCGTCAATATTATCCTGCGCGATGAGCAAGCCCTCTAAAAGATGGGCTCTCTCTTCTGCCTTTTTGAGGTCATAGCGGGTCCTGCGGATAATAATGTCCTCCTGGAATGCCAGATATTCATCCAACATTTCCCGCAGGGTGAAAATCTTCGGCTGAGACTGATTGTGGGTCAGCGCCAGGAGAATGATAGAGAAGGAGGACTGCAGAGCTGTTTGGGCATAAAGGCGGTTCAAAACCACCTGGGGATTCGCATCCTTCTTCAGCTCAATGACGATCCGCATACCGTTGCGGTCACTCTCATCACGGAGATCGGAAATCCCTTCCAGTCTCTTGTCGTGGACCTGATCTGCAATATTGCGGATCAGCTGCCGCTTATTGACCTGGTAGGGCAGCTCCGTGACGATGATCCTCGTCCTGCCCTGAGCGTGCTCTTCAAATTCCGCTCTTGCCCGAACCACCACTCTTCCGTGGCCGGTCTCATAGGCAGCGCGGATGCCGCTTCTGCCCATGATAATGCCCTTGGTCGGGAAATCCGGCCCCTTGATGTCCTGCATAAGGTCCGCAAGGGTAGCCTCAGGGTCATCCAGAATATGAACGCAGGCATTGATAACTTCCGTAAGATTATGGGGCGGGATATTGGTCGCCATACCGACGGCAATACCGCTGGAACCGTTCACCAGCAAGTTGGGGAAACGGGACGGCAGTACCCGGGGCTCCTTTTTGCTCTCATCAAAGTTGGGATCCCAATCCACGGTTTCCTTTTCAATATCCCGGAGCATTTCCGCCGAGATTTTGGAAAGCCTTGCCTCCGTATAACGGTAAGCAGCCGGGGGATCTCCATCCACGGAACCGAAGTTTCCGTGGCCGTCCACCAGCATATAGCGCATGGAGAAATCCTGGGCAAGACGCACCATGGCGTCATAAACGGATGCGTCACCGTGGGGATGGTAACGGCCCAGCACATCACCAACGCAGGTCGCTGATTTTTTGAACGGCTTATCAGAAGTCAGTCCGTCCTCATACATAGCGTAAAGGATTCTTCTGTGGACCGGCTTCAGTCCGTCCCGTACATCCGGCAAAGCTCTGCCGACGATAACGGACATGGCATAATCCAGATAGCTGGTCTGCATTTCGCTGACAAGCTCGGACTCCGTAATAGCCTGATTGGGGAAGGCAATGTCTTCCGGCTTGTAATCTCTTTTATGTGCCAATGGACTCTACCTTCCTTTCCTTAAATATCCAAGTTATTGACATATTTTGCGTTCTTTTCAATCCAATCCCGGCGGGGTTCGACCTCCTCGCCCATGAGCACATTGAAAATCTTATCCGCGCAGATGGCATCCTCCAGGGTGATCCGGCGAAGAGTCCGCTTTTCCGGATCCATGGTAGTCTCCCAGAGCTCATGGGGGTCCATTTCGCCCAAGCCCTTAAACCGGGAAATATCCACCTTTGCATTGGGGTTATCCGCCCGAAGCTCTGCGCTGATTCTGTCTCTCTCCTCATCGGAATAAGCCACTCTCTGGGTCTTGCCGCGAATGAGCTTATATAGGGGAGGCACTGCGGAATAGACATAGCCGTTATCGATCAGGGGCCGCATATAGCGGAAGAAGAAGGTAAGCAGCAGAGTCCGGATATGACTTCCGTCCACATCCGCATCCGCCATGATGATGATCTTATGATAGCGGAGCTTTTCTATATTGAATTCATCCCCGATTCCTGCGCCAAGGGCCAGAATCATGGGTGCCAGCTTATCATTGTCATAAATTTTGTCTGCCCGGGCCTTTTCCACGTTCAGCATTTTGCCCCACATGGCCAGGATAGCCTGGAAGCGGGAGTCACGGCCCTGAATGGCAGAACCGGCAGCGCTGTCGCCCTCGACGATGTAAATTTCGCAAAGGGAGGGATCCCGCTCGTTGCAATCCTGCAGCTTGTCCGGCATCTGGCCGGATTCCAGCCCCGTCTTTCTGCGAACGGATTCTCTTGCTTTTCGTGCAGCCTCTCTGGCCCGGTTCGCCATCATGGCTTTTTCGAGAATTGCCCTTGCCGTCTGAGGATGTTCCTCGAAATAGGTCATGAGCTGGTCATTCACGATGCTGTCCACCAGTGTGCGGACATAGGCATTCCCCAGCTTCTGCTTTGTCTGACCTTCAAACTGAGGCTCCGGGAGTTTAACGGAGATAATCGTGGTAATACCTTCCCGGACATCATCACCGGAAACCTTGTCGTCGCCTTTAATCAGACCGGCTTTCGTGCCGTAATTGTTGATTACTCTCGTCAGTGCTGCCTTGAAACCGGTTTCGTGCATGCCGCCTTCCGGAGTACGGATATCATTTGCGAAGGAAGCCAGGTTCTCATTATAGCCGTCGTTATACTGCAGTGCTATTTCCGCAACCGTGTCGCCCTTCTGCCCATTCATGTAAATGACTTCTTCATGGACGGGAGTTTTGTGCTGGTTCATCCAGCTTACAAATTCCCGGATGCCGCCCTCGTAGAGCATATTGTCGTGGGGCCCGTTTTCCTGCCTTGCGTCGGTGATTTCGATGTGAACGCCGCCGTTCAGGAAAGCCTGTTCCTGCAGACGGGTATGGAGGATCTCATAATCATAAACAAGGCTGTCAAACATTTCCGGATCCGGCTGGAAGGTGACTGTGGTGCCGTGGCGGTCCGTGTTCCCTACGATTCTCATCTCCTGGGTGACCTTGCCGCGGGCAAACTTCATCTCGTAAATTTTCCCCTCTTTGTGTACCTGAACCGTCAGCCACTCGGAAAGGGCATTGACGACAGAGGCACCGACACCGTGAAGACCGCCGGAAACCTTGTATCCGCCGCCGCCGAATTTGCCGCCTGCATGCAGGATCGTATACACGACCTCCAAAGCCGGCCGGCCCGTCTGGGCTTGAATATCCACGGGGATACCGCGGCCGTTATCGGTTACCGTGATGCTGTCGCCCTTATTTATGGTAACGGTAATATGATCACAATAGCCTGCCAGCGCTTCATCAATGGCGTTATCCACGATCTCGTAAACCAGGTGATGTAAACCGGAAGAAGAGGTGGAGCCAATATACATGCCCGGTCTTTTCCGGACTGCCTCCAGGCCTTCCAATACCTGAATTTGCGATGCACCGTATTCGTTTGCTTTTTCGTTCAGTTCGGACATGCGCTGTCCTCCTTCTCTAATCTTCTCTCCATAGTTGCCGAGCTGAATTGCAGAAGATAGATTTTATCCATTCCGTATTCTCTGGCTAAAAGGAAAGACTTCGGCAGATCCTGGCTGACCGGAATGACTTGGCCGGCCTCTTCTGCTCCCGCTAAAAATTTTCTTGTATGTTTGGAATAGCTTGTATTATCCAGGTCAAAGATGCCGATGATATTCTTTTCCCGAATGGACAAGCCGTCTCCTATCGATCGGTACATAACTCAACCTTTCCCGTCATAGAGGGGCAATTGCACCGTTTTCAATGGAAATTACCTTTCCGATTTCTGTCATTCTCTCTTTTTCGCAGCAGGTGATGAAAACCTGGCCGCTGTGAATGCGGTTTAATAGGAAATCCTGCCTGCCGTCGTCCAGCTCAGAGAGCACATCATCCAAAAGAAGCAGGGGATTTTCCCCCGTATCCTGAAGAATGAGTTCCCTTTCTGCCAGTTTTAAGCTGATGGTCGCCGTCCGAACCTGCCCCTGCGAACCGTAGCTCTTAATGGGCAAATCCTGCAGACAGAGGGAAAAATCGTCCTTATGCGGTCCGGATAAGCACTGTCCGGACTCCAGCTCTGCCCGATAATGTGCTTCCTGATGGAGCTTGAGTTTTTGATAGATTTCTTCTTTTGCAGCAAAGGGATCTTCTACCGTAGAGACTGTCTGATAATTCAGGCTCAGATTCTCCTTGCCGCCGGAAAACTCGCTGTGGAAGGCCGCTGCGGACTTTTGCAGCTCTCTCAGGTACTTTGCCCGGAAAGAAATCATAATTGCTCCGCAAACAGCCATTCTCTCGTTAAATTCCGGAAGAGCTTCCAGCAAAGAGGGAATTTCTCGGTAGTCTTTTAAAATGCGGCTTTTATGCTCTAAAAGCTTTTGATACTCCGTTAGCGCGGATTCATAGGCTGGCCGCAGCTGGCAGAGGGCATCATCGATCAGCTTTCGCCTTCCCGCAGAGCCGGATTTTAAAATTAAGAGATCTTCCGGACAAAATAGCACGGTTGGCATGATCCCGTGGAGGGCAGCACTGTTCTTTTGTTTGACCCCTCCGATATAGAGTTCTCTTTTCTTCCTTCCCCGAAAAAGCAGTGCCCGCAGTTCCTGCTTTCTTTCTTCAAGAGAAAGCTCTGCCCGTAATTCGGAAAATTCCCCTTCAAAGCGAATCATTTCTTCTTCTTTTCGGGTCCGAAAGGATTTTCCGGTGGAAAGATAGGTGACTGCTTCCAAAAGGTTTGTTTTTCCCTGAGCGTTGTTTCCGACGATCAGATTCACGCCCGGCGCAAAATCACATGAGAACTCTTTATAATTTCGGAAATCGTAAAGTGTCAGTTTATCAAGCGTCATTTTTTTTGATACAGAAGGCTTTTCCTTCTATTTCTACTTCATCGCCGTTGTATAGCTTTTTTCCCCGCATGGTGCAGACTTCGCCGTTCACCTTTACCTCGCCGTTTTGAATACGGAGCTTGGCTTCTCCGCCGGATCCCACACTGTTGATGATCTTCAAAAAAGAATCCAGCTTAATATATTCCGTAGAAACATAAATTTCTTTGCAGGGCCTTTTGACTTTCACTGCGACCTTCATGTTTATTCTCCCGCTTTTAACCGGACCGGCAGAACCATATAACTGAAACTGTCTGTCCCGTCTGCAGGGGTAATTACCATGGGACTCAGGCTGTTATTCAAGTTCAGCTGTGCTTCCGGCGTGGGAACTGCACGAAGGGCTTCCAAAATATAGCGGCAGTTGAATCCGATTTCCATTCCCTTGCCGTCTCCTGCAATGGCACAGCTGTCGCTGGCAGAACCAAGGGTGGAAATTGTCCGGAATTCCGCATAGTTTTCTTCCATGCGGCAGCGAAGAGGGGTCTTCACCTTTTCGGATACAATCAGGCTTACACGCTCAATGGAATCTACCATCTCCGCAACATTGGCAACCAATAGAATCGGGCTGGAATTCGGAACGACCCTGCGCCAATCCATGAATTCTCCTTCCAGCAGCCGGCAGATCAGGTCAACATCCCCGATTTTGAACATCAGATGCTTGCTTCCCAGTGTAAAATAGGCCGGTTCATCCGTATCTGCAAGGATCTTTTCCAATTCTTTCAAGGCTGCTCCGGGAGCAACAAACTTGACTTTTCTTTCAATGGCTGTATCCGGGCGATAGCAGCGGCGGGCAAAACGGTATCCATCCACTGCAACCACCGTAATGGAATCCTCTTCAATTTCAAATAAACATCCTGTCTGGATAGGCCGCGCCTGGCTGTCAGAGATAGAGAAAATCGTTCCTCCGATCAATCCCTTCAGTTCTCTTTGCGGAATAGAAATGGATTTTTCCGAATCTACTTCCGGAAGCTCGGGGTAATCCTCTGCAGACAGTACCATAATATGGAAAAGGGAAACTCCACAGCGGATCGTCGCTTTATATTCGCTGTCCACTTCAATGGATACAGGCTCATCCGGCATCTTTCTGATGATATCGGAGAATAGCTTCGTGGGGAAAACGCAGGTCCCCTGTTCCGATATTTCCGCTTCTACTTTGACGGAAATACCCGTCTCCAGATTGTAGCCTGTCATTTCCAGGTCAACTCCCGCGCGGACTAATATTCCTTCCAAAGCGGGGATACTGTTTTTTGAGGACACGGTTCTGGATGCAACGGTAACTCCGTTCAACAGAATTGCTTTTTCACAGATAAATTTCATTTTTGTTTCCTCTTTTCTTGGTTAATAGATATATAAAAAGAAAGAAAAGGTAAAAATAGTAATAGCCGTAGGGAGGTTAAAACTGTGGAAAGTTTTCTTTTTCTTTTATTTTTAAAGGAAAAAGAATTAAAATCCGTATGTTAAAAAGATAAGGAAGAATTCACAGACAGGTGGAAAGAGGTGTGAAATGAAAAATCATCCACAGATCTGTTTTAACAGTTCACAGCTTATTGTTAATCTCCGTGAGAAGAGTCCGGATATTATTGGAAAGACCGGTACTGCTGTCTTGCAGCTTTGCTTCAATTTTATTGTAGGCATAGAGAACGGTAGTATGATCTTTTCCGAATTCCCTTCCTATATCAGGAAAACTCATTTGGGTCATATTGCGGATGAGATACATGGCAACCTGTCTTGCTTCTGTGGTTATTTTATCCTGCTTGGGACTTCTGAGAACAGATTCGTCAATAGAATAGAAATTGCTGACTTCGGCAATAATATTTGCCGCCGTAGGTTCAGCCCTTTCTTTGATCAGGGATTTCAGAGCGCGGGAAGCCAACTGCAGAGTAATGGGCTCTCCTGTAAGATCGCTGACTGCAATGATATTTTTGACTGCGCCTTCCAACTGACGAACATTGGAAGTGATGTTTTCGGAAATATAGGCCGAAACATCCTCCGGAAAATCATGACCCAGAGAATAGGCTTTGTTTTTTAGAATCGCAACTCTTGTTTCGTAATCGGGCGGCTGCACATCTGCCGTAAGGCCCCATTCAAAACGGGTACGAAGACGGTCGTCCAGTTTTTGAATTTCATGGGGAGGACGGTCAGAGGTCAGGACAATCTGCTTTTTTGCTTCATAAAGGGAATTAAAGGTATTGAAGAACTCGTCCTGGGTGCTGTCCTTTCCGGCAATGAACTGAATATCATCCATAAGGAAGAGGTCCGCATAGCGATATTTATCCCGGAATTCCACGGTCCTGCCATCCCGAATCGCTGCGATCAGCTCGTTTGTAAATTGGTCTCCCTTGATATAGACGATCGTATAATCCGGATGCGTGCGGTGTATTTCGCCCGCAATAGCATAAAGAAGGTGGGTTTTTCCTAAGCCGGATTGACCGTAGATGAAGAGGGGGTTATATGCCGCTGCCGGCTTTTCTGCGACGGCGTAGGCCGCTGCGTGGGCAAAACGGTTGGACTCCCCTACTACAAAGCGGTCAAAGGTGAATTGCGGATTAAAAATGAAATTTTCCTCCGGTTTGCGGGAGCTGTGATATTCCTCTGCTTCCTCCGTGCTGATGACCTTTACGGAGACATCCCGATTAAAGATATCTTTCATCGCGGAAACAATATAAGGCGCAAAGCGGGTGAGGATCATTTTTCTTCGATATTCCGTAGGAGAAGAGAGCACAAGCTCTTCCTCAGAGACCTCTACGATATCGGCGTCATCCAGAAGAGAGTTCACCAATTGGGCAGTCAATTGCTGCTCCAGAGAAGCAAGAACTTTGCTCCAAATATAGGCAGAAGAAAACATATTTTTGTGCCTTTCCGTCAAAAAGATAACATTTCAGCTACTTTATATTCTAACATAAAAAGTGAAAAATTACAAGGGAATTTCCACAGAAAACAGGAAAAAAAGAGGTATTCCTGTGGAAAATTTCCGCTCTTGCGGAAAGGGAAAAAGCATGCTAGAATTTTCATGAAAACGGAGGAATTCACGATGGGTTACACGGTTATCGCTGCAGGAAAAATGAAGGAAAAATTCTATCTCAGCGCCTGTGAAGAGTATATAAAAAGGCTGAATCTTTACGGTGGCTGCCGGATTCTGGAAATACCGGAATTCCGTCTCCCGGCAGAACCTTCTCCGGGAGAGATCCTTCAGGGGCTTCAAAGGGAAGCAGAGGAAATTTCCGGAAAAATTCCCAAAGGAGCATACCTGATCATCTGCACTCCGGAGGGAAAGGAACTCAGCAGCCCGGAGCTTGCCAAAAAGATCGCAGATGTGAAAGAGAAGGGAAAATCCGAGATTTGTTTTCTGATCGGCAGCAGCAACGGGCTTGACAGGAGTTTAAAAGAGCGGGCGGATCTGAAGCTTTCCATGGGGCCCATGACCTTTCCCCATCACCTTTTTCGCGTCATGCTTTTAGAGCAGATATACCGGGCGGAAAACATCCTGTCCGGCGGTCGCTATCATAAATAAGGAAACAGGTTGAAATGTCCGTGAGGGCGAACTGCGTTCGCCGGAAAACAACTTTTCAGAAATCGGAATGCTTGTTGATAAAAAAAATAATAACCCGCCAAAGAATTATTCTTTGGCGGGTTATGCTGTTAAAGCAAAGTGTCTTGTATTCTACTTTTTGAACGGTATGATCTGCCGGGAAATCAGAATCCGGTCAGGTTCAGAGTGGGAACCTCAATGCCCTGCTCAATCACTCTCTCATAGACCAGAGCGGCTGCAGCGACATCCAACATGCCGGTGCCGATAATCTGGGCGTAGATCCGATCCTCGGGGTTCGTGCGGGCCTTTGCCTTGCCGGCCAAAACATCGGGGATGATAATATCAAAGGAATCCGCAGTGATTTCTCCCATTTCTGCCAACTCCTTAACATTGCCTCTGTGGAGGGACTGGCCAACCTGGTCAACAGCGATCTTATCGGCCTTACGGACGACATCAAAGCTGGTCTCCCGGAAGGAACCCATGGTCATGACAAGGCTGCCTTTTTTGAGCCAGGGCTCTTCCACCAGGTTTGCATTGGCGTTGGTGACGGTGATGATGACATCGGAGCCGCGGCAGCCTTCTTCGTTGCTGGCGCATTTCACGAACTTAAAGGGAGCGTTGGGGAAGCGGGAAATGAAATTATCCTTTGCTGCTTCGGAGATATCGCAGACCCGGACTTCCTTGATATCCAGGACCTTGCTCATGCAGAGAAGGCTCATATAGCCCTGAAGACCCGTGCCGATGATGGTGACGATATCCGTGGAGGCAGCCAGAAGCTTGGCCATAATAGCCGGCTGGGCGCCGGTACGCAGGTCATTGATAAGGTTGCCGGAAATCAAAGCCTTTAATGTGCCGGTTTCAGGATCGGTCAGAAGAACGTTTGCAAGAATATAGGGCAGACCCAGGGCTTTATTGCCGTCATAACCGCCGACGACTTTAATGCCGGCTGCCTTCATGGGGTGGATATACGCGGGCATGGAGTTAAACCAGCCGGCAACACCTAACTGGGACATATCCGTTGTGATTTTGTTGGGCATGATGACATTGCCTTCGCCATACCAGCGCCAGGTTTTTTCAACGATGTCAATGACATCTTCGGGGCTGAGAAGCTGGCGGACCAGCTTTTCATCAATAATTTTCGTAACAGGATCCATGATGCATAGTCCTTTCTTTTTCTTCTCCGCAGGGGAGATTTTTGTCCCCTATAGGTTATCACAAACGCCAAAAAAATCAAGTAAAAAAAGGCCCCTGCCTGTGGCAGGAGCCTTAAATTTTTGTGAATTACTTTTCTTCGGGAACCTCGTCCTTCTCTTTGGAGAGGATGGTGTTGGTCAGGACGCCCAGGATCAGAGCGCAGGCAACGGTCCGGATTTCCACAGCGCCGAAGGTGACAGCCATACCGCCGACACCCACGATGAAGATGACGCAGGCGGTGAAGAGGTTGCGGTTCTTGTTCAGGTCAACCTGCTGGAACATCTTGAAGCCGGAGGAGGCGATGAAGCCGTAGAGAGCGATGCAGACGCCGCCCATGACGCAGGAGGGGATGGTCTCCAGGAAGCAGACCAGAGGAGTGATCAGGGAGAAGAGAATGCAGGCGAAGGCTGCGCCCCAGATGGAAACGGTGGAAGCGTTGCGGGTGATGGCCACGCAGGCAATGGACTCGCCGTAGGTGGTGTTGGGGCAGCCGCCGAAGAAGGTGCCGACCATGGAGCCGATGCCGTCACCGAGAAGGGTCCGGGTCAGGCCGGGGTCAGAGAGAAGGTCCTGGCCGATGATGGAAGAGAGGTTCTTGTGGTCAGCCAGGTGCTCGGCGAAGACAACGAAGGAGACAGGAGCATAGGCAACGAAGATGGTCAGGAGGTAGCTGGGAGTAATAGCGGACCAATCGGCCTGCAGGAAGGTGAAATTCGGAAGAGCAATGACGGAGTCCATAGTCTTCAGTGCGGTGTAGTCAATGACGGTCAGGCTCTCTTTGCCGGTCAAAGCAAAGAGGGAAGCAACCAAGTAGCCTGCCAAGATGCCGATGATGAAAGGAATGAGCTTTGCCATTTTCTTGCCGTAGGTGGAGGCAATCATGGTGACGAAGAGGGTAACGAGACCGCAGAGAAGAGCAATCTTGGGGTTGCCGTTGGCGGCATTGGACTTCATGAGATCGCCGATGGCATTGCCTGCCAGAGAGAGACCGATGATGGCAACAGTGGGGCCGATAACCACGGGGGGCATCAGCTTATTGATCCAGTTGACACCGCAGAATTTAACCGCAATGGCGATGACCACATAGACAAGACCGGCGATCACAGCGCCGATGATCAGGCCGGCATAACCGGCTGCCATGGAAACAGCGCCGCCAAATGCGGAAAGCATGGGGCCGATGAAGGCGAAGGAGGAACCCAGAAAAACAGGGCTGCTGCTTTTGGTGAAAAGCAGATAGACAATGGAGCCGCAGCCTGCACCGAAGAGTGCTGCAGAAGCGGAGAGCTCACTGCCTGTGCCGCTGTTGATAACTGCAGGGACAGCGATAGTGGCAGCCATAATGGCCAGCAGCTGCTGCAGTGCGAAGAGGATGACCTGCCCCAACTTGGGCCTGTCTTTGATGCCGTAAATCAGGTTCATTTTCTTTTTCTCCTTTATTCTAAATATTATTTTAAACGGTTTCAGCCTGCCCAAGGGCAGAAAAAAAGGAAATAAGAAAAATCTTATTTCCTAAAAACGATTTTGAAAAGAAAGAGAGAAGGGAAACAAAAACACGGGGACCTTACCGATGGAAGAACTGAAAAGCTTTTTCATTCGGAACACCCCTCTCGCATTTTTGCACAGTCTAACACAGGATAATGAAAAAAGCAAGCTAAATTTTCATAATAATGGAAAAATATTTTTTAGGATTCGTCCTCTCCGCAGCGGCAAAAGGAAGGAGCGGATCAGCGGGAATTCCGGCTTGATAATCCGGGATTCGGACCGCCGGCCAGGAAGTCACAAACCTCTTTGCTGTAACCGCATTTCCTGAAAATTTCGCTGAAGCTTTCCTTGTTGGCACGCTCGGAAGTGTCCAGGTCGGAGGAAAGGAAGGCAAGAGCATAGGCGATCGCGGAGGCAGAACCGTACTTCATAACATCCTCGTCCACATCAAAGGCTCCGTTGTGGTGAGCAGCGCCGGTACCCTTTTCCGGATTTCGGCTGCCGATCAGGGCGAAGACGCCGGGCCATTTGGCCAAAGTGGTGCAGATGGTTTCACAGGCCATCCAGGGCTCGGCTTTGGTCAGGCGCTCTTTACCGAGGACCTTTTCTGCAGCCTGAATGGCCAGCTCGGTGGCTTCAGGGTCATTCACGACGGGCAGCTTGGGTCCGATGATATATTTTTCCTCCCAGGAGCAGCCGTATTGGTCACAGACCTTGTTTAAGGTATCCAGGAGGTATTGCTTGAAGAGAAGCCCGTCATTCAGGTCATAAAGCCTTGCATTGCCGCCGAAGGTGAGGTCCTGAGGGATGACATTGTCCACAGCTCCGCTGTGAACAAAGCCCATGGCAAAGGTGAAGGCATGGAAGGGGTCCAGCTTCTTCATGCGGAATTCGCTGAGAGCATGGTGAATGGCGGCGTAGCAGTCAATGGGACTGTTGGAAAGGTCGGGGCGGGAGCCATGGCCTCCCTTGCCGGTGATTTTAACGGCAAAGAAAACGCCGCCGGCCATGACAGGGCCTTCCCGCAGGGAAACAAGACCGCTGTCCAGATAGGCATAGGTGTGGCAGCCGTAGGAGCTGTCAATATGGATCTTATGATCCAGAATATAACGGTAGAGATAGACGATGTTGTTGGGTCCTTCTTCGCCCCGTTCAAACATCAGGAGAATACGCCCCTGAATTTCTTCCCGGTGCGCAGCAAGAATTTTGGCAGCGGTCAGGAGCATGGCGATATGGGAGTCATGGCCGCAGGCGTGGCAGACTCCTGGGTTTTCGGAAATGCAGACTTTGTCCTGATTGAGATTCTGCGGCATTTCCTCTACGGGGAGGGCATCCACATCTGCCCGCAGGAGGACTGTGCGGATTTTCGCATCCTCCGGGGAATTTTCATAACCCTTGCCCTCAAGAAAGCCCAGAAGGCCCCCGTTGGGAACGGTGACATGGCGAATGCCGAGGGTGTCCAGTTCCTTGGCGATATCTTCTATGGTGGGCTCTTCACTGCCGGTCACAGAAGGATGGGTATGGTAATAGCGCCGCTGAGAGATCAAATACGCCTCCTCCCGGAGGACTTCCTTCATGATATCCATTTTTATCTTCCTTTATTTGAGAATTTCCGTTAAAACACGCCCTTGGGCCTGGGGCAGGCGGAGGCCCAGAATCTCTGCGTAGGTCACGGGAGGATCCACAAGCCGCGCTTCTTTAAGAACCGCTCCGCCTTTAAAATCCGGCCCGCAGGCCAGAAGGAAGGGGCTGGGCCCCGTATCCGGATGATGGCCGTGGCTGCCGCCGGTTTTTCGGTAGAAATAGCCTTTGTTCAGGCTTTCCTTGAAGCAGCTGTGGCCGTCGGTTTCCAGGATGAAATCGAAATTGCCGTCGTAGTGCTCATCTGTCAGCTCTTCTTTCCGGAAGATGGCCCGATAGCCGCAGTCCGTGCCCAGGCGGGAAGAGAAGAGGGCATAAACATCTTCTTTGATAGAAGGGTCCGTCACAAGGACCTGCGCGGAAGCGCCCGCGGAAAAGGCCCAGGCCCGGTAGCTGTGAACGCTGCCGTCCGGGTTCAGCGTAATATATCCGGCATCCTTCAGGAGGGTGTTGGGGCAGACGGCCCGGTCGGTGTCTATCTGTCCGTGGTCGGAAGTGATGATGATGTCTGTGCAGTCATAGTTTCCGCCGGCCTTGACGGCGTCCAGGATCTCCTGCAGCATTTCGGCAGTATAGGCCACGCCTTCCCTGGCTTTCTCGCTGAAGACTCCCGCCTCATGGCGGAAAGTGTCAATGGGGGCAAGGTGGACAGCCATGACATCGGGCGTATATTTGCGCAGGATTCCGGCAGCTACATGGGTGGAGAATTGGCCGGTTCCCGGCTGACTCCGTTTCATGCGCAGGGGGACCCATTTTTCCACCAGCTCTTCAAAGAGCTTCGGATCCGTGCCGGAAGCCAAATATGCTTTTTTGAAATCCGCGGGATCATCCGTATAGGCCCAGATTTCATCCACGAGGTAGTCAATGCTCCTGTGATTGCCGCTGACGGGCCAGGAAACGGAAGCGGTGGAATAGCCTGCCCGATGGGCCGCGTCCATCAGGTCATCCACCTTCACAATGTCATGAAAGAAATTCCAGACTTCAGGGTCAGCACCCGGAACCTGGGCGTAGTTATTGATGACCCCGGAGCGTTCCGGATAGCAGCCGGAAATCATGGCCACATGGCAGGGGTAGGTCAGGCTGGGATAAATACTGCGGACCCGTTTTACAAGGGCTCCCCGGTCCATCAGATCCTTAAAAACCGGGAAAGTGGAGGCATATTCCAGGTCCTCAAAAACCATGGCGTCCATGGAGAGGATTAAGAGCTTCTTTTTCATTTATTCCTCCGTAAGCTTTTGGATCAGGTCCGGGAATTCCTTCAGAGAGCTAAGGACTGCGATGGACCTGCGCAGCGTAATATCATCCGGTTTCACACAATCGGGAACCAAAACAGGGTGCATACCGGCCCGGAAAGCAGCTTCCACTCCGGCGGGGGAATCCTCCACGACCAGACATTCCTCCGGTGCAAGTCCCAAGCCCTTCGCAGCGGCCAGGAAAATATCCGGATTGGGCTTCCCTTTTTCAATCATATCTCCGGTAACCACTGTGGAAAAGCGGCCCCAAAGGCCCACATGACGAAGATGCGCTTCATTTTTCTCCCTGTCTGTGCTGGTGGCAACGGCCTTGGGAAGGCCTTTTTTATCCAGGGCGTCTAAGGCTTCGGCGGCATAAGGTTTCAGCAACTGTTCAGGATCGCTTTCAGAGAGAATTTCTTCCGCCACGCTGACCCGAATGGCCCGGACTTCAGCATAGCTGTGCTCTGCGCCGAAATATTCTCCGAAAAGGCGAATGGAGTCATTGATATTTACGCCGCGGGTTTTTTGCAGGTATTCCTCACTCATCTGAAAACCCAGTTTTTTGGCTGCCTGTCTCCAGGCTTCCATGTAAACAGGTTCTGTGTTGAGCAAGGTCCCGTCCACATCAAAAATGACAGCAGAAATCTTCATGCGTTTTCCTCATAGTCAAAAATGGCTTTGCTCTCCAGCAGGGGGCAATAGCTCGCTTTCCACTCTTTGTGGGCGGAGCAGCCGTCATAGGCGGTCAAAGCCTCCGGGTCCATGCTGAGAACGATCATCAGATCGTAGCGGTTCTCCCGGGGAACACAGTTCTTAAGGATTTCCACCTTGTGGATCCCGGGAACGCTCAGGGCCTTTTCAAAAAGAGCCTGGATCTTCGGCAGCATGGCAGCCTTTTCCTCGGAGGTGATCTCCGCCTTAAATTTTGCAAGAATACAATGTTTCATGGTCGGTTTCTCCTTGCAGCTTGCAGCTTGTAGCTTGTAGCTCAAAACACTTTAATAAGTTTTCCGGGGCGGGCGCCGGTGAAGGTCCCATAGTCAAACACAAGTTCTCCGTTGACGAAAACCAGGTCGATTCCCTTGGAGGCCAGGGTGCCCTCCCGGAAGGTCGCGCAGTCAGTGACATTTTCCCAGTCAAAGACGGTAATAGAGGCATCATAGCCCTCTTTTATATAGCCCAGACGGTCTGCAACGCCGATAACGGAAGCGGGAACAGAGGTGAGCTTGGTGATCGCCAATTCGGGAGGCATGAGTTTATTCTCTCTTGCCAAACGGAGAAAGCGGGGGGCAGAGCCTGTGTTCCGGGGATGGGGCCTGCCCGCATAGTGGGCAGGATTGAAGGAAGTGCCGTCGCTGACCACGGAAATATCCGTCCGGGACATGATAGCCAAAACATCCTCATCAGACATGTTATGATAGAAGCACTGGATCCTGCAGCGGCAGCGGATCATAATGGCGCGGACAGCGTCCATCAGCTCCATACCCAGGAATTCGGCAACCTCGGGAAGGGTCTTTCCTTCAATTTCCGGGAAGGGATAGGGTCCGGTTTCCGAAATGGTGATCTGATCGGCGCCGCCCCTGCTGGCCATGATCTCTTTCACTTCGGGAAGGATCTTTGCCCACTCCCGGTCATCCTTCAGGCGTTCTGCCATGGCATCCCGGCCGCCGCCTTGAGACCATACGGGGAAGCTGGAAGCCAGGCCAGAATGGGAAGAAGTATAGGGATATTGGTCTGCAGTGATCCGAATGCCGGAAGCCCGGGCCTGTTCCAGCTTGCTGAGAAGCTGACCGACCTTGCCCCATTGGCGGGTGCCCATGAGCTTCAGGTGAGAAATTTCAATGCGGCAGCCCGTCTCCCGGGCTACATAGATCATTTCATCAAGGGCTTCAAAGATTCTGTCGTTTTCGTTCCGCATATGAACAGAGATGATTTTATTGTGCTTGGCGACTACCTTGCCCAGGGCCAGGAGTTCAGAGGTTTCACAGAAGCTGCCGGGAGCGTAGATGAGCCCCAGGGAAATGCCAATCGCGCCTTGGGAGAGGAGCTTATCTGCCAGCTCACACATTTCCTGAAGCTCTTCCGGAGTCAGCTGCCGCAATTCCCAGCCGATGACATATTCGCGGAGGCGGCCATGGCCGATCATGGCACCTACATTTACGGTGCTCCCGTGCTTTGCAATATTTTCGCCGTAGCTGGTCACATCATAGGCGTCAAAGAGTCCCCGGTTGATCTGGTGGTCAAAAAGAGAGGATTGGCCCACGATTTCATAATCTTCCCGGATATCCCGCACGGGAATGCAGCTCAGGCCGCAGTTGCCGATAACATTCAGGGTAATGCCGGAGCCCAGGCAGATCTTCATCTCCGGATCTGCCAGGTAGGAGTAGTCAGAATGGGTGTGGATATCCATAAAGCCGGGGGCAATGAAGTGGCCGTTGACATCATATTGCGTTTTGCATTCGGGCAGGGCCTCCCCTGCGGAAAGAATTTTGGCAATTTTGCCGTCTTTTACGCAGACGGAACCTAAATAGGGCTTTGCGCCGCTGCCGTCTGCAATCAGTCCGTTTGTAAGAATATAATCAAACATAGGAAAATCCTCCTTGTATTATTAAGACGTAGTTTCTAATGACCCTTTCAAGGTCATGTGCTACACTGTAAGGGATGCTGTGGATTGGTGAATTCCTCCTACCGCAAGACGGTTCTTGAAAGGCTCCGACCACAGCCCTTTGCAGATT
>JAZUFG010000103.1:0-1637 GCA_045640565.1 Oscillospiraceae bacterium | reverse complement strand
TCTTCTTCGGTGCCGAAGTCCTCTTTATGCCCTAGCCAATAGAGAAATTCCCGGGGGTCTAAATCCATGTGTGTAGTGATCTGGGAGAGTTTGTAAAACTCTTTTTTATCGTTATTTTTCAGAACGTCAATCAAGTATTTTACCAAATTATCGTCCAGGGAAATACAGTCTAAAAACACCTCGAAGGGATGTTTGCCGGCATCGGGATCATCAGCGGAAACACTTGTATTTTCAACGGTTTGAGGCGTTTGGAAAATCTCTTCCGGCAGAATTTCATCCTCTTGCGCGGCACAGGCGCGGACAAAGGTTTCTACCCCCATTTCAGATAGCTGACGGGAGAGCTCGGCCATGCGCTGAGATGTATCGGAAGCGGTTAAAATCATGCCCTGAGGGGGCTGGCGCTTGCCGTCAAAAACCTCCTCCATATACCGCAGATAGTAGTCAAAAAGTGTCATGGAAGTCCCTGCCTTTCCAGGGACTATCTTATCATAGACCCCTTGTGTTTGCAACAAAATTACGGTAAAATAAAGTTTGCCAAACCCGGAAAATAGCGGAAAAAAACGGAAAATACGGAAAGAAAACGGAAAAAGTTTGGCAAAAATGCGGAAAAGGGGGCGTGACGATGCCCAAACTCTATACGGCTCCGCTGGAGGGGGTCACGACCCACATCTGGCGCAGCGCCCACAGGGAGATTTTCGGCGGGGCGGATCGGTACTATACGCCGTTTCTCTCCCCCAACGGCAACTTCAGTTTTCAGACCAAGGAACTGCGGGAGATCACCCGGGGCGAGACGGATCTGATCCCGCAGCTGCTGACCAATCGGGCAGAGTATTTTATCTGGGGTGCGCGGGAATTGCAGAAGCTGGGCTACCAAGAGGTGAACTTCAACCTGGGTTGTCCCAGCGGAACGGTGGTGGCCAAGCACAAGGGCAGCGGGCTTTTATCGGATCTTGCGTATCTGGACGAATTGCTGGATACCATCTTCAACGCCCTGCCGGACCTGAAGATTTCCATCAAGACCCGGATCGGACGATATGAGACCGGGGAATGGGAGCGGCTGCTGGAACTCTACAACCGCTATCCGATTGCCGAACTGACGGTACACCCCCGGGTGCAGAAGGAGTTTTATGAGGGGACGGCCCACCGGGACGTATTTTTGTGGACCCGGGCGCACACCCATCTGCCGCTGGTGTATAACGGCGACGTAACGGCACCGGACGATGGGGCGCTGGGCTATGGCTGTGGCGTGATGATCGGGCGAGGGGTAATCAAACGGCCGAGCCTGTTGCGGGAGATCCGGGGCGGCGGCAGGGCGACCCGGGAAGAACTGGCGGCGTTCCATGACGCGGTGTTTGACGGCTACGTGGCGCTTTTCGGCGCACTGCCTGCCATTTACCGGATGCGGGAGTTCTGGAACTATCTCTCCTGCTCCTTTACGGGAGCGGAGAATTACATCAAGCAGATCCGCAAGGCAAAGACGCTGGTGGAGTATCAGGCGGCGGCGCAGGGGATTTTGCGGGAGTGCGAAATGCACTCCGGCGGATGACGCGCTCCGCGGGGCGACTTTCTGTGTGGACAGAAAGTCACCAAAGAGCCACAAAAGGGAGAGGGGATTTCGATTTCCCCTCTCCCTTTTG
>JAZUFG010000102.1:0-1541 GCA_045640565.1 Oscillospiraceae bacterium | reverse complement strand
CTTCTTCCTTCACGCGGCGTTGCTGGGTCAGGCTTTCGCCCATTGCCCAATATTCCCCACTGCTGCCTCCCGTAGGAGTCTGGGCCGTATCTCAGTCCCAATGTGGCCGTTCAACCTCTCAGTCCGGCTATGGATCGTAGTCTTGGTGGGCCGTTACCCCGCCAACTAACTAATCCAACGTGAGCCCATCTTTCAGCGGATTGCTCCTTTGGTTGCAAGAAGATGCCTCCTCGCAACATTATGCGGTATTAGCAGTCGTTTCCAACTGTTGTCCCCCTCTGAAAGGCAGGTTGCTCGCGCGTTACTCACCCGTCCGCCACTAAGTCAATTAAGTTCTTCGACGAATCTCCGATCCTAAGTGCTTCGTTCGACTTGCATGTGTTAGGCACGCCGCCAGCGTTCATCCTGAGCCAGGATCAAACTCTCAATTTGTTGTATGTTAACGCGGTTTCCCGCGGAAACATCTCATTGATAAGCTTTCTAGCTCTCAAAAGAATTTTTATAGTCATTTCTGACTTTTAAAGAACCCTTCTTTAAAAAGGTGCTTATTTGCATAAGCTTTCTTCCATTGTTCAATTTTCAAGGTCCAGCTCCGTCGCTCTCTCGCGACAGCTTTGCTAATATACCACCCCACTCCACCATTGTCAACACTTTTCTTTCATCTTTTTTATTCTTTTGTAAAAAAAATCTCGGAAGCGTTTCCGCTCCCGAGATTCAGGAAATTCCTCAGAATTTTTCTGCATACTTTCCGACCCAGGGGATGTATTCTTTCTTGCCTGTCCAGGCATTGGAAATGCCCTTGATCATCAGATATACACGGGCGATGGAAAGAATCCAGGCAAAGGGAAGAGCACTTCCCAGAGCATCGAGGATCACAGAAATCACCAGCAGGATGACGCCCTGTTTGGCATGGAAAATTGTAAACTCATTGTCCTTCTTCAGGAAGAACGGCAGAACGCAAAGCGCTCCGAAATAGGAAATGACTGCCAACAGGTCAATGGATTCTGCTGCAACGGGTTTTTCCGGGGGGATCTCTGCAGACGGAGTACCGCCTGTTCTTTCCGAGGTGGTCTTCGGGGTTCTGTCCGGCTGTTCAAATTCAACGACGGGAGCTTCCGGAGCTTTGGGAACATCTGCTCCGCCGCAGGCAACGCATTCCGTTTGTCCTTCCGGAATGTACGCGCCGCACTTTGGGCAATAATTCATGCTTTTTTCTCCTTTATTTCTGTCTGAATATTCGCAACAAACTCTTCAATCGGCATTGCGCCTAAATCCACGCCGTTTCTGGTTCTCACGGATACCGTGCCAGCTTCCGCTTCCTTGTCGCCTACCACAAGCATGTAAGGCGTCTTCATCAGCTGGGCTTCGCGAATCTTATAACCGATTTTTTCATTGCGCAGATCCGTATCGCAGCGAATTCCAAGAGCAGCGAGCTTTTCGGCAACGCTCTCAGCATAGGCATTGACTCTGTCCGTAATCGGCATAACCGTTACCTGATTCGGGCTGAGCCACGTGGGGAATGCGCCGGCAAAATGCTCCGT
>JAZUFG010000101.1:0-25847 GCA_045640565.1 Oscillospiraceae bacterium | reverse complement strand
CCTTCAGCGTCAAGGCTATTTGGTGACGGCTCCTGATCCTGCATAACTACATCTTCATATTGTTTTTTTGACCACTGAGAGATGGTCTGGTTTTGTGCGCCCTTTTCGGGATGGTGCTTATACTACAATGTTTCAACCTTCACCTGTCGCCGGTACTTCGGTGCAAATACTATGTGATACTTGCAATTCCATGTCGTGTGTGCTATGCTACTCGTGTCAATTTTCATGTTGACCTCCTATGTTTTTTGCTTGCGGTTGCCAGACCTCTCGCATCATATCATGGGAGTTTTTTCTATTCAACGGCAAAAGCCTCTTTGGAACCACCCGCTTAGCGGGTGGTTTTCTAATTACAAAAAGGTGCTGAAGATTTGTAAATCTTCAGCACCTTTCTTTCACTTCTTCTTTACATGGCGTCAATATATCGGCAGGCAGCCAGCGCAGCAACCGCGCCGTCTGCCACTGCCGTGGTCAACTGACGAACGGATTTGCTCCGGCAATCTCCGGCAACATAGACACCGGGTGTTGCCGTACTGCAGTCCTCACCGGAGGCAAAATAGCCGAAGCTATTGAGCTCTGCCAGGTCGGCAAAGGCCTCATTCTCCGGGATCAAACCAATGGCGATAAAGAGGCCTTGGCAGGAAATCGTTTCCTTTGCTCCGGTTTCCCGGTTTTCGATCTCCAGGCCCTTCAGTTCCCCCTTCTCTTCCAGGAGGCCCGTGATTTTCGTTCCGGTATAAGCCCGAACATTGGGCTTGGAAAAAAGGATTTCCTGAAGCTTCTTTTCTCCGGTAAATTCCGGCAAATCCTGAAGCATAATGACCTCTTTACACTTTCCCGAAAGGAGAATTGCCTCCTGGAGGGCAGAATTTCCGCCGCCGGCCATACAGACCGTCAGGCCGCTGTAAAAGTCACCGTCGCAGACTGCGCAAAAGGATATCCCGCTGCCGACCAATTCATTTTCTCCGGGAAGGCCCAACATGCGGTGCTTGACACCGGTGGCCAGAACCACGGCTTTGGCCTCATATTCTCCGCCCTCTTCGGTTTTGACCACACGGATATTGCCTTTCAGCTCCACGGCAACTGCCTTTTCCAGTTCCAGGTCTGCCCCCTGCGCCATGATCTGCTCCATAAATCTATCTGCATATTCATTGCCGCTCATCTGCAGAGTCCCGGGATAATTTTCCACTTTGGGAGAATAGGTGATTTGTCCTCCGAAGCCATGCTTTTCCAAAACAAGGACAGATTTGCCGTTCCGAAGTCCGTAAAGAGCGGCAGTCATACCCGCAGGGCCACCGCCGACCACAATGATATCGTACATTTTTATTATCCTCCGTTAGAAATAGCCCCGCAAAAGCGGGGCTATCTTTATCATGCTGAAACTTTACTTTTTCATCAGGTAGCCCTTGATATCGGACACGCCTTTATATTTTTCAAAGCCGTCTTCCTTCAGGACAACCAAAGTCGGCGCCTGCTTGATGCCGAATTTCTCCACAAGATCCTCATGCTCACCGGCAATCTGTTTCACATAGGATACACCGGCCTTATCCAGCAGAGCAATTGCCAGCTTACAGTTGGGGCAGGTAGGAGTCATAAAGAGGTAGGCCCGGGGCGCTTCCTCGCATGCACACTCCTTTGCAGGAGACTCAGCGGCAGCGGGAGCAAAGTTGGGACGCATCTCCGGCTTCTCGGGAATAGCCTCTCCGATGGGACCCTGATGCCCTAACTTGGAATTACCGATATCGTAAACCTTACGGTCCTTGAACTCCTGAGCCTTACCGTCATTCCAGTTCTGAACGGGACGGTAGTAACCGGTGATACGGCTGTAAACCTCTGTCTTTTCGCCGCAATGGGGGCAGACATACTGCTCGCCGGTCAGATAGCCATGGGTCTTGCAGACGGAATAGGTAGGCGACATGGTGTAATACGGAAGTTTGTAGTTCTCGGCAATCTTGCGGACCAGAGAAGCTGCAGCTTTCCAATCCGGCAGCTTTTCGCCCAGGAAAGCGTGGAAAACCGTACCGGAAGTATAGCGGGTCTGCAGGTCATCCTGAACATCCAACGCGGAGAAGATATCCTCTGTATAACCCACGGGCAGATGAGAGGAATTGGTGTAGTAGGGCTTTCCGTTTTCATTCGCCGTGATGATATCGGGGAAGGATTCTTTGTCATGCTTGGCAAAACGGTACGTGGTGGACTCGGCAGGGGTCGCCTCCAAATTGTAGAGGTCTCCGTACTGCTCCTGATAGTCGCTGAGACGCTCCCGCATGTGGTCCAGAACTTCTTTGGCAAATTTCTGGGTCTCCGGATGGGTCAAATCCTTGCGGAGCCAATTTGCATTCAAGCCGGCCTCATTCATACCAATCAGACCAATCGTGGAGAAGTGGTTGCTGAAGGAACCGAGATACCGTTTGGTGTAGGGATAGAGTCCGGAATCCAAAAGCTTGGTAATAACGGTCCTCTTAATCTTCAGGGAACGGGCTGCAATATCCATCAAACGGTCCAGGCGCCCATAGAAATCCTTTTCATCCTCGGCCTGATAGGCAATATGAGGCAGGTTAATGGTAACCACGCCGATGGAACCTGTAGATTCGCCGGAACCGAAGAAACCGCCGGACTTTTTCCGGAGCTCACGAAGATCCAGGCGCAAGCGGCAGCACATAGAGCGAACATCGGAAGGCTCCATGTCGGAGTTAATGTAGTTGGAGAAATAGGGAGTGCCGTATTTGGCGGTCATCTCAAAGAGGAGCTTATTATTCTCGGTCTCGCTCCAATCAAAGTTCTTGGTAATGGAATAGGTGGGGATGGGGTACTGGAAACCGCGGCCGTTGGCGTCGCCTTCAATCATAATCTCAATGAAGGCTTTGTTGATCATGTCCATTTCCTTCTGGCAATCGCCATAAGTGAAATCCATTTCTCTGCCGCCGACAATGGCATTTAAATTCTTGAGGTCGTTGGGGACGGTCCAATCCAAAGTGATATTGGAGAAAGGAGCCTGTGTGCCCCAGCGAGAGGGGGTATTCACGCCATAGATAAAGGACTGAATGCTCTGCTTGACTTCCTTTTGGGTCAGGTTATCCACCTTGACAAAGGGAGCAAGATAAGTATCAAAAGAGGAGAATGCCTGGGCACCTGCCCACTCGTTCTGCATAATACCCAGGAAATTTACCATCTGGTTGCAGAGGGTGGAGAGATGCCCCGCGGGGGAAGAGGTGATCTTTCCGGGGACACCGCCGAGCCCTTCCTGAATCAGCTGCTTCAAGGACCAACCGGCACAGTAACCGGTCAGCATGCTGAGGTCATGGAGATGCAGTTCTGCATTCCGGTGGGCTGCAGCGATTTCTTCATCGTAGATTTCGGAAAGCCAGTAATTGGCAGTAATGGCACCGGAATTGGAGAGGATCAAGCCGCCGACAGAATAAGTGACCGTAGAATTCTCCTTAACACGCCAGTCATTGATCTGGAGATAGTTGTTCACCAGTTCCTTATAGTTCAGGAGTGTGGAGTTGACATTACGGACCTTTTCACGCTGCTTCCGGTAAAGAATGTAAGCCTTAGCAACATCGGAATAGCCAGCCTCAGAGAGGATCTTCTCCACGCTGTCCTGAATCTCTTCTACCGTGATAAAGCCGCCCTTGATCTTGGATTCAAAGTCAGCAGTAACCCGGAGAGCCAGCATATCCATAACGCCGGGATGATATTCTTTATCCAACGCAACGAAAGCCTTCGTGATAGCCTTGGAGATTTTGGAAATTTCAAATTCCACAATCGCACCATCGCGCTTCTTTACCTGATACATAATTTCTTCCTCTCTTTACGATCTATATATCCGTCTGCGGGAGCAGAACAACACTCAAGGATTCACCTCTTTCTGCAGGAAAACTGCACAAAGAGGCTCGTACCCTCCAAATATAACAGATGGCTTATAGCTTGTCAACATCATTTTTCCAATATATTGTGGTGAAAATGAAAAAACAGCACAAGATATGGATTACAATTCGTTACAAAGCCATACCTCATGCTGCTGTTATTCTATGTGAAATTTTCAGTCCATACCCCGGATCTCCGCTTGCTCCACATAGGGTTTTACGATTTCAAGAAAGCCGATAAGGGCTTCCCGGGAGGGCGCATGCAGGCCCCCGAAGGGAACGGAATCCCGGTCCACAAAGGGCTGAAGAAAATAGCGTTTGGCTCCCCGGATCCACTTGCCGATTTCCCGGAAGGATTCCTCATCATGGAGTTCCGCCAAAACTGTGGTCCTGAACTCATAATCTGCTTTTCCGGTGAGAAGAAGGGAAACGCTCTCCCGGACAGAGCTCAGGTCCATGGATTTCAAACCCGCCGTCTGAGCATAGCGGGCCGGGCTGTTCTTGATATCCATGGCCACATAGTCCACAAGCTCTTTTTCCATCAACTCCCGAAGCCTCTCCGGATGGGTACCGTTGGTGTCCAGCTTGATCTGATAGCCTAAAGCCCGAACCTTTTCCAGGAATTCCGGCAGATCCTTCCGAAGAAGGGGCTCTCCCCCTGTAATGGCCACGCCATCCAGAAGTCCCTGCTTTTTCTTTAGGAACTCCAGGAGCTCGTCATCCTTCATGATGACTTCCGAGCTTCCGTCAATGATTTCTGCATTGTGGCAGAAGGGGCAGCGAAAGTCACAGCCTCCCAAAAAAACCGTGCAGGCAATGTGCCCGGGGAAATCCAAAAGTGTTAATTTCTGCAATCCGTGAATATCCATAGTATCTCCTTATTCTTTTATGTAGGGGAGCTCTGCTGAAAAGGTTCCGGAGCAATCCTCCAGGGTCTCTTTTCCGGGAAGGGTAATTTCAGCCCTCACGCCTTTGGGGAAGAGCAGCCGGTATGATACCCTGTCCCCCTGAATCTGCCAGCTTGCCCGGATGGTACCCTGCCTGCTTTCAAAGGTCAGGCTGAGCTTTCCAAGCCTCTCCTCCGGCAGCGGTCTCCATGTGAATACCCTGTAGCCGGGCCCTTTTTCGGACGCCTGCAGTCCACCGGCGCAGCCTGTCATCCAGTCCAGTACAGCACCGAAAACACAGTGATTAAAAGAGGCATTTCGGATATCCTTGATGCCCTCATCCGTATAGGTGTCCAGGCGCTCCCAAAGCGTCGTTGCCCCGTAGCGGAGCATACCCAGCCAGGAAGGAACTTTCTCCTCCAAAAGAAGGTCATAGGCCTTCGCTGCATAGCCGTTTTCCGAAAGGGCATGCAAAAGCAAAGGTGCTCCCACTACACCGGCCATAAGACAGTTTCCGTTCTCCTCCACCAGCCCGGCAAGATGGGCTGCCACCCGGGCATTTTCTTCCTTCTCTAAAAGGCCGAAGGTCAGAAGCAGCGCAGAGGCCGCATAGGTATCTGTTTTCGGCAGACCGCCGCTTAAAAAACGTTCCCGGAAGGCCCTGCGAATATTTACCGCAAGGTTCTCATACTCTGAAACATCCTTCCCCAAAAGCTTGCCCGCCCGAACCAGCAGATCTGCAGAGTGATAATAGTAAGCACTTGCGATGAAATCCTTGTCGGTTTTTGGCTTACGGGGATCCGGACCGTCCAGAGCCAGCCAATCTCCGTAATGGCTGCCGTCCAGCCAAAGATATTCCTCCGGCCCCGAAGAGCGCTGGTATTCTACCCAACGCCGCATAGAGTCAAACGCCTCTTCCAGGCAAGAGATATCGCCATACTGAAGATAAAGCTCCCAGGGAATCATCGTGACCGCGTCTCCCCAGGCTGCAGAAGCCCGGAAAGGATAGCCCTTGGGATTATACGGGGCGATTGCCGGGACAAAACCATCCGCATGCTGGCCGCTCCGGACATCTATCAGCCAGTTTCGGTAAAAGCTTTCTACATCATAATTAAAGGCCGCACTGCGGCAAAATGCCTGGGCGTCGCCAAGCCATCCCAGCCGCTCATCCCGCTGCGGGCAGTCCGTGGGGACTTCCAAAAAATTGCTTCGCTGATTCCAGAGAATACAGGAAAAGAGCCGGTTTATTTTCTCATTCCCGCAGGAAAAGAAACCCGTCCGCTTCATATCTGTGTAGACGGCTACTGCTGTGAACCTTTCAGGCGAAGCCTCCCCAGGGAAATCCTCCAGAAGGAGATAACGAAAGCCCTGAACCGTAAAGTGGGGCTTTAAAATATTTTCTCCGTCCCGGCCTAAAATATACGTCATCTTCTGTTTGGCAGTCCGGAGGTTTTTTATATACAAATCCCCTTTGCCGTCCAGAACTTCACCATGGCGCAGACAAACCCGGTCACTCTTTTTTCCGCTGACCCGAATTTCTGCGTATCCTGCCAGATTCTGGCCGAAATCCACCAGAATTCTCCCGGAGGAATCCTTCAAAAGGGCCTTTACCGGTAAGCGTTCCTGCTCCAGCACAGGAGCTTTCCCCTGGGGGACCAGAGTCGTCGGCACCTTTGTTTCCCGGGCAAAGCCCAAAAACTCCGGCTCTGCACTTTCATCAATAATCTCCCCGTTATAAACAGAAGACATCCGAACCTGCGAACGAAAAACAGTGAAGGAGGAATCTGTCCCGATAATCTCCTCGCTTCCGTCTGAATAGGTCAGTGTTAATTCCCCGATTACGCAGATCTCGTCATGGAAAAAATGCTGTCCGGAACCCAAAAGCCCTGCTAAAGCCCAGCCTCCGGCGGCTTCAAGCTCCAGAAGATTCTCTTTTTTCAGAATTTCCGTCAAATCATAAACCTGAATCTGGGTCCTGGAGCCGTAGTCCGTAAAGCCCGGATCAAAAAGGCCGTAGGATATTCTCTTGCCATTCACAAAAAGGCGGTAGAGACCGCAGGCAGACAGTTCCAAGGCAGCCTTCTTCAATGGCTTTTTCAAGAAAAAACGCTTCCGAAAAAGAGGCAGGATATCCTCTTCCCGATCAGGCTCCATAACTCCGGCGACTACTTCTCCCGTAGAAAGTGTTCCCGTTTGGAAGCTGACTCCTCCCACCTCCGCCTTTTCCTGCGGAAGGGTGATCCATTTTCCGACTCGAATCATTTTACTTCCCTGCAAATTGGCGAACGGCACCCGCGCTGTCCAAAGGGAAGGCCGGGCGGGGCACCCGCTTATAATCAATTTTCTTTTCATCAAAGGCGGTCAGATTCGGCAGATCCACCGTCAGAATATGGTCACATTCCCGCTTCCAGGCTGCCCGATAGTGAACGGAGGACTTGACCACAATAATATGATAGTCCATGGGCTCCACACCGTTGGAGCGGAAGGCTTCCTCGTCAAAGGGCTGGGTCCGATTGGAAACGCAGACACAGGTAATGCCCCGGAACTGCAAAACCGCCGTGGGGCCCGTAACCTGGGGCACTCCCCGGTTCATAGGCCCCTTCACCTTGAAATTACCATCGGAAAGGCTCTTGACATAGGCGTCTGTTTCCACGGGAGCTCCCACAACGGGATTGGATTTCCCGCCCAGCTTTACATGGATCGTTGCCCCCGGGCCGGCCTTAAAAGCCTGCTGCACGGTCTCCGGATCCCAAAGGAAAGCGATAGCCACATCCTTGGCCTCCTGCCGGAGCAGCTCATGAATGATCACCGTGGCGTCACTCATCAGTCCGGAACCCGGGTTGTCTGCCGCATCCGCAATCACTGTAAGGCCCTTATAGGCTTTGGCAGAAGCGACTGCCTCTGTAAGCTCTGTAAGGCGAATTTTAAATTCCTCCAAACGGGCATAGACCTCATCGGCATAGCGCCTGCAGATCTCTTTTGCAAGATCTGAATCGTTTTCCGTTATAGCATAAAGGGCAGCCCCTGCCACAGAGATGTCCGCCCGGGTAAAGCCGCCGACAAAAAAGGCGTGATAAACCTTATCTTTCTCTCCTTCTGCGATCAGGCGGGGAATCATATCCGCAAGGGGACCTTCGTCCGTAGGGATATGGGGATAAATCAAGCGGGTCTTCAGCATGGCATGAGCGGGATGGGCTTCTCCGTCCAAAATCTTCAGAAGCATCTCCGCCGCATCCTTGCCCCGATCATAAAAGTCCGTATGCGGGTAGTACCTTGCGGGGAAAAGAGCTGTTGCGCAGCTTACCATGTCCTCTGTCAGATTGGCGTGGAAATCCAGGGTCACGACAATCGGAAGCTCCATGCCGGTTACCTTCCGGATTTCCTTCAGAAGAAGCCCTTCACCGTCTTCCGTATCCTCTGTGATCTGAGCGCCGTGAAGAGCCAGGGCAATCGCATCAATATGGCCGCAGAGGCCCTGCTCTGCCTTCCACTCTTCCTCCACATAGCTGTGAATAATGGCGTCCCGGAAATACGCAAATGTTTCCCTGGTGACGACACCGCCGGGGCTGGCATCTCCGCAAACGGAGGGAACGATTTCAATATCCTCCCGGGCACCCAGAATTTCAATATAGGCCCCCAGCTCAGACTCAGAACCGCCATAGCGTTCCATGAGCCCCTTGCCATCCAGGAGGGCTCGCTTTTTATAGTCCTCTAACGTAGTTGCCTTCTCATTAAAGCTGTTCGTTTCATGCTTAAACTGTGCAAGCAAAACCCGTTTCATTGAAATCATCCTTTCTGCGCTTTCTTTCTTCCTTGATATTCTATCCCCGGCGGTGTAAAATTGCAATTGGAATCCGAAATTTCAGCGGAATTTCAGCGGAATTTCAGCAATATTTTCTATTCTGGAGCAGAATTCTTTGAAGGAGGCTTTTATGAATATTCTGATTGTGGAAGATGAACCTTCTCTGGCAGAAGCCCTTAAAAAGCTTCTTTCCAATGCAGGCTATTTCTCGGACATTGTGGGAGACGGAATTTCCGCTCTGGATTATCTGGAATCCGCCCAATATGATCTTGTCATTCTGGACCTCATGCTTCCCCGTCTGGATGGCTTTGGTGTGGTCTCTGCCATGCGGGAGCGGAAAGACAGTACCCCCGTCCTCATGCTCACCGCCCGTACCACGATTCCGGACAAGATTTCCGGCCTCAATGCCGGGGCAGATGACTATATGACCAAGCCCTTTGATACGGGAGAGCTCCTTGCTCGGGTCCGGGCCCTGACCCGACGGACCGGGGAGCTGATCCTCAATAAACTGACCTACGGAGATCTGACTTTGGAACTGGATTCTGCTCAGCTCAGTTGTGCCGGGTCCGATGTGCAGCTCAGCAAAAAGGAGTTGGACCTTGCCCGGCTGCTGCTTTCCAATCCCTCCGCTACGACTACCAAAGAAACCATTATCGTCAAGGTCTGGGGCGGAGATTCGGATGTGACGGAAAACAATGTGGAAGCATATATTTCCTTCCTCCGAAAAAAGCTGCGCTATCTCAAGTCTAAAGTCACCATTAAAAACATCCAGAGAATCGGCTATCGACTGGAGGAATCCGAATGCTGAAAAAATACCGTCGGCGCTTTGTGACCCTGAATATGGTCCTGGTCGGCACCGTACTTCTTATTTCCCTTATTTTCGTGGGCATTTACATGTATAAGGATTACTACAATGAAGTGGAATCCACCATGAGCGCCGTTCTGAAGCCTCTGAACTCTTCGGTTTTTAACCTTTTCGATATTTTTTCTCCTCCCGAAAACCCCGCACCTGACGCCGATGAAGAACTGCGCAGCAAAATCTCCACGATTTTATACGACGCTTACCGGGGACGCTGCTCCGTGATTTCTTCCGAACAGAATTATTCTTCTGACACGATCATCGGGATCGTCAGATCCGTCATGGGACAGGCGGAGGATTTTGGAAAGCTCCGGGATTACGGGGTCTTTTATCTGCGCACGGGAAATGGCGGGGATTATTTGATCGCCGTCACCGATATTTCCAATCTCCGGGAATCCATGCTGGATCTGATACTCAGCCTTCTGGCCGTTTTTGTCGGAGCCATGGTTCTCTTCTTTTTCATTTCCCGGGCAATCTCCAAAATGGCCGTCAAGCCTTTGGAGGAAGCCATGCAGCGGGAAAAGCAGTTTATTGCCGACGCCTCACATGATTTGAAGACTCCCCTGACGGTTATCCTTGCCAATACGGAAATCCTTCGGGAAGACCCGGAGGCAAGCGTCGCCCAACAGCTCAAATGGATCGACTCCACCGCAGATGCCGCGGAAAACATGCAGAGGATGATCCAGGAAATGCTGACCCTTTCCAAAGCGGAAGAGGGGGCAGACAGTGTCGACGCCGTCCCTGTGGATTTCTCCGCCGTCGTAGAGCGTTCCGTCCTTCAATTGGAATCTGTTGCCTATGAAGAAGGCATCTCCCTGGACAGTGAACTCGCGGAAGGCCTTTGTGTCAGCGGCAATGAAAGCTGGCTTCAGCGGATTGCGGAATGCCTGGTCGGCAATGCCATCCAGTACGAGCCCAAAGGAGGCTCCGTTTCCGTCCTGCTGCGGGAATCCGAAGATACGGTTTTCCTTTCCGTCCGTAACCCCGGCAGCGATATTTCTCCCGAGGATATGCCGCATATTTTTGAGCGCTTTTACCGGATCGATAAGACCCGCTCTCCCGGAGGCAGTCACGGGCTGGGCCTGGCGATTGCCAAAAGGATGACAGAAGGCATGGGCGGACGGATCCAAGTGGAAAGCGGTCCCGGGATGGGGACCCGTTTTACCGTCTCTTTCCCCCTTCTCTCTCAAGTTCACCGTGAAGAAAAGCTCTGATATCATTTTGCACAAAATAATAAAGAAAAGCGAGAGGACATTCTCTCGCTTTTGCCTTTGCATGATTTCGGCTCTTAGCGCAGCTATCCACGCCGGCAGAGCCGAAATCCCGCAATCTCGCGGTCCCTCCATTCCTAAGGCTCACGCCCTGAGCCTGCGTTTTTTCCTCTTGTTTCTCCGTCCCCTTTGGAGTATAATATGCGGACATTTGGAAGGGAGGGCTTGACCATGCGCAAAGCTACTACAATGGATATGGTGAACGGACCCGTTGCGGGCAAGATTTTCCGTTTCTCCTTTCCCCTCATGCTTTCCGGTATGCTGCAGCTTCTTTTCAATGCCGCAGATACCATTGTTGTCGGCAATTTTTGCGGCAGCGTATCCATGGCTGCCGTGGGTTCCAATGGCAGTCTGATCTGCCTGATCGTTAACCTTTTCGTCGGCATTTCCGTGGGCACAAATGTTGTTGTTGCCCGAAGCTGGGGGCGGCAGCATATGGACAGCGTCTGTCGCTCCGTCCATTCCGCCATCACGCTTTCCGTTCTCCTGGGTATCTTCACAGGCGTTTTCGGCTCCATGGCCGCCCGGGAACTGCTTCTTCTTATGCAGGTCCCGGAGAATGTCCTGCCCTATTCTATTACCTATCTCCGCATCTATTTCATCGGTGTCCCGGCCATCGTGGTTTATAATTTCGGTGCCGCCATTCTCCGGGCTATCGGAGATACAAGAAGGCCCCTCTTCTTTCTGACTGCCGCCGGGGTCATTAACATTTTTGCCAATCTTTTCTTCGTCCTGGTCCTTGACATGGATGTAGCCGGTGTTGCCGCTGCAACTTCCATTTCTCAATATGTTTCCGCATTTCTTGTCATCCGCTGCCTGATGAAGCTGGACAATGCCTGCCGTCTCGAACTCAAAAGTCTTCGTCTCTATCGGGAAGAAACTTTGGAAATGGTACGCATTGGTATCCCCGCCGGATTGCAGAACACCGTATTCTCTATTTCCAATGTGCTGATTCAGTCCTCTGTAAACAGCTTCGGCTCCGATGTGATTGCCGGCAATGTAGCCGCTTCCAATCTGGATAATATTGTCTATACCGCCATGAACTCTTTCTCCCAGGCTGCCGTCTCCTTTGTCGGCCAGAATGTGGGCGCAGGAAAGCCCAGAAGGATCTCCAAAATCATGTGGGCCTGCATAGCCTGGGCTTCCCTCTTCGGCGTTTTCCTGGGCGTCGGCATGTATGTTTTCAACAAGCCTCTCCTTTCCATCTATAACCGAGAGCCGGCAGTCATCGCCGCCGGGAAGATTCGTCTTCTCATCGTCGGTGTTCCCTACTTCCTGTGCGGTGTCATGGAAGTAAGCTGCGGTGTGGTCCGGGGAATGGGACGTTCCTGGCTGCCTATGATCGTTTCTACTCTGGGTTCCTGCGCTTCCCGAATCATCTGGATCTACACTGTCTTCGCAAAACACCACGAGATTCAGGTCCTCTTTTATTCTTACCCCATCTCCTGGGCTTTGACCTTTGCGGTCCACACCATCTGTGCGCTGTTTATTATTAAAAAGCTGAAGCTTATCTATCAAGAAAGTGAATAGAATTTTGCATTGCCTTTTTGAACAAAAAAGGGTATACTGTAGAAAAACTCCGCAGATTTCTGCGGCTAACGGAGGTCTCCAACATGAAATTCTCTTCCAAGATTGAAAAGTGCGGCCTTTCCCCCATGCGGAAGTTTCATCCCTTTGCCGTTGCTGCCGAGGCTAAGGGCAAAAAAATTTACCACTTGAATATCGGTCAGCCGGATGTGGTCACCCCCAGCCAGTTCTTTCAGGCAGTGGCAGACTTCACCCAGCCCGTTCTTGCCTATGCTCCTTCTCCCGGACTTCCCGTGATGATCCATGCTGTGCAGAACTACTATGCAAAGCTGGGCATGCATTTTGCGGAAAATGAGATTCAGATTACCACCGGCGGTTCCGAAGCTCTGAATATGGTTCTCCAGTGCATCCTGGATAACGGTGATGAGATCCTCATCCCTGAGCCTTTCTATCCCAACTACAACACCATGGTAAACACCACCGGCGCCAAAATTGTGGCGATTCCCACCTCTCCTGAAGAGGGTTATCACTTTGCCGAGCGGGAAAAGATTGAAAGCCGGATCAGTTCCAAGACCCGTGCTATTATGGTCACCAACCCCGGCAACCCCACAGGCACGCTTCTCAGCCACGAAGAGATGAAACTGATGGTAGACATTGCCAAGGAGCATGATCTCTTCCTGATTGGTGATGAGGCCTACCGGGAGTTCTATTACGAGGGTGCAGGCCTCCAGTCCTTCGGTGAATTTGCCGAAGAAGCCCCGGAAAACATCATTATTGCGGACACCGTTTCCAAGCGTTTCAGCGCCTGCGGTGCCAGAATCGGCTGCCTGATTTCCAAAAACAAGGAACTTCTGGGACACACCATGAAGCTCTGTCAGGCCAGACTTTCCGTGGCAACTCTGGATCAGGTCGCTTCTGCTGCTCTTTACGATGTTGGCCCCGAGTACTTCGCAGCTGTTCGGGAAGAATATAAGCGCCGCAGAGACACCGTCATGCGGAAGCTCAAGGAAATCCCCGGCGTCATCGCTCAGTGCCCCAAGGGTGCCTTCTATCTGATGGCAGCGCTGCCCGTGGATGATGCGGATAAGTTCCAGCAGTGGCTCCTGGAGGAATTTGATGATAACGGTGACACCGTTATGTTTGCCCCCGGCGGCCCCATGTACAGCGCAGAGAGCCGTGCCCAGGGCAAGGGCGTCAATGAGATTCGGATCGCTTATGTCTTGAAGCAGGAAGACCTGGAACGGGCCATGGACCTGCTGGCTAAGGGCATTGAAGCTTACAACAAAAGATAACGGAACGAAAAAAGCGGCTCACGCCGAGTGTCCTTTGGACCACTCGGTGTGGGCCGCCGCTTTTATTCTTATAGCGGTTGTTTCTTGATTTTTCCGAAGGAACGGGGATAAGCCGCCGGAGTGGAAGAGATTTTGCGGATCACGATAACCTTATGGATAGCCCCCTCACAGGGATACGCATAAACATTTTCCAGCTTCCCTCCCAGGACCTGAATGGCGGATCCGGCCTCCTCCAGTTCCTCATTGGCAAGCTGCCCTTTCATTGCCAGGAAAAGGCCGCCCTTTTTCACCAGAGGGAGGCAGAGCTCCGCGAGAATGTTCAGCCGTGCAACCGCCCGGGAGCTGGCCAAATCAAATGCTTCCCTATGTTCCCGGGCAAAATCCTCCGCACGGGCTGTGACGCAATCTGCCTCCAGCCCGATTGCAGGCAAAGCTTCCTCCCGAAGCCAGGTCATCCGTTTTCCCAAGCTGTCCAGCAGTGTCAACTGCAGAGACGGCTCTGCAATTTTCAGAGGCACTCCCGGAAAACCGGCACCGCAGCCCACATCCACCAGGCTTTTGTTTTTCATTTCTGCCGCATTCAATAGGGCCAGGCAGTCCAAAAAATGCAGGCTTGCCACTTTGTCGGGCTCCCGAATTGCCGTCAGATTCATCACCTGATTCTTTTCGAGCAAGAGCTCCCCAAAGCGGCAAAGGTAGCCTATCTGCTCTTCCGAAAGCGTCAGGGACAGCTCCGGAAGACCGCGAAGCAATCTATCTCTCATGGATTCTCCCAAAACAAAAACAGGGGAGGAAACCCTCCCCTGTAAAAATGGCAATTACTTCTTCATGGAGATGGCTTTCTTTGCCTTCTCCGCCAGAACCTCAGCCGTCAGGCCATAGGCTTCCAGAACTGCGGGAGCCTTGCCGCTGCGGCCAAATTCGTCATTGACACCGTGCTTCACAACGGGAACGGGGCAATTCTCGCTGCAGAACTCTGCAACAGCTGCACCCAGGCCGCCGATAACATTGTGCTCCTCAGAGACAACGATGGCACCGGTCTCTTTTGCAGCCTTCCGGATGATTTCGGTATCCAAAGGCTTAATTGTGTGCATGTCGATCACGCGGGCGGAGATTCCCTCTGCTGCCAGAAGATCTGCAGCCTTCAGAGCGATCTGGACCATCATGCCGTTGGCAATAATGGCGACATCCTTGCCGTCCTTCAGCTGAGCGCCCTTACCGAGCTCAAACTTGTAGCCGGGGATCTCATCCGTAACCGTCTCAACAGCCAGACGGCCAAGACGCATATAAGCGGGGCCTTCATAGTTGATGAGAGCTTCCACAGCCTGCTTCATCTCATAGCCATCACAGGGGCAGAGAACCGTCATGCCGGGAATAACACGCATAATGGCGAAGTCTTCAATGCACTGGTGGGTAGCACCGTCTTCACCGACGGAAAGGCCGCCGTGGGAACCTACGACCTTAACATTCAGGCCGGGGTATGCGATGGTGTTGCGGACCTGCTCCCAGGAACGGCCGGAAGCAAACATGGCAAAGGTATTGGTGAAGGGCTTGAAACCGGTGAGAGAGAGGCCTGCGGCCACGCCCTGCATATCGGCTTCCGCAATGCCCATATCAAAGAAGCGATCGGGATGTGCATCCTTAAAAAACTTGGACATGGTAGCGCCGGCTAAGTCAGCATCCAAGCAAACAACTTCGGGATATTTGTTGCCAAGCTCGGCAAGAGCCTGACCGTAAGCATTTCTGGTTGCAACTTTTTCGCCCATGATTAACCCTCCAATTCCGCAATCTGAGCTTCCAGCTCAGCCTTGGCCTGTGCAAACTGCTCATCATTGGGAGCCTTGCCGTGCCAGCCGGCCTGGTCTTCCATGAAGGAAACACCCTTGCCCTTAACAGTCTTCGCAAGAATGACTGTGGGCTGACCCTTAACCTTGCGAGCCTCGGCAAAAGCTGCCTTGATCTCATCAAAGTTATGGCCGTCGATCTTAATGACATGAGCACCGAAAGCTTCAAACTTCTTATCCAGAGGCTCGGTGGGCATAACATCGGCGGTCTTGCCGTCGATCTGCAGGCCGTTCACATCAACGACAGCGCAGAGGTTATCCAGCTTGTACTTGGCGGCAGCCATGAAAGCTTCCCAAACCTGACCCTCGGCAACTTCACCGTCGCCCAGGATCGCGTAAACGCGGTTTTCCTTCTTTGCCTGCTTGGCACCCAAAGCCATGCCGACAGCGACGGAAATGCCCTGGCCCAGAGAACCGGTGGACATATCCACGCCGGGAACATATTTCATTTCCACGTGGCCGGACATATGACCGTCAATCCGACGGAACATCTTCAGCTCTTCCTCAGGGAAAAAGCCCCGGAGAGCGAGGACGGGGTAAACAGCGGGAGAGCAATGGCCCTTGGACATAACAAAGCGGTCACGGCTATCCATCTTGGGGTTCTTGGGATCGATGTTCATCTCGTCAAAATAGAGGGTGGTCAGGACATCCAGGCAAGAAAGAGAACCGCCCGGGTGGCCGGAAGCAGCATCATAGACCATGGTGACGCCGAGAAGTCTGGCCTTAGCTGCATTCAGAGCAAGCTTTTTATTATCCATAGTATCCTTCCTTTTCGTTACAGCCCACAGGCTGCGATTTTACGGGAACATTCTACACGGAAAGCTGTAAAAAGTCAAGGAATTACAGGAAGAAAGCCCCCGAACTTACTGGAGTCAAAGAACCCGAAATAGGAAATGTCCGCTGAACAAACCGCTCGGCAGTTTATTCAGCAGACATCACTTCAGAACTTTTTTCTTCTTTTATTGTTTCTTACTCTGCACGCATTTTCTTCATTTCTTTTTCAATGCCCAGGAAAGGAACGATCACGATAATCAGAACGCCGAAAATGGCCGGGACCCAGCCCATCATGGCATTGATCGCTCTAATGGCCGATTCCGGCTGAACTGTGAGCGCTGCATCATAGCCCGCCCTTGCAAGGGCGCCGGTCAGAAGCTTAGCCGCCAGCGCTTCGCCCAGCTTGGTGGAAAAGTTATCTGCCGTGCCGATCATACCGTCATAGCGTCTCCCCTCCCGCCATTCGACCAGGTCCGAAAGGTTGTTCCGGTTGGTATTGAACATGACATAGGTAATGGCAACTGCCACGCCGGTGGAAATGCAGTTCAGATAAAGGGCCGCCTGAGAATAGGGGTCCAAAATAAACCAAAGCTTTCCCAGCGCGAAAAGCACGCCGCCGAGAAGCATAGTCTTCTTTCTTCCCAGCTTCGCATCAATCTTGGAAACGAAAAGGGTCGTAACAAGGGACGCCGCAAGATAGGCTGCTTCAATGACCGTAACATCATCTGCAGAGCCCCGGACATAGGTGCAATAATAGGTGAGGCAGGTGAGAAGAGAGAGGGTGATAACGCCGTAGAAGAGGATATAAAGGGTATTCAGAACAAAGGGGCGGTAACCGTAGAGGACCTTAAAAACGCGGAAGATGCTCACATGCTCTTCCTCTTCCTTCTTGGGCTGGACCCGCTCTTTGGTGGTGAAATAGTGGACAAGCCCGCCGAAAATACACACTGCTGCCATGACGCAGGCCGCCAGGAAAAAGCCCCGGCTTCCGTTGGTGGGGTCCAGATTGCCGTTATCATCCAGAGCGCCGAAGAGATTCAGCAGCGGGAAGCAGGCAACCGCACCGATGGCTGTTCCCACACAGCTTCCCAGGTTCCGATGGACATTGATGGACCTGCGGTCGGCATCCTCATTGGTAGCCAATCCGGCCATACAGTTATAGGGAATATCATTTGCCGTATAGAAGAGTTCAAAGAGGAAATAGCCCACGGAAGCAATAATGATCGTTCCCGCCCGGGAGGCATGGAAATTCGTGAAAATCAGAATCAGCGTTATGGCCCAAGGCACTGCGGAATAGATGGCGAAGGGACGAACCCGGTCGCCGTTTTTAAAGCGGTGATTGACGGCAAAAATGCCCACCAAGGGGTCGTTGACAGCATCCCAGACAATGCCCAGGGAGAGGATCGTTCCTGCCGCACCCATGGGAATATTCAGAACCTCCGTCAGGAAAAAAAGGTAATAGAGGCTCTTAAACTGATAAACGATATTAGACGCTGCGGAATAACTTCCGAAGCCCAGCTTTTCCGGAAATCCGAGTTTTTCCATTTTCATAATCTTCCATTCCCCCGTTCTTTCACGATAGCCGCATCTGCAAGGCCTTCTCCTGCGGAAAAGGTCTGCAAATAAAGCATTTTATTTTCTACTGCTTCTCCCGAAAGAGAACGCAGGATACAAAGGAAACCGTATTTTCTCCCTTATAATACTGCATGCCGCTCTTTCTGCACACCTCACTGACAAGGAGCCCATAGGCCTCCATGGAAGAAAAGGCTCCTTCCGGATTGCGGCAGGGTGCATCGGGATAGCTGCAGACCTCGCATCGGGTACAGGTTCCTGCAGCCAGGGGAAGGCAGTCCTTAACAAGGCTCCGTGCCCGGCTCACCATGGTGGAAAAGCGGCTCAGGTGAATCTTCTGGGCGGCAGTGATCCCCTCTCCGTCAAAGCTGTCCTCCAGCCTTCCTACCGTCTGCACCAAAATGCCGGAAGAGCAGCTTTTTATCCTTCTCGTGCACTCCTCGACCGTCCCGCAGGCAGGAGGGCAGGTCCAATTTCTTCCATACGCCCTGCAGCGGTCCGCGGAACACATTTCGCGGACTTCATTTTTGGGAATCAGATCCCCTGCTTTCAGAATGCAGGCATCCTCAAATCCGATCTCACGGGCAAGTTTTAACCAATCCATCTTGTTTTTCCATGCCGTAAAGTGTAGAATAATAGGCAGTTTTCCTGCACACATTTTGATTATAGGAACAGATCAGAGATATGTCAAGGATATTCGTCCACTATAACAATTCCCATATTGCCCACAGCTTTGAACCCGGTGACAGGCTTCTGGACCTTCTGCAAAAATGGGGCTGCAGTATCGGAGCTCCCTGCGGCGGCCACGGTCTCTGCGGAAAATGCAAGGTCACCTTGAAGGTCGGGGACGAGCTCAGAGAAGTCCGGGCTTGCTCCACACTTCTGACGGAAGACTGTGAGGTCTTCCTGCCGGATGACAGCCGGGAACCCTTGTGGAATTCAGCGCAACAAGCAGAAAATGTCGGGGGTGGCCGGGAAGGCTTCGGTGTGGCTGTGGACCTGGGCTCCACCACGGTGGCTATGAGCCTTTATGATCTGAACAGCGGAAAAGAAATCGGCAGCACAAGCCGCTGGAATATTCTGAAATCCTACGGTGCGGATGTGATTTCCCGCATTGGCTACTGTATGGAACATACCGACGGTCTGGACCGCCTCTGCCGGGAGCAGCAGGCTCAGATCCTTCAGATGCTCTCCTTCCTCTGCGCAGAAAACGCTCTTCCGAAAGAGGAAATCCGGGAAGGTTTCCTGGCGGGCAATACCGTAATGGAGCATATTTTTGCAAAGATTTCCCCCGCCTCCATAGCCGTTGCTCCTTATCTCCCTCTCAGCTATTTCACAGCCGGCGAATCCGTCATCCTGGAGGGGATCCCTTTCTATCTTTCCCCTTGCGTTGCCGGCTATCTGGGGGGAGACATCACGGCAGGTCTTCTTGCTGCAAAGGTTTGCGATTCCGAAAAAACCTCTCTTTTTATTGATGTGGGTACCAACGGGGAAATCGTCCTGGGAAATAAAAACGGCCTGACCTCCTGCGCCGTTGCCTCCGGGCCGGCCTTTGAAGGCGCCGGGATCTCCTGCGGCATGCCTGCCCTCTGCGGTGCCATATACCGAGTCTTTCCCCGGGCCGGGCATCTGAATTTTGAAGTGCTTGGCGGAGGCGAAGCAAAGGGGATTTGCGGCTCCGGCCTGCTGGACTTGTTGGCCTGCCTTCTGGATTTAGGCTATCTGGACGAAAGCGGCTCCCTCCGAAGCAGCAGCGAGGGCAGATTCTATCTCACTGACTCCGTATATATAAGCCAGCGGGACATCCGTCAGCTTCAGCTGGCAAAGGCTGCCATCGCCGCAGGCATCACCCGACTGACGGAAACGAAAAAGATCTCTTTCGGGGATATCGATCAGCTCTATCTTTCCGGGGGCTTCGGCAGCGGAATCCGAAGCGAGAGCGCTGTCAGGATCGGCATGCTTCCCGAAGAGCTTGCGGATAAAGTCATACTTCTGGGCAATACCAGCCTCTCCGGCGCCGCGCAGGCGCTCCTGGCCCCTTCAAAGCGCCGGGAGCTTCCGGAAATCAAGAAAAAATGCGCCTATCTGGAGCTCTCCTCCGACATAGGCTTCAACGACCGCTTTGTGGAAGCCATGAGTTTCCCCGAACAGAAAGGAAATTAAATATGGACTTTACTTTCCCGATCATTCTGGACGGTGCCATGGGCACCCAACTGCAAAAGCTGGGACTTCCCAGAGGCAGCTGTCCCGAGAAATGGACCTTGGAGCACCCGGATGCCGTGCGCAAAATTCAAGCTGCCTATGTGGCTGCAGGAGCGCAGATCCTGTATTCTCCCACCTTCGGTGCAAACTCCGCTATGCTGGAACGGCACGGCATCAAAGGCAAAGTCGCAGACTACAACCGGGAGCTCGTGAAGCTCTCCAAAGAAGCTGCCGGCGGCAAAGCTCTGGTGGCAGGCGATATCTCCTCCACAGGCAGCATGCTCTATCCCATGGGGGATAAAAGCTTTGAGGATATCTATGGGATCTACCTGGAGCAGGCGGCGGCTCTCAACGATGCGGGAGTTGACCTCTTCGTCATCGAAACCATGACCGGCATCCCGGAAGCCCGCGCCGCGCTGCTTGCTGTGAAAAGCGTATCCGAAAAGCCGGTATTTGTCTCTTTTACCTGTGACAAAAACGGCCGCACGCTTATGGGGACAGATGTCTGCGCTGCCCTGCAGATCATGCAGGGGATGGGCGCGGATGTCTTCGGCCTGAACTGCTCTATGGGGCCCAAGGAACTGGCAGAACAGGTAGAGCGCCTTTATGCGCTTTCCGAAATTCCCATTCTCGTCAAGCCGAATGCGGGACTCCCCACGGAAGTGGATGGCAAAACCGTCTACTCCGTAGGGCCGGAGGAGTTTGCTGGTTATATCCCGGTTCTCGCCAAAGCCGGCGCGTCTATCTTCGGAGGCTGCTGCGGCACGGATCCTGAATATATTGCGGCAATCAAAAAGGCCCTTGACGAAGTTTCCGTCAAGAGCCCTGATTCCGAGAAGAGGGCTTATCTGCCCGCTGCCACGGAAAAGCAGGCATTCCTCCTGCATGACGCTGCCTGTGAAACAGTTTTTGCCTGTGATGATGATTTGGAAGATAATATCTGTGAATTGGATGAGGGTGAAGTTTTTGCTTTGGAAATCCGCAGCCACGAGGATATCCGGACTTTCTCCGATGTCCAATACTGCATAAAGAATCCTCTCTGTTTCCTTTGTGAGGATGCCGCCCTCCTGGAAAAGGCCCTTCGCGCCTACCAGGGACGTGCCCTTTATACAGGGTCCCTGAGCCGGGAAGCTCTCCTTCCTCTTACAAAGAAATACGGCCTTATCCTCTAAAAATACTGCAGATCTCAAAATTTCCATTGGTATTTTTCTAAATCCACCCGATAGTCTTTGACTTCAATTCCGTCGTTTTCCAATCGCTGCTTCTGCGTATCAATTCCACCCGAATCGCCGAAATTCTCAGCAAGTTCTCCTTTTCGGTTGACAACCTTATAGCAAGGCTGACCGATTGGGTCCGGGTTGCCATGCAGAATGTTTCCCACGACCCTGGCAAGTTTTCTGTTTCCGAGATATTCGGCAATTTGGCCGTAGGTAACTACTTTTCCTTCGGGTATTGTTTTTAGAAACGAATATACTTTTTCCTTCATCGCTCTCTCTTTCCCTTTCCGAATTTAAAGGAAGCCGACACTTAGGTGTCGGCTTCCTTTCTGTCATTTTAACTCCCGGAGGATCCGGCATCTTTCCTCGGAAAGTCCCTCCGGGTAATAAAGCTTCTCCGGCTTCTCTCCAAACAGTGTTTGATAAAACACGCATGCAGCCAGGAAAGCCCCCGCCGTCGTGGGATGATAATCATCCGCCTCTTCAAAGAGATTGATCTCCTGATGATTCAGAGAGATGTCCATAAATGCCGTTCCCACAGGAGCAAGAAGAGCCTGCTCTTCCAGAGCCGCCTTTTCATAGGAGGCTTTCAGAGCCTCATAAAAGTCCCGGTAGCCCATTCCGACGGATGCGAGTTTTTCCGTTCCGTCACGGTAAGCCCAGGTCTGGTAGAAACAGGGCCTTGCCCCTGCCTCGCGAATCCAATTGCAGAGAGTCCGTGAGGCTGTAAAGAAATCCTCCGGGTCCTTGGCCGGATTCGCGCTTTGGTCCTGCAGCACAACGATATCCCATTTTTTCTGCCGCAGCTTATAGGGAACAGCCAGCCCGTGCTTGTCAGCGGGGTCCGCGTACTGGTGCAAATACCAGCCGCCTACCGTTATTTCTTCAACGCTGACATCTTTTCCGTTTTGATGGCAGATTTCCCAAAAGATCCCCGTCATTGCGTGATAATAGGTAAAACTGTTTCCCACAAACAATATATTCATTCAAAGTTCTCCTTTGGCCCCATCATGCCATTTCCAGGCCTTTTCTGTCATAATGACTGCCGCATGTACTCCTCGGCACTTTATTCCCGCAGCTCCGGCATTTCCACTTTCTTGCCTACCGGCTCCTCAAGAAGCTCCGGATGCATGAGAACATACTCTATCATCTTTCCGCTCTTTGCAAAATAATAACCGTCCGCTATGCGCTCATCCAGTGTTATCCCGAATTCGCAGACTTTTTTGGTGCTTTCTTCCCCATTATCATTCAAGACTTTAACGGTCCGAATTTCCCCCATCGTGGCTAAACCGGAGCAGGTGCCGAAGTTTGCAAGGTTATGGTAGATCGCTCCGCACTTGATGGAACCCAGGTTAGAAAGGATCATGCTGCTGAAATAGATATTATCCTTGGCAAGTCCCCGGGGAAGCTTTCCGATTTTTGCCAGCCACTTGATCAAGCCGAATATCGGTACGCGGATAATATTGGGAAGCTTGCACAGCACGTCAATCGCGCTGTTAGCGCCCTTCTTTTCCACCTTTTTACCCCGGAGATTCTCTATTTTCCCCTGCACCTTTTCCGCAATTGCGGTCATGTTGTCCTCCGGAGCAACGGGGATACAGAGCATAATCTCCTCGGATTTATCATTCAGGCTCATTTTTGCCACGAAGGAAAGCACTACATCCTTGTGCTCATACATGTGACGGTTTGAGACAAAACGGTTCAGCTTTGGTCTTGAATAGATAACTTTGCCTATTGCAGTCACAAATGCCTGGAAATAGGTTATATGCTCATCCGCCGCTTTTTTCTCTCCCATATAGCGGGAAAGATTGGTCACATCAATATCGAAGTTCATGTATACTTCGTTTTCCATTCTTCCCGGCTTCAGATCAATACAGCACTGCATGAGCCCCGGAAGGTCAACCCTCCTGGCGTCGTAGCGATCTCTGGACATAAGCCCTCCTAGATTCATCATATTTAGAATTATGATTTCCGGCTACGGAAAAGTATATACTATTTCTCCCATCTCCGCAATCAAAATATTCACGCATATCGCCGGAACAGACTCTCTTCAACCGTACCTCTCTCCCCTATGGAACAGCCCTTTTCTGCATCCGGAATATGGAATAGCCCTTGATTTCCTGCGGATTCGTGATAAAATCTCCTCTGTGTTTGCGCAGCTGCCGGCCTCAGTTCCACAGCGCCGGGTGCCGGCCGAAGCCAGCGTCAAGAGGAAGGAATGGAAATCTATGTTTGAAAAAATCTACAATTTCACCGATTTTATCTGGGGAATACCGCTCACTATCCTTATTGTGGGTGTGGGCCTCTATCTTTCTGTCTCCACAGGCTTTTTCCAGATCACAGGATTCAGAACCTGGTGGCGGAAGACCATCGGTGAAATTTTCGGCAAAAAGAAGGACGCGGAGAATCACGAAGGACAACTGACCCCCTGGCAGGCAATCACAACGGTGCTTGGCGGCACAGTCGGCTCCGGAAATATTGCCGGTGTGGCAACTGCCATCGCAGTGGGCGGCCCCGGAGCTGTATTCTGGATGTGGCTCATTGCCATCGTCGGCATGCTGACAAAAATGGCCGAGGTTTCCCTCTCTGTAAAATATCGCAAGATCGTGGACGGGGAATACTACGGCGGCCCCATGCACTATATGAAAGCTGCCCTGGGCAAAATCGGCAAGGTCTTAGCCGTTATTTATGGCATCGCTCTCTTGCTGGATATCGCAACCGATGCCTGCGCGATCCAGGTAAGCACCTTGGCAGATGCCGTGAATGAAGTATTCGGCGTTCCGACGATCATTGTGGCCGCAGTCGTTGTTGTCATTTCCCTCATCATTATTCTTTCCGGCGGTGTGAAAAAGGTAGGCCAGGTTTCCTCCGTCATTGTTCCTCCTATGGTCATCATCTATTTCATCGGCTGCATGGGCGTCATCTTCGGAAACATCGGAAACCTGCCCGCGGCTTTGGGCTCCGTCTTTAAGTATGCCTTTGCCCCCGCCCCGGCAATCGGGGGTTTTGCAGGCGCCACCGTAACCATGGCGATCTCCAAGGGTGCGGCCCGGGGAATCTTCTCCAACGAAGCCGGCATGGGCACATCTGCAACCGTCCACGCAACAGCCCAGACAGATCATCCCATTCATCAGGGTATGTTTGGTATTTTTGAAGTCTTTGTGGATACTATTATCGTCTGCTCTCTGACCGGCCTCGCCATTCTCTGCGCAGAGGTGCTCCCCACGGTTACAGAGGAAACCGTTGGCGTCGGCATGGTATTCCGGGCCTTTGAGGGAACTTGGGGCAGGTTCGGTTCCGTTATTCTCTGCATCGCTATCGTACTCTTCTGCTATTCCGGTTATCTGGGCTTCTTTGTGGAATTCCGGACCTGCACGGAATGGATGGTCGGCATCAAGGCCTCCAAATTTGTTAACCTGCTCTTCTTCGTCCTGCCCATCCTTGCAACTCTACTCTCCACTCTGGAAGTATGGAGCATCTGCGATATCGTTGTCGGTCTTGTGATCGTTCCCAATTTGATCGCTCTGCTTCTCTTATCCCGGAAATTCCTCCGCCTCTTCCGGGAATATAAAGCAAAGCTGCAAGAAGAAAAATAGGCCTCAAATATATCACCCGTTCCGACAGGAACGGATATCATTGAAAAGACCTCGTTCCGAAGAACGAGGTCTTTTCATGTCTAAAGCCCGGAAAACTGTACGTTTTGGTAGGTAAGACCCTAAAAAAAGGTACGTCTGCAGGGCTGTCACTTGCTGCGCACTCTCTCGACAAACTGAAACTTGTCGAACTATTCAAATTCAGCACGAATGGTAAATTCGTTTGGAAGATAGAAGATGTCCTTTTTCAAAAACAGGGGATAGAAATACTCATCTTTTAATCTATCAAATTCCAACCATTCAAATGAATGTGTTCGATGGCCTTCCTTAGATGTGAATTTATTCCCTTTTTCCAGTAATCCAGTATCTGAAATATCCAATAAAAAATAAATGCATAATTCATGATAATGTAATTTATCAACATCTTCTGTAAAGAATGCTTGGTTAAGCCACAATGGGCGAATGATCTTGGGAGTTATGCCTAATTCCTCTTGAATTTCTCTAACAACAGCAGTCTCCGCTGTTTCTCCCATTAAAACTCTTCCACCGGGTAAATAGAAATAAGGCGAGCGGTCATCGTGCATTGCCAAGATTTTATTATCAGAAATCATCATGGCACATACTCTGTAATTGAATTTTTCATTTCCTAATTTGAAGGATATATCCATATTTGCACCTATCTTTCAAACGTACTATAGTATGAAAACCATGATAAGTAAAGTGATGTTGCTCGTTTCACTCGCAGTGATGTTATGGCTACGCCATAGTGATGTATTGCGTCTGCGCCGCAAAGTGATGTGATGTGTTCACCCACGCCCGCAGGCACATCACTCGCCGCAGGCGAACATCACGCACGAAGTGCGCATCACGTTCCGCAAAGTGGAACACATCGTTCAAAAATCCCACATTTGTCTTGGTAGACAAATGTGGGATTTTTGTTGCCTAAGTCGAAGTAAACGGTGCGTAAATGTAGGTAAGTCGAAGCAAAAGTACACCAGCGGGCAGGTTCTTATCGGAGTTCCAGTGTTTTCGTGTGATCCGGCAGCGAGTGCCGCATACGGATACAGAATACTATCTCATATCAAAATCGATCGTTCCCGAATCCGTTTCGATATGTGCAATTTGATTTTTGTGATCCAGC